>NZ_CP039383.2:2432241-2736271 GCF_004803715.2 Luteimonas yindakuii
ACCTCGGTATCGACGTGGGTGAGGTGGAGGGTGTCCGCCAGCGGCAGCGTCATCGCGTAGATCTCGCCGCCGCCGATGACGCACAGCTCCGGTACGTCGAGCGCCAGTGCGTCATCGAGCGAGGCGATGGCACGCATGCCGGCAAACGGCGCGCGCCCCGAGCGTGTCAGCACCAGGTTCTCGCGCCCGGGCAGCGTCCGGCCCAGTGACTCCGCGGTACGGCGGCCCATCAGCACCGGTTTGCCGAGCGTCAGCGCCTTGAAGCGCCTGAGGTCATCGGGCAGGTGCCACGGCAGGGCGTTGCCACGGCCGATCGCACGGTGGCGATCGAGTGCGGCGACAAGGCTCAGTCGCGTCATCGTTCAGACCGCGATCGGCGCCTTGATCGCCGGATGCGGTTCATAGCCGACGATCGCGATGTCGTCGTAGTCGAACGCGAACAGGTCGGTCACCTGCGGGTTGAGCTGCAGGGTCGGCAACGGCCGCGGCTCGCGGGCGAGCTGCTCGCGCGCCTGTTCGTAATGGTTCGAATACAGATGCGCGTCGCCGAGCGTGTGCACGAAGTCGCCCACGCCCAGGCCGGTCACCTGCGCCACCATCTGCGTGAGCAGCGCATAGCTTGCGATGTTGAACGGCACGCCGAGGAAGATGTCCCCACTGCGCTGGTACAGCTGGCAGCTGAGCCTGCCGTCGACCACGTAGAACTGGAACAGCGCGTGGCAGGGCTGCAGCGCCATCGCCGGCAGGTCGGCCACGTTCCAGGCGCTGACCACCAGCCGGCGCGAGTCCGGGTTGCGGCGGATCTCGTCGACCACCCAGCGGATCTGGTCGATCTCGCCACCGCGGCCATCGTCCCAGCGCCGCCACTGCTTGCCGTAGACCGGACCAAGCTCGCCATCGGCATCGGCCCATTCGTCCCAGATGCCGACCCTGTTGTCGCGCAGGTAGCCGATATTGGTCTCGCCCTTCAGGAACCACAGCAGCTCGTGGACGATCGAGCGCAGGTGCAGTTTCTTGGTGGTGACCAGCGGGAAGCCCGCGTTGAGGTCGAAGCGCATCTGCCAGCCGAACACGCTGCGCGTACCGGTCCCGGTGCGATCGGACTTCTCCGTCCCGTGCTCGAGCACATGCCGGAGCAGATCGAGATAGGCGCGCATGTCAGCGCGCGCCCGACGCCGCGGCTTGTGGCTCCAGCACCGGCGCCGCACGCGACTTCCAGAACAGGAACAGGCCAAGCGCGATCAACGGCAGGCTCAGCACCTGGCCCATGGTCAGCCAACCGAATGCAAGGTATCCGAGCTGTGCATCGGGTTCGCGGACGAACTCGACGATGAAGCGGAACACCCCGTAGCCGAGCGCAAAACTGCCGGAGACCGCGTAGCGACGGCGCGGCTTCATCGAGTAGATCCAGACGATCGCGAACAGCACCACGCCTTCGAGGAAGGCCTGGTAGAGCTGCGACGGATGTCGCGCATGGACGTCGAGCGCACCGCTGGCATGCAGCGTGCGCAACGAGTCGAGATCCATGCTCCAGAACGGCTGCGGCAATGCCTTGGGAAACACCACGCCCCAGCTGCCGTCGGTGGTACGACCCCAGAGTTCGCCGCCGATCCAGTTGCCGATGCGGCCCACGCCCAGCCCGAGCGGCACCAGCGGCGCACCGAAATCCATCACGTCGAAGAAGTGCAGCCGCTGCCGGCGCGCCCACAGCCATGCGGCCAGCAATACGCCGAGCAGGCCACCGTGGAAACTCATCCCGCCTTCCCAGGGCCGCAGCAGCATCGTCGGATCGGCGAGGAAGTCGCCGAAGGCATAGAACAGCACGTAGCCGACGCGCCCGCCGAGGATGACCCCGAACATGCAGTAGAACAGCAGGTCGCCGAACGCGTTGTAGTCCACGCCGGGCAGCCGGCCGGCGCGGATGCGCGTGCGGCCCAGCAACCAGGCGCTCGTGAACGCGACCAGGTACATCAGCCCGTACCAGTGCACCTGCGGATGGAACTGGCGGCCGAACAGTTCGAATGCCGGCAGCGAGAAGGCGACGGGATCGATCTGGTGCAGGATCGTCATCGGACTGCGGCTCCTCCGCTCATGCAGGCCCGACCAGCGACGCCGACCGGGAAATCATCGCCGCGGTCAACGCGGCATCGGATGCCGTGGCTCGTCCACCGGCGGCAGCACCTCGCCCTGGTTGCGCATCGTGTTGCGCTTGGCCCACAGGTTGAGGATCTCCACGAACGCGGAGAAGCCCATCGCGCCGTAGATATAGCCCTTCGGAATGTGCAGGCCGAACCCGTCCAGGGTGAGGTACACGCCGATCAGCACGATGAAGGCCAGCGCCAGCATCTTGACCGTCGGATTGGCGTCGATGAAGCGGCCCAGCGGCTGCGCGGCGAGCAGCATCACCGCCACTGCGATCAGGATCGCCGCCACCATCACCGGCACGTAGTCACCGGCCATGCCGACCGCGGCGATCACCGAATCCAGCGAGAACACGATATCGATCACCGCGATCTGCGCGATCACCGAGCCGAACGAGGCCGTAGCCGCGCCCGCGGTGCTGGTGTCGCCATGCTCGTCGCCCTTGAGCTGCTCGCGGATCTCCATCGCGCCCTTCACGATGAGGAACAGGCCGCCGAGGATCAGGATCAGGTCGCGCACCGACACGCCGCGGCCGAACAGTTCGAACAGCGGATCGGTCAGCCGCGCCAGCCACGCCAGCGTCAGCAGCAGGCCGACGCGGGTGATGCACGCCACCGCGATGCCGAACTTGCGCGCGAACTCGCGCCGCTCCAGCGGCAGCTTGCCCACCGCGATCGAAATGAACACCAGGTTGTCGATGCCGAGCACGATCTCGATCGCGGACAGCGTCACCAGCAGGATCCACACCTGCGGGTCGGTCAACAGTTCCATCATTGTCTTTGTCGCCCTTGTCGGATCCGGCCGTGGCCGGTCAGAGCCAGCGCGGGAGCAGGATCAGCCCCCACACCAGCAGTACGTTCAGCATCGCCACGAACACCGCGGCCGATCCCATGTCCTTTGCGCGCCCGGCCAGCTCATGCCACTCGCCGCCGAAACGCTCGATCACCGCCTCGATCGCGGAGTTGAGCAGTTCCACCGTGAGGACCAGCAGACAGCTGCCCAGGAGCAGCGCACGCTCGATACCGTTGCTGCCCAGCCACAGTGCCAGCGGCGCCAGCACGACCAGCAGGCAGACCTCCAGCCGGAACGAGGACTCGTGCAGCCACGCCGCACGCAGGCCCTGCAGTGACCACAGTGTCGCCTTCCACATCCTCGCCGGCCCGCGCGGCCAGTGTCCGGTGCCGTCCATCGTTCACGCGTTGTCCTGTCCGGCCGGCGCGGGGCCGGTAGGGACGGGTCGCACGCCGCGGAGCGCGGGCAATACGGAAAACACGGCGGTCATGGACATCGAGGCGCGGGCACTGTGACGGGCCGGAAGCCCGACATTCTGCCACAGCGGGCGCAGGCGCCGTCAGCGTGGCGCGCCCGGGTTTGCATCGCGCCAGTCGCCCTGCTTGACTGACGGACCACCCCGCCGCGCGATATCGATGCCGCTGTTTCCGCTCCGCCTGTTCCGCACCCTGCTGGCTGCCGCGTTGCTGTGGGCCGGCGTCGCCATTGCCAGCGTGCCGTCCACCGATGTCCCGCCGCTGGATCCGGTGTCGTCGCCGGGGTGGATCGAGGACATGGCGCGCTTCGCCGCCGAGGATGCGGCACGTCCGCCACCGCAGCGGCCTGTCGTGTTCACCGGCAGCTCCTCGGTACGGATGTGGCCCGACCTGGAACGCGCGTTCGGCGACCTGCCGGTGCTCAACCGCGGCTTCGGCGGCTCGCAGTTCCGCGACGCCGTGCATTACGCCGACGAGATCACCATCCGTTACCGCCCCGGCCGCGTGCTGATCTACTCCGGTGACAACGATCTGATGTCTGGCCGCAGCCCAGCGCAGGTGGCGGCGGACGCACGCCGCTTCGCCGAACGCGTCCATCGCGAGCTGCCCGGTACGCCGGTGGCCTTTATCGCCATCAAACCGAGTCCGCTCAATGCACACCTGATCGACGACCAGCGCGAGGCGAACGCACTGATCGCCGACTGGGCCCGTCGCCAGCCCGACATCGACTACATCGACGTATTCACGCCGATGCTCGATGCCGCGGGCCAACCGCGTGGCGAACTGTTCCTCGATGACGGCCTGCACCTCAATGCCCGGGGCTATGCACTGTGGCGCCAGGTCATCGGTGCCTACCTGGGTCGATGACGGCCCACACCAGGCGTGACCCGTTCGCTCAGCCGGGCACGCGCCCGCCGGCGATCGGCCACGACTTCCACCTGCTGACCTTCCCGACCGGAGCCTGCCATGTCCAACCCGTTCGCCCAGACCGCTCCCGTCGCGCTGCTACCCGACGATGCCGCGTACGCCGCCCTTGCTGCCGCCGCCATCGCGCCGGTGCGTGCGGCCGCCGACGACCGCGTGCGGGTGCGCATCGAGCGCATGGACACGCTGGGGACGTGGGCATTCGTGCAGGGTCGGCTCGAAGCGCCCGATGGCTCGCGACCGGACTACGCCGGGACCACGTTTGCCGAGCGCGCCGCGCAGGGTGGCATGTCCGATCTCCATGTGGCGCTGCTGCGCCACAAGGGCGACGCGTGGGTGCTTGTCGACCACGCGATCGGCCCGGCGGATGTCGCCTGGCTCACCTGGCCCACTAAGCACGCGGCGCCGCGCCAGCTTTTCGGGTTCTGAGCTGCGCGTCGGTGCTGCGTCCGGGGCGCTCGGGGCACGGGGCGGCGCCACGCCGGTCATCAGCAAACCGGGGGGATCGGTTCCAAGTACGCAAAAGGCCCGGTATGAAACCGGGCCTTTCACCTGCCGCGCTGCCGTCAACGTGGCGGCGTGATGATCTCGTAGCGCCCGGACGCGCCGCCCCAGCTGATGCTCTGGGTACCGTCATTGTTGACGTTGTTGGAGCCGATGAAGCGCGGCTGGCCGTTCTCGAAGCCGGCGAACAGCACCACGTGCGACTGCCCATCGCGCTGCATCAGCACCACGTCGCCGGGGCGGGCGTTCTGCAGCGACACCGTCTGCCAGCCGTCGCCCTTGAGGTTGCTCGCAAGCTGGTCCACCGAGGCGCTGCCCTGGCCGGCGTCGATCACCCCGGCCTGCTGCAGGCAGGCGGAGACGAAGTTGGCGCAGTTGACGTTGTCCGGCACCCAGGTCTGCATGGGCAGCTGGCCGCTGTGCTTGAGCTCGCCGACATGGGTGCCGAGGAACTGCTGCGCGATCGATGCCGCGTTGCCGCCCTGTGCGGCCACCTCCCGGCCGGAGACGCGTTGCGTGCCGACGGCCGTGGCGGTACCGCCGTCGGTGTCCGCCCCGCCCAATCGCAATGAGGCACCCGCATAGATCAGGTTCGCATCGCGGATATCCGGGTTCAGCGCCATCAGCGCGTCGACGGTGGAACCGGCCCGCTGGGCGATCTGCGACAGCGTGTCGCCCCAGGCAATGGTGTGGTTTCCGATCGCGGTCATCGTGTCGTCCGGCATGCAGCGTTGGAGGATGCATGCAGTCTCGGCGCCAGCCGGCCATACGGACAAGCCGGGGGCGACCCGGATGGGGTCGACCCGAGGTTGCGGTCGGCCGGGGTCATTCGTCGGCGAAGATCGCCACGCCACGGCGGCCGTCGGCGTCGATCCAGCCGCGGTACATGCCCGGGGTATTGAACGGCAGCGCGATGTTGCCCTGCGCATCCAGCGCGATCACCCCGCCATCGCCGCCCTGTGCCGGGATGACCTCGCCGATCACGTGGCCCGCCGCATCGGCCAGGCTGTCGCCGCGGTAGGCCACGCGCGCACAGATGTCGTGCGCGACCGCGTTGCGGATGAAGAACTCGCCCCAGCCGGTGGCCGACACGCCACAGCGATCGTCCGCCCAGGTGCCCGCGCCGATGATCGGCGCATCACCGACGCGGCCCCAGCGCTTGTTGGTCATGCCGCCGGTGGAAGTGGCCGCGGCGATGTGGCCATGGCGGTCGAGCGCCACCGCGCCCACGGTGCCGAAGTAGGCGTCGCGCGCAGCCGGGACGGCGTGGCCGGCCTGTCGCTGCGCCTCGTTGGCCTGCGCGCGTTCGAGCTGCTCGCGCCGCTGAGGGGTGTCGAACCATGCATTGGGGACGCGCTCGAGATCCGGATGGTCGTCGGCGAAGCGCTCGGCGCCATCGCCGATCAGCATCACGTGCGGCGACTGCTCCATCACCCGGCGCGCGAGACGCACCGGGCTGCGCACGGTCGACACCGCAGCCACCGCACCGGCGCGACGCGTATGGCCTTCCATCACCGACGCATCGAGCTCATGGCGACCTTCGGCATTGAATACCGCGCCCTTGCCGGCGTTGAAGCGTGGCGATTCCTCCAGCACCCGCACGCTGGCCTCGGCCGCATCGAGCGCGCTGCCGCCGCGTGCCAGTACGGCGTGGCCGGCATCGAGCGCCGCATCGAGCGCTGCACGTATCTCGCGTTCCGTCCCGGCAGGCATCGAGTCACGTTCGATGACGCCGGCACCACCATGGATCACCAGCGCGGTCGGTTGCGTCTGCGCCAACGCGACGTGCGCAGGCAGCAGAAGAAGCACGCAGCAAAGCAGGAAAGGACGCATATCGATCTCCCTGTAGACCGCCGAAGCATAGCAACGCGGACCGGCGCCGATTCCGCGCAATGCGGTGACGCAACGCGTCAAACGCGGTTCCGGCGACGGCCCTGCAAACGCTTGCATCGACGGGGAACGGGTCTACGACACAGTTCAGGTCTGTTGCGCATCGCAAACGGGGCAGCCCGTGTGCACCGGTGGTTGACAGCCGCCGGGCCGATCACTGCATCTCAATGGTGCATCCCGGGGGGATCGGACATCACGTTCTTCATTGGAGGAAGTCATGCTCAAGCAACGCGTGCTCGTACTCGCACTATCCGTCGCACTGTCCGGCACCGCGCTCGCCGCGGAACTGCGCCAGGCCGAACAACCGGTTCCCGGCCAGTACATCGTCGTCTTTCACGAGGACGGCGTCCGCACCAGGCTCGCCGACGCGCGTGAGGGCGGGATCGACGCGACGGCCAAGGCCGCGCGCGTGGCGGAAGTGGAGAACATGGTCGTCGAGATCGCCGCCCGCCATCCGGTCACCGTCGACGCGGTGTATTCGCATGCGCTGCAGGGGATGGCGGTACGTGCCGACCGCCGGGTCATCGAGAAGCTGCTGCACGACCCGCGGGTGGCCTATATCGAGGAGGACGGCTACGTCACCCTGTCGGCCACGCAGAACAACGCCACCTGGGGCCTGGATCGCGTCGACCAGCGCGACCGTCCGTTGAACGGCACCTACGTCTACACGCCGACCGCGTCCAACGTGCGCGCCTACGTCATCGATTCCGGCATCCGCACCGGCCATACCCAGTTCGGCAGCCGGCTGCTGTCCGGCTACTCGGCGATCAGCGACGGCCGTGGCACCAACGACTGCAACGGCCACGGCACCCACGTCGCCGGCACCATCGGCGGCTCCACCTGGGGCGTGGCGAAGCAGGTACGGCTGGTCCCGGTGCGCGTGTTCGGCTGCACCGGCGGCAGCACCAATTCCACGATCATCGCCGGCATCGACTGGGTGCGCGCCAACCGGGTGCTGCCGGCAGTCGCCAACATGAGCCTGGGTGGCGGAGCCTCCACCGCCACCGACAACGCCACTAACAACCTGATCAACAGCGGCGTCACCGTGGTGGTCGCGGCCGGCAACGACAACGCCAACGCCTGCAACTACTCGCCGGCACGCGTCACCAACGCGGTGACGGTGGGCTCGACCACGTCCACCGACGCACGCTCGTCGTTCTCCAACTTCGGCAGCTGCGTGAACATCTTCGCGCCCGGCTCGTCGATCACCTCGGCGTGGTCGACCAGCACCTCGGCCTCCAACACCATCAGCGGCACGTCGATGGCCTCACCGCACGTCGCGGGGGCGGCGGCGCTGTACCTGACCAACAATCCGTCGGCGTCGCCTGCCACGGTGCGCAACTGGCTCTACACCAACGCGACCACCAACCGCCTGACCGGCATCGGCAGCGGCTCGCCGAACCGCTTGCTGTACACCCGCTAGTCCGCGACGGCCCGCCACGTTTCCCTCGTCGGGCGGGGCATGCCGGCATCGCAGGGCCGCACTCACCGGTGCGGCCCTGTTTCCGTTACTGCCGCAGTGCTTCGATGGGATCGAGCTGCGAGGCCTTGCGCGCCGGGTAGTAACCGAAGAACAGCCCGGTGGCGACGGAGAAGCCCGCGGCCATGCCGATCACGTTGGCGTTCAGCGCCACCGGCAGCGAGCCCATGCGACCGACCAGCAACGCGCCGACCACGCCCAGCGCGATGCCGATGGCACCGCCGATCAGCGAGATCAGCATCGCCTCGGCGAGGAACTGCCGCCGCACGTCCGAGGGGCCGGCGCCGACCGCCATGCGCAGGCCGATCTCGCGGATCCGCTCGGTCACCGACACCAGCATGATGTTCATGATGCCGATGCCTCCCACCACCAGCGAGATGGTGGCCACCGCGCCCAGCAACAGCGACATCAGGCGGGTGGTGGCGGTGCGCGTGGCGACGATCTCGGCCATGTTGCGCACGGTGAAGTCGTCCTCGTCGCCCGGACCGATGCGGTGGCGCTGGCGCAGCAGCGCCTCCAGTTCGGACTGCACGTAGCCGAGGTCGTTGACGTCGTTGACGGTCAGCGCGATCTGCATCACCGCGCGCGGTGGCAGCCCCATCGCACCGAGCAGGCTGCGCCGGCCGGTCGCCATCGGCACCATGATCACGTCGTCCTGGTCCTGCCCGAAGCCGCCCTGGCCCTTCGGCGCCAGCGTGCCGGCGACGGTGAACGGCACCCGGCCGAGGCGGATGGTTTCGCCCACGCCGCTGGCATCGCCGAACAGTTGCCGGCGCACGGTCTCGCCGAGAATCGCCACCTTGCCGGCGCCGGTGTAGTCCTGCGGCTGGAAGCCGTCGCCATCGGCGAGCACCCAGCCGTTGATGGCGAAGAAATCCGGCTGCACGCCCTGCCAGCTCGCCGCCCAGTTGTTCTCCGCATACACCGTCTGGGTGTTGCCGCGCAGCGCGCCCGACACGTACTGCACCTCGGGGATTTCCTCGCGGATCGCCTCGACGTCGCCCTCGGTCAGGGTGAAGAAGCTCGACGATGCGCCGCGCGCGCCGCCCGGGCCGCGACGCGAACCGGGCGAGATGTCGAGGCGCTGCGAGCCGAGTCCGGACACCAGCTTGTCGAGTTCGGCCTGGGTGCCCTGGCCAACCGACACCATCACGATGACCGCGGCGATGCCGATGATCACGCCCAGCGAGGTCAGCGTGCTGCGCATCCAGTTGCCGCGCAGGGCGTGGATGGCGGTGCGCAGGATGTCGGAGAAGTTCATCGCACCTCCTCGTGCAGTTCGCCGTCGCGCATGACGAAGGTGCGGTCCGCGTGCGCCGCGACCTCGGCGTCATGGGTGATCAGCACCACGGTGTGGCCGTCGTCGCGCAGGCGCTTGAACAGCGCCAGGATTTCCTCGCCGGTCTTCGAATCCAGCGCGCCGGTCGGCTCGTCGGCGAGCAGCACCGGCGGCTGGTTGATCAGCGCGCGCGCGATCGCCACGCGCTGCTGCTGGCCACCCGAGAGTTCATTGGGCCGATGCCCGGAGCGCGCGCCAAGACCGACCGCCTCCAGCGCCGCCTGCGCACGCTCCACGCGCTCCGCAGGCGGCACGCGCGCATAGCCCATCGGCATTGCCACGTTCTCCAGCGCGGTCATCCGTGGCAGCAGGTGGAAGCCCTGGAACACGAAGCCGATCTTGTCGCGACGCAGCTCGGCCAGCGCCTCGGCGTCGAGCGTGGCCACGTCGATGCCATCGCAGAGGTATTGGCCGGCGGTCGGCGTATCCAGGCAACCGATCAGGTTCATCAGCGTCGACTTGCCGGAGCCCGACGGCCCCATGATGGCGACGAAATCGCCATGCGCGATGCGCAGGTCGACGTTGTCGAGCGCGACCACCTCCGCTTCGGTACCGGCCGAGTACACCTTGCCCAGGCCGCGGGTCTCGATCACAGGGACCGCTGCAGTCATGGCGCCGCGCGCTCGCCGGTGATTACCAGGTCGCCTTCCTGCACGGCGCCGGCGATCTCGGTGGCGCTGCCATCGCTGGCGCCCACGCGCACCATCACCGCCTGCGGCTGGCCGTCGACCAGCCGGTACAGCGGTGCACGACGCGCGCCCACCGTGGCGTTGAGCGCGCGATCCCACTGCGCGCGCTGGTTGTCGTCGAGGGTGGCGCGGAACGCGGCGAAATCCTGCTGGTAGCGCTGCAGCATGCGCTGGCGGATCTGCGCAGCCATGTCGCCACCGCCCGAGGTGACCACGCGCATGCCCGGCCCGCCGAACATGCCGCCGCCTGCACCCGGTGCCGGCGCGGCCGCCTGGCGCGCGGCCATGCGTTCGCGGATGGCAGCCAGCGCTTCATCGAACGCGGACTGCTGCTGCGCGGTGGGTTCCAGTGCCTGCGCGGCCTTGGCGAGGTCGTCGGCGACACCACTGCCACCGCCGGCGCGCGGGCCAGGGCCTTGCGACGCGGCCAGCTGCGCGTCACTGGGCTTGTAGCGCAGCGCGGCGTTGGAGACCTTGAGCACGCCGTCGCGGCGGCTGACTTCGATCTCGGCGTTGACCGTCAGCCCGGGCAGCAGCGTGCGGTCGCTGTTGTCGACGCTGACCACCACCGGGTAGGTGATGACGTTGTTGGTGTTGGTCGCCGACAGCCGTACCTGCGCGACCTCGCCGCGGAACTGGCGATCCGGAAATGCATCGACGCTGAAGGACACGCCTTGGCCGACCTCGACCTGGCCGATATCGGCCTCGTCGACTTCCAGCTGGATCTGCATCTTCGACAGATCCTCGGCGATGGTGAACAGCTCCGGCGCCTGCAGGCTGGCGGCCACGGTCTGGCCCGGCTCGATATTGCGCACCAGCACCACGCCATCGACCGGCGAGCGGATCACCGTGCGCTCCAGGTTGACCTGGCTGGTGCGGGTGGACGCGGTCTGCTGGGCGATCTGCGCACGCGCCGCGTCGCGCTGCGCGCGTGCCTGGTCGAGCGCGGCACGCGACAGGTCGACGTCGGCGCGTGCGACCAGCTGGGTGTTGCCGAGGTCGGACTTGCGGCGATGGTCGAGCTCGGCATTGCGCAGCGCGGCCTCGGCCTGCGCGAGCGAGGCGCGCGCGCTCAGCACCTGCGCGTTGCCCTGGTCGATCTGCGCCTGGTAGGTGCTCGGGTCGATGCGGGCGATGACCTGTCCCGCCTCCACCGTGTCGTTGAAGTCGACCAGCACGTCGGTGACCTGGCCGGAAATCTGCGAGCCCACGATGACGGTGCTGGTCGCGCTCAGCGTGCCGGTGGCGGAGATCGCCACGCGGATGTCGCCACGTTCCACCGGCGCGGTGCGCCAGGGTCCCTCGCCGGTCGAGGCACGGCTGCCCTGCCACCACCACGCGCCACCGGCGACCAGCGCCAGCGCGATCACGGCGAGCGCCGGCTTGAGGAAGCGCGGGGAACGGCGCGGACGGGTGGCACGGGAAGACGGGCTGGCTGGGCTCATGGCGTCGAAAAAGTGGAGATCAGGACAGGGAACGCGCGCGGGCCGCGCACGTTGACAGGCCTGCGGCGGGGACGCCAGCGCCATGACGGCGGCTGCACCGCCGTCACCATCGCTACCGGAGCCGCGCGACAACCACGGCGGGCCTGCTTCGCTCGTCGTCCCCGGTGACCTGCCGGCCTCAGCCGTAGCGGATGGTCGCCGTGGTGCCGCGGCCGGGCTGGCTCTCCAGGCTCACCGGCCAACCGAAGCGTTCGCCCAGCCGGCGCACGATCGACAGGCCCATGCCCTTGCCGGAGCGGAACGGATCGGCGCGGTAGAACGGGTCGTACACGCGTTGCAGCACTTCGGGCGACATGCCGATGCCGGTGTCGTGCACGTGCACGCGGTCATCGAGCACCTCCACCTCGATGCTGCCTTCCTCGGTGAAGATGCAGGCGTTGCTGAGCAGGTTGCCCAGCATCACCCCCAGCACGCGCGGCGGCGCATCCAGCCGCGGGCGGCTGTGACCGGTGACCCGCAGTTCGACCGGCTTGCCCTGCAGCAACGGCTGCACCTTCTCGACTTCTTCCACGACCACGTCATGGACGTCGAAATCCTCGCCCTGCACGGCGATGTCGTCCTCGCGGGCGAGGATCAGGAAGGCATCGATGACGGCCTCCATGTCGCGGGTTGCGCGATGGATGCGCTGCAGCGAGCGGTGCGAACGCTGCGGGATCGCGTCGTCGGCCAGCAGCATGTCACTGGCGACGCGGATCACCGTCAGCGGGGTGCGCAGTTCGTGGCTGGCATCGCGGGTGAAATCACGTTCGCGCTGCACGAAGGCCTGCACCCGCGACGACAGCGTGGTCAGCGCGCTGCTGAGCTGGTCGACCTCGCGCCCCACCTCGCCGGGGATGCGTTCGCGGATCAGGCTGCCCGGGTCGGCGGCATCGGGCTCCCAGCGCGAGACTTCCTCCGCCAGCCAGCTCACCGGCGCCACCAGCCGCCGCGTGGTGCGGTAGGTGAGCCAGCTGACCAGGTGGATGGCGGCGATGCCGCCGAGCATCAACAGCGCACCCATCATCCACAGCACCCGCCGCGCATGGCTGAAGTCCATGCTCAGCACCAGCACGCCGGGATCGCGCGCTTCCACCAGCACGTCGCGACCTTCGCCCGCCAGGTAGTGGCGGCCTGCGGTCAGCTTGCGCAGCGTCAGCGGCAGTGCGGCCGCGGCACCCTTGCGCAGGAAGTAGCCGTGGACCAGTTCCGTTTCCGGCAACAGCGGGCCGGCCGGGTTGCGTTCGATGATCGACCAGTACTCGTCGGCCTGCGCGCGCAGGCGTGCATCGATGAGCACCCGCAATGCGGACGAGAACGCGAACGTCACGCCCAGCACGATGACCAGGCTGCCGAGGGCAACCTGGACCATGAACGCATAGCGGACCTTCTTGGGGATTCCCTGGGGCATCGGTTGTTGCGGTCCGGCCTCAGGCCGGCGACTGCTCGATGTCCGCGATCCGGTATCCCGCGCTCTGCACCGTATGCAGCAGCGGCTTGTCGAAAGGCTTGTCGATGGTCTTGCGCAGGTTGTAGAGGTGACTGCGCAGGGTATCGGAATCCGGCAGGCTGTTGCCCCAGATCTCGCGCTCGATTTCCTGGCGGCTGACCACGCGTGGGGATTCGCGCATCAGGATCGTCAGCAGCTTCAGGCCGATCGGCGACAGCTGCAGTTCCTGGCCGGCGCGGGTGGCACGCAGGCTGGCGGGGTCGAGCACGAGGTCGGCGACCTTCAGTACTTCCGAACCGACCTGGCGGCGCTCGCGGCGGATCAACGCACGCAGGCGGGCTTCCAGCTCCTGGATCGCGAACGGCTTGGTCAGGTAGTCGTCGGCACCCGACCCGAGGCCGGTGAGCTTCTCGTCGAGCGTGTCGCGGGCGGTGAGCATCAGGACCGGGGTCGACTTGCGCGCTTCCTCGCGCAACCGCTTGCAGACCTCGATGCCATCGAGGCGCGGCAGCATCAGGTCGAGCACGATCACGTCGTAGCTGTTCTCCGATGCCAGCCGGTAGCCGTCGAGGCCATCGGAGGCGTAGTCGACCTCGAAACCCTTGCCCTCCAGATACTCGCCGATCATCTCCGAAATGTTGCGGTTGTCCTCGACGATCAGGACCAGACCGCCCGGCTCTTGGCTTGCACGCATGAACGGGACTCCAGACAGGGTTTTGGGGGGGTGCTTCAGGTTTGTGAAACTACCCGATTCCCCGGTGGACGCCCCGTGAAGACGCGCCGCGGCAGCCGTAAGCTGTGTGCCGGCCCTACCCCCGCAGATCGCCATGCCCGGCTTCGAACGCATCGCCCCGATCCTGTTGCTGCTGGCCTCGAACGTCTTCATGACCTTCGCCTGGTACGGCCATCTCAAGTACCGCTCCGCACCGCTGATGCTTGCCATCGTGGCCAGCTGGGGCATCGCCTTCTTCGAGTATTCGTTGATGGTGCCGGCCAACCGCATCGGCTACGCGGTGTATTCGGCGCCGCAACTCAAGGGCATGCAGGAGGTGATCACCCTGCTGGTGTTCGCGTGGTTCTCCAGCTGGTACCTGGGGCAGCCGCTGAAGTGGAACCACTGGGCCGGCTTCGCACTGATCGCGGTGGCGGCGTGGCTGATTTTCCTCGAGACCTGAGCGCAGGCCGCCCTCACCCCATCCCCCTACCGGCGGGCAGCAGAGGGGCAAAAGTGCTGGCAGGCGCGGCACTCGTTGATCGACCCGGCGCACGCGCCATGCGTGGGCGTGCCGCTTTTCCTCAGAAACGGATGCGGCCGACGAGGATGTCCTTGAACATCACCCAGTCGCCGAGGAACGAATACAGCGGATGCCGGAACGTGGCGGGGCGGTTCTTCTCGAAGAAGAAGTGCCCGACCCAGGCGAAACCGTAGCCGCACACCAGCGCCGCCAGCAGCCACCACGAATTGCGCTGCCACGCGGCGGTGGCCACCAGTACGAGCACGCCGCAGCTGCCGATGAAGTGCAGGCGCCGCGACACCGGGTGTGCGTGTTCGCCGAGATAGAACGGGTAGAACTCGCGGAAGCTGGCGAAGCGGGACATGACACCTCTCCGTGCGCGAAGGCCGTAACGGCGATGATGCCCAGCGGTCGGGTGTGGCACAACGCATCGTGTAATGCGGCCGCACAGGTGTCTCACGATGCCGGCGGCGCCGTCTTCGCGGACATCAGCCCGCGCCGGCGGCCTCCTGCGCCTTGACCCGGGTCCACAACGCTTCCTGCTCGTCCAGCGTGCGCTGGTCCAGCGGCCGGTTCTCCGCTGCAGCGATCGCTTCCATCGCGCGGAAGCGCCGTTCGAACTTCAGATTGGCCCCACGCAGCGCGCGGCCGACATCCACCCGTGCATGGCGCGCGAGGTTCGCGGCGACGAACAGCAGATCACCCAGTTCCGCCTCGAGTCGCGCCTGTGCCGCCATGTCGTCGTGGTCCGCGGCAACCGCGGCGAACTCCGCCTCGACCTCCCCCAGTTCCTCGCGCAACTTGGCGATGACGGGGGCCGGACCGGGCCAGTCGAAGCCGGTGCGTGCGGCGCGCTGCTGCAGCTTGGCGGCACGCATCCATTCAGGCAGGCCGCGCGAAGTACCGGCCAGCGCCGAATCGTCCTGCTCGCCGCGGCCGGCGCGCTCCTCGCGCTTGATCGCCTCCCAGCTGCGCGCGACCGCGTCGGCATCGTCGCGGTCGGCGTCGCCGAACACATGCGGGTGGCGGCGCACCATCTTGTCGCAGATCGCGCCCACCACGTCGGTGAAGGCGAAGGCACCGGCCTCCTCGGCCATCCGCGCGTGGAATACGACCTGCAGCAGCAGGTCGCCGAGTTCGTCCTTCAGGTCGTGCAGGTCGCCACGGGCGATGGCATCGGCCACCTCGTAGGCCTCCTCGACGGTGTACGGCGCGATGCTGGCGAAATCCTGCTCGAGATCCCACGGGCAACCGCCGTCGGGATCGCGCAGCCGCGCCATGATGTCGAGGAGGTCCCGGATATCGCGCGATTGGCTCACTGATCGCTCCTTGCGCGACTCACGCCGCCAGCCACGACCGCCACGGCAGGTCCGGATCGCCCAGGGCGATGAAGTCGCCATTGAGCAGGGTGTCGCGCTGGTTGTAGCGGAATGGCCGGCCCTGCGGATCCAGCACCAGGCCGCCGGCGCCTTCGAGAATCGCCTGACCAGCGGCGGTATCCCACTCGCTGGTGGGACCGAAGCGTGGATAGACGTCCATCCGGCCTTCGGCGAGCCGGCAGAACTTGAGCGAGGAGCCCAGCCCAACGGCTTCCGTGTTGCCGATATGCGCCATCAGCGCACTGGTGCGCGGGTCACGATGCGATCGGCTGGCGGCCACGCGCAGCGGCGCTACGGCCGGCCGGCGCACCGCGATCGCGCGCTCGCTGCGGCCCTCGCGCAGCCACGCACCGCGTCCGGGCGCGCCATGCCAGAGCGCACCGGTCACCGGCTGCTGGATCACGCCGAAGGTGGCGACGCCACTCTCGACCAGCGCGATGTTGACGGTGAACTCGCCATTGCGTTTGACGAATTCGCGGGTGCCGTCGAGCGGATCCACCAGCCAGTAGCGCGACCAGCCATGGCGCTGTGCGGTGGGCACGTCGTCGGCGCATTCCTCCGACAGCACCGGCACGTCCGGCGTCAGTGCCCGCAGGCCATCGACGATGCGATGGTGCGCGGCGAGGTCGGCGGCGGTCACCGGCGAGGCGTCGGCCTTGTGCTCGACCTCGAACGCACCGGCATACACGGCGAGGATCGCGTCGGCGGCCTCGTGCGCGATGGCGATCACCCCTTCGCGCAGCGCCTCATCCATGGCGGCGCAGGTACTCGCGGGCGATGAACAGTGCAGCGATGGAGCGGCCTTCCGAGCAGTCCTCGCGCACGACCAGTTCGTCGAGTGCGTCGAGCTTCCACGGCACCACGTCGAGTTCCTCCGGCTCGTCGCCGGGCAGGCGCTGCGGATAGAGGTCGCGCGCCAGCACCACATGGGTCTGGTGGCTCATGTAGGTGGGCGCCAGCGACAGCGTGCGCAGCACCTCCAGGCGCCGGGCGCCGTAACCGGCTTCCTCCTTCAACTCGCGATCGGCGGCCTGCAGCGGGGTCTCGCCGGCGTCGATGCGGCCCTTCACCAGTCCGAGTTCGTAGCGGTGCAGGCCGGCGGCGTATTCGCGCACCAGCAGCACGGTGTCGTCGTCGAGCATCGGCACCACTGCCACCGCGCCATGGCCGCGCCCGTGCAGGCGCTCGTAGCGCCGGCGTTCGCCGTTGGAGAACTCGAGATCGAGGCGCTCGAGCCGGTACGGGCCGGCGTCATGCTCGGTGATGTCATGGATGACCGGCAGGCGGCGCGTCATCGACGGCATCCAGCGATCGGGAAGGCGATAATGCGGGCATGTCCACGAAACATCACGATCCGGCCATTCTAGCCGAGGCCGATGCCTGGCGTTCCCGCGACCTCGCCGTGCTGTGGCACCCGTGCACGCAGATGCGCGAACACCCCCACACCCTGCCGTTGCTGCCGGTCGCCCGCGGCGACGGCGCCTGGCTCATCGGCCCCGACGGGCGGCGTACCCTGGATGCGGTCTCGAGCTGGTGGGTGAACCTGTTCGGCCACGCCGAACCGCGTATCGCAGGCGCGATCGCGCGCCAGGCGCACACCCTGGAGCAGGTGATCCTCGCCGGTTGTTCGCACATGCCCGCGGTGGAGCTCGCCGAACGCCTGCTGGCGCTGGCACCGCGCCAGTCCGGCCGCGCGCCGCTGGCCAAGGTGTTCTATGCCGACAACGGCTCCGCGGGTGTCGAGGTCGCGCTGAAGATGGCGTTCCAGTGGTTCGCCAACCGCGGCGACGAGCCGCGGCGCACGAAATTCGTTGCACTGGAGAACGGCTACCACGGCGAGACCGTCGGCGCGCTGTCGGTCGGCGACATCCCGCTGTACCGCCGCGTGTATGCGCCGCTGCTGATGGAAGCGGTCTTCGCGCCATCGCCGGATGCGTACCTTGCCGCCGACGGGCGCTCGGCGGCCGAACATGCCGAGGACGCCGCCGATGCGCTGGCGCGCATCCTCGACGAGCACGCCGGCGAGATCTGCGCGCTGGTGCTGGAGCCGCGGGTGCAGTGCGCCGGTGGCATGCGCATGCACGACCCGGTGTACCTGAAGCGCGTGCGCGAACTGTGCGACGTGCACGGGGTGTTCCTGATCGCCGACGAGATCGCGGTGGGCTTCGGCCGCACCGGCTCGATGTTCGCCTGCGAACAGGCCGGCGTGATGCCCGACCTGATGTGCCTGTCCAAGGGTCTCACCGGCGGTTTCCTGCCACTCGCCGCGGTGCTGGCCACGCAGGCGATCTACGACGGCTTCCTCGACGATTCACGCGAACGCGCCTTCCTGCATTCGCACAGCTACACCGGCAATCCGCTGGCCTGCGCGGCGGCGCTGGCGACGCTCGACATCTTCGAAGCCGACGACGTGCTCGCCCGCAACCGCCGCACCGCCGCGCGCATGGCCGAACTTGCCGCACCGCTGGCCGCGCATCCGCATGTGGCCGATGTGCGCCAGGCGGGGATGATCGTCGCGTTCGAGCTCAGCGACGGCGGGCGCAAGTCCACGCCGTTCGATGCCGCGCGCCGCGTCGGCCTGCGTGCCTATACGCACGCACTCGAGCGTGGCGTGCTGTTGCGTCCGCTGGGCGACATCCTGTACTGGATGCCGCCCTACTGCATCGACGACGACCAGCTCGACCTGCTGGCCGACGTCACCCGATCCGCGATCGAGGCGGCCACGGCGTGATGCGCTTTCCGCTACGGATTCACGCGATCCACGCGGACCAGGCGTGGAATGATGCGCGGCCGCGCCCGCACGAATGCGCACCGGCACGCCGTCGCGACACGGCCCATCGGGGAACTGTCATCCGCGTCCATCCACGTTCCTCCGTGGCAGGCATCCGATGCGCCTGACCCGCGCCCACGTCGACCTGCCGCTCACGCCCGGCACCACGGTCGCCCTGCCCGAGGATGTCGCTGCGCACCTGCTGCGCGTGCTGCGCCTGCGCGAGGGCGATGCCTGCGTGCTGTTCAATGGCGACGGGCATGACTATGACGCGCGCATCACCGCGGTCGGCAAGCGCGGCGGCGACGCGCAGGTGCTCGACCGCCGCGTGGTCGACAACGAATCACCGCTGCGCATCAGCCTGGTGCAGGGCATCGCCCGCGGCGAGAAGATGGACCTGGTCCTGCAGAAGGCCACCGAGCTTGGCATCGACGCGGTGGTACCGGTACACAGCGACCGCAGCGAGGTGAAGCTCGATGGCGAGCGCGCGCGCAAGCGGCTGGCGCACTGGACCAGCGTGGTGATTGCCGCCTGCGAGCAGAGCGGTCGTGCGCGGGTGCCGTCCGTGACACCCGCCGCACCGCTGCACGAGGCACTGGACGCGCTGCCCGCCGGCGGACTGCGCCTGCTGCTCGATCCGTTCGCGCATGCCAACACGCAGTCGCTGCCCGCGCCCGCGGACGGCCGGATCGTGCTGGCGGTCGGGCCCGAGGGCGGCTGGTCGCAACGCGACCGCACCGTGCTGGAAACCGCGGGTTTTGTCGGCATCCGCCTCGGTCCGCGGGTACTGCGCACCGAAACCGCCGGGCTCGCGGCGATCGCCGCCCTGCAGGCGCGTTTCGGCGACCTCGGCTGAGCGAGCGTCGCGTCAGGCGGCGACGTTCAGCGCATCCTCGATCAGCGCGGCCATCGCCTCGAGATCGGGAATCAGCGCCTCGTCCTGGTTCAGACGCACCCGGGCATGCACCGCGGTGGGCAGCTCACCGTCGCCCGCATCGACCAGCAGCGTGTCGGCGGACACGTTGACCAGGCGCGGGAAGCCCTGCGTCAGCAGGGCGAAGTACGGGAAACGGCCGTCGGTGCGCAGGTTCTTCAACACCGCCACCTTGCTGCCGAGGCCGCCCCGCTCGCTGCTGCTGAGACCCGCGGCGCGCGAGAACGCCACCAGCGGCACTTCCCAGCCGCGCCAGCGGGTGCGCCCGAGCAGCCACGCGGGCGCACCTTCGACCGGCTCCGGGTCGGCATAGGACAACACTTCCGAAATCGTCGTGTTGGGCAGCAGCAGCCGCGCGCCGTCGATCTGGATCAGCACGCCGCGGATGTCGTGCGGCGTGGCGTCGGCAGGAACGTCATTCATCGGAAGTCTCGAGTTCGATGCCGCCCGCGGTGGCGCCCGGCGCCCAGCGTTCGACCAGAAGGTTCGCCAGTTCCGTCGGCGCCGCAAGCGTGCCGCCCTGCTCGGCCACGCGGGCCGATGCCGCGGCGTCATAGCAGCCATCGAGCGACTGGCCGACCACCAGTGCACCGGACCAGTCCGCGCCCATCGCGTCGTTGACCAGCGCCGCATCGGCGCCGCTGAGAAACACCACCGCGCTGTCGTTGGCGGGCAGCGCGTCGGGAAGCCGGGTCGCGGCCGCCTCGTCGCTGGTGACGAAACAGAGCCGGCCGCGTTCGGCGGCCACGCCCAGCAGCGGCGGCAGGAAGTACACGTTGCCGCGCTCCACAGCCCCACCCTCTTCGGCGAGGGTCACCGGCAGCGTGGTCGCGCGTGCCATCTGCCGCACGAGGCGGTCGTAACGGTCGCCATCCAGGCGCAGGCGCACCAGCAGTGCGCGCGGGAAATCCTCCGGCAGCGCCGCCAGCAGCTGGCGCACCGGGTCGGGTCCACCGAGCCCGCCTTCCACCAGCACGGCACCCTGCAGTTCGCCGAAGCCGTAGCTGTCGACGTCCACCAGCGAGAGGCCGCCGATACGGCTGTCGAGGTCGACGAGCGCATCCTTCACCGGCGCCGCGGAGGGCACGACGACAGGCGTCTCCGGGTCTGCCAGCGACAGCCGTCCGGTGTCCGGCACGGCGGGGGCTGGCGCCTGTCCGGTCGGGGCGGCAGCGTCTTCGGAACGGGCCGGCTCCGCGTCCCAGGTGAGATCCACCGGCTCCAGGTACTCGCGCCCGGACGCGTGATCCGTGCGCGCACTGTCGAAGCCGCTGTCGTCGTCCAGCACCAGGTCGTCGAGGCTGACACCTTCGAGGGCCAGCGCGCCGAAGCCGCCGGATGCGCCGTCCACGTCCTCGGCTGTTGCAGGCGCCATGTCTTCAAGAGACAGGTCGCCCAGCGCGAGTTCGTCGAGCGGACCCGTCTCGACCAACGGCCCGTCGGACGCCAGCACTACTCCCTCGAATCCAGGCACGGCCGCGTCGAGCAGTACCACGTCGTCGCGCGGCACCTCGTCGGCGTGCGCGCGCATTTCCTCGGCCACCAGTTCGATGTCGCTGTGCGACACGTCGGGGTAGCCGGCGTCGAACGCCAGCGGCGTGTCGTCCAGCACCAGCCCGGTGTCCTGGCCGGCACCCGGC
Source organism: Luteimonas yindakuii (assembly GCF_004803715.2). Taxonomy (NCBI): domain Bacteria; kingdom Pseudomonadati; phylum Pseudomonadota; class Gammaproteobacteria; order Lysobacterales; family Lysobacteraceae; genus Luteimonas; species Luteimonas yindakuii. Next base: position 2,453,367 of record NZ_CP039383.2, read on the forward strand.
GGCAACACGTCGTCATGGCGGTGCAGCTTGGCGGCGAGGTGGCGGACCCAGCGCGCGGCATCCCAGCCGGTGCGCTGCGCCGCAAGTTCGGCTTCGTCGAACACCACCGTGATCGCCGGATCGGCCAGCAACGGCTGGAAGCCGTCCAGCGCGTCCTCCACCGCCGGCTCCAGCGCGACCACCACCGCCTGCGGGCCGATGCCGGCCACCGCCTCCACGGTCGCCGCCAGCGGATCGAACGCCCCCACCAGTTCGGCGCCGGCATTGCGTACGGCGTCCTGCAGGCGATCGCAGGCTTCGCCCGGACGCGCCAGCACGATCACGCGGGGCGAGGCATCAGGCACCGGTACGCTCCATCCCCAGCAGCTCGTAGACGTTGCGCATCAGCTCGTTCTCCTGGTAGGGCTTGCCGAGATAGCGCTCCACGCCGATCTCGAACGCGCGCTGGCGATGCTTGTCGCCGGTGCGCGACGTGATCATCACGATCGGCACCGAGCGCAGACGCCCGTCGGCCTTCATCTGGGTGGCGAGCTCGTAGCCGTCCATCCGCGGCATCTCGATGTCGAGCAGCATCAGGTCGGGCACGCGCTCGTCGAGGCGCTCGAGCGCGTCGACGCCGTCCTTCGCGGTCACCACTTCGAAGTTGTGGCGCTCGAGCACGCGCCCGGTGACCTTGCGCATCGTCACCGAGTCGTCGACCACCATCACCAGCGGTACCTGGCGGCGCTCCGGCACGGGGGCCGGCTCGGCCGCGCGTGGCAGCGCCGCCTGGCGACGCACCAGCGGGGCGACGTCGAGGATCACCCGTACGCTGCCGTCGCCCATGATGGTGGCGCCGAAGATGCCCGGGACCGAGGCGACCTGTGGACCGACCGGCTTCACCACGATCTCGCGGTTGCCGATGATCTGGTCGACGGCGACCGCGGCACGCAGCTCGCCCGCACCGACCAGCAGCAACGGCACCTGCAGCTGGCCCTCCGCACGTGCGCGTGGCTGGCCGACCAGCTGGCCGAGGTCGTGCAGGACGTACTCGTCGCCGCCGTAGGCGTAGACGGCGCCCGGCGCGGCGAGATCCTCGCGGCTGATCCGGCCCACGCCGCGCACCGATGCGATCGGGACCGCGAAGCTGGTTTCGCCGATGCGCACGAATACCGACTGGGTGACCGCAAGCGTCTGCGGCAGGCGCAGGGTGAACGTGGTGCCGGCGTGCTTGCGGGTCTCGATGTCGAGGCTGCCGCCGAGCTGGCGGACCTCGCTCGCGACCACGTCCATGCCGACGCCGCGGCCGGCCAGGCGGCTGACCTCGTCGGCGGTGGAGAAGCCCGGCTCGAAGATCATCGCGTCGAGCGCACTGTTGGCCAGCACGGCGTCGGCATGCACCAGGCCGCGTTCTTCGGCACGGCGGCGGATCGCGCCGCGATCGAGGCCACGGCCGTCGTCGGCCACTTCGAGCACGACTTCCGAGCCTTCGCGGCGCACCGCGATGCGCACCGTGCCCTCGTCGCCCTTCTTCGCCTTGCGACGCTGCTCGGGCGTTTCCAGCCCGTGCACCACCGCGTTGCGCAGCATGTGCTCCAGCGGTGCGGTCATGCGCTCGAGCACGTTGCGGTCGAGCTCGCCCTGCGCGCCGTCGAGCTTGAGCTGCACCTGCTTGCCGGTTTCCTGCGCGGCCTGGCGCACCACGCGGCGCAGGCGCGGCACCAGTGCATCGAACGGCACCATGCGCGTGCGCATGAGGCCTTCCTGCAGCTCGGAGCTGACGCGCGACTGCTGCGTCAGCAGGGTCTCGTACTGGCGGGTCAGGTCGTCGAGCGTGCCCTGCAGGCTGGACAGGTCGGCTGCGGATTCACCCAGCGCACGCGACAGCTGCTGCAGGTTGGAGAAGCGGTCGAGCTCCAGCGGATCGAACGCGGCGTCGCCGGTGTCACCTTCGCGCTGGAAGCGCGCGATGATCTGCGCTTCGGTCTCGATGTCGAGGCGGCGGAGCTGGTCGCGCAGACGCATGTTCGTCTGCTCCATCTCCCCCATCGCGCCGCGGAACGCGCCCAGCTGCTGCTCGAGGCGGGCGCGGTAGATCGCCACCTCGCCGGCGTAGTTGACCAGGCGGTCGAGCAGGTCGGCGCGGATGCGCACCTGTTCCTGCGGCGCGCGCACCTGCGGGTCGTCCTCGAACTCCGGCGCGTCGCCGATCGGTGCGGACAACGGTGCCAGATCGACCTTCGACGGCGAGGCGGGCGCGGCAGCCCCCTCGGTCGGCGACGCGGCGGTGCTGATGGTCTCGCCACGGGCACGCGCGTCGAACTCCTCGATCAGCCGTTCCGGCAGCCCGACCGCGCGACGCTCGCCGATGCGGCTGACCATCGCATGCAGCCGGTCGAAACCGCGCTCGAGCAGCGGTACGCCATCGCGGCCGAGCTCGCAACGCTGCTCGACCACCGATTCCAGCAGCGATTCCATCGCATGCCCGAGCTCGCCGATGGCCATGATCCCGGCCATCCGCGCACCGCCCTTGATGGTGTGCAGGTTGCGCTGCAGGCCGACCACCGGCTCGCGTTCACCGGGCTCCTCGCGCAGGCGCGCCAGCAGGCCATCGGAATGGTCGAGCAGGTCGCCACTTTCCTCGACGAAGATGTCGAGGAGCTCGGCGTCGAGCTCGCGCATATCGAGCGCGAGGTCCGGGTCGGCTTCGCCGGCCTGACTGACCACCGCGTCAAACGCAGGCGCACCGGCATCGGCATCGGCATCGGCATCGGCTTCGGCTTCGGCTTCGGCTTCGGCTTCGGCTTCGGCATCGACGTCCGCGGCTTCGGCTTCGAGCCTCGCCGATTCCATGCGCTCGGATTCGGCGCGCTCGGCGGCGGCGCGCTCGGATTCCAGGCGTTCGGATTCGTTCCGTTCGTCCTCAAGACGTTGGGCTTCAAGGCGCTCCGCTTCTGCACAGTCCGCCGCCTCGAGACGTTTCGCTTCAACACGCTCGCCCTCGAGACGCTCGGCTTCGAGACGTCCGCTTTCAAGCAGCGCGGCTTCAAGGCGTTCGATCTCGAGCCGTTCGGCCTCGGCACGTTCCGTGGCCAGCTGATCATCGATCGGCGCCGCCTCGGCCTGGTCCTCTTCGACGCCACCGGCTTCGATGCCGCCGGCGTCAAGACGCTCAGCCTCGAGACGCTCGGCTTCGACACGCTCGGCTTCGACACGCTCGGCTTCGAGACGTTCGGCTTCGACACGTTCGGCCTCGACACGTTCGGCCTCGAGACGTTCGGCCTCGAGACGTTCGGCCTCGAGACGTTCGGCCTCGAGACGCTCGGCTTCGACACGCTCGGCTTCGACACGTTCGGCTTCGAGACGTTCGGCTTCGAGACGTTCGGCTTCGAGACGTTCGGCTTCGAGACGTTCGGCCTCGACACGCTCGGCCTCGAGACGTTCGGCCTCGACACGCTCGGCTTCGACACGCTCGGCTTCGACACGTTCGGCTTCGACACGTTCGGCCTCGACACGTTCGGCTTCGAGACGTTCGGCTTCGAGACGTTCGGCTTCGAGACGTTCGGCTTCGAGACGTTTGGCCTCGACACGCTCGGCTTCGACACGCTCGGCTTCGAGACGTTCGGCTTCGAGACGTTCGGCTTCGAGACGCTCGGCTTCGAGACGCTCGGCTTCGAGACGCTCAGCCTCGAGACGTTCGGCTTCGAGACGTTCGGCTTCGAGACGTTCGGCCTCTAGACGTTCGGCCTCTAGACGTTCGGCCTGGACACGTTCGGCCTCGACACGCTCGGCCTCGACACGCTCGGCCTCGACACGCTCGGCCTCGAGACGCTCGGCTTCGAAGCCTTCATCGGTGTCGGCAGCGACAACAGTGGCGTCGTCGCCATCGGCACTGGCGCCGAGATACTCGGACAGATCCAGCACGGACAGCTCGCCGCCCGCACCCTCGCCATCGATGTCGATCGCCATGCCGGCGTCGTCATCCTCGTCGGCGCCCACTGCCATCGGCGGGGGCTCGGGCAACGCGTCGCGCAGCGCCACCAGGGTGGCGGCGAGACCGTCGCAACGGCGCACATGCGGATGCGGATCGTGCAGCCCGACAAGAGTGTCGCGCACCAGCGTCGACAGCTCGCGCATGGCTGCCACGCCGTCGACGCTGGCCGGCACGCCAGCCGCGTGCAGGCGGCGCGCATAGGCTTCCGCCGGCCACAGCGCCGCGGTCACCATCGGCACTTCGGCCATGGCGAAGGCGCCATTCATCGTATGCACGGCGCGCAGCAGGGCGTCGTCGACCTGCGGCACCTCGCGCCCGGTCCAGGCATCGAGCACGGCCAGATGGCCGTTGACCTCGGTATCGAGGATTTCCAGCAGCAGCGCATCCACGGCGGCCGGCACGCGTTCGCCTTCGCCATCGTGGCCGGACGTCGCCGGCACGACATCGGCCACCGGCTCCGGTGCTGCCGATGCAGGGCTCGTGGTGGCCAGGGCTTCTGGCGCCATGACCCGTGCGGCAACGGCGTCGTCCGCCTGCCAGTGTTCCTGCGCCGACGTGACCGCGGACGGCAGCGTGGCCGGTGCCGGCGGGGTCTCGTCGCCCGCGGCGATGCGCTCGGCGTCGGCCTGCAGGCGCTCGAGATCGACGCGGATCGCGCCCTGGCCACGCAACGCGGCCTGCAGCTGCGGCAACGCGTAGAACGCCTGGTCGACCATCGCCACGACCGCCGGACTGGCGGCGCGGGTGCCGTCGAGCACGCGGTTGAGCAGGGTCTCGACCTTCCAGCTGAACTCGCCCAGCGTACGCGCGCCCACCAGGCGGCCACTGCCCTTGAGCGTATGGAACACGCGGCGGATCGGCCGCAGGCGCTCCAGGTCGTCCGGCTGGTCGCGCCAGGGCGGCAGCAGCCGGTCGAGGTTGTCGATCTCCTCGGCGAATTCCTCGAGGAAGACCTCGCGGATCTCGTCGTCGATGTCGTCGTCGGTGACTTCGAAGCCACCGGCGCTGGCCGGCTGTACCGGCGCCGGCGTACTGGCGGCCGCTTGCGGAGCCGCAGGCTGTGCGACCGGCGCATAGCCGCGGTCGAGGAAGGCCGCGGTGGCGTCGAGCGTGGCCTCGTCGACCGGCGAAGCCGGTTCCACAGCCGCCGGCGCTTCCCCTGCCAGGTCCTCGGCAGGCAATGGCCAGTAACCCAGTGATTCGAGGCTGGCGCGCGCAATGGCGAGGATCTCGCCGCGATTGGGTCGCTGCTCGCGCAGGGCCTCGAGGTAGTACTCCAGGCTCGCCAGCGCGTCGGCGAAGGTGTCGAGCTGGCGGCCGTTGGGAACCCGGCGCCGCCCCAGCAGTTCGGTTTCGATGTAGCGACGGATGCCGGTGATGTAGTCGACCGGTTCCGACAGTTCCAGCATCTGCAGCGCGCCCGCGACTTCCTGCAACAGGCGCGGCACGTCGACCAGCTCGCCATGTTCCCAGCTGGTCTCGACGAAGGCGACGAAGGCCTGGCGCGCGTCGGCGAAGTTCGCCACCGCCTCGCGCACCACCACTTCCAGCACCTTGCGCGACTCGCTGGCCAGCGCATCGGTGTCGTGATCGGAATCGCGGGTACCCAGGCGGGCGACCTGGTCGTCCAGCGAGGCGTCGACGTAGAGCAGCGAGCCGGCGATGTCGAGCAACACGTCCTCGTCCGCGGCGCGGTCGCCACGCACGATCGCTGCCATCGCCTCGCGCTGCTGCTGCACCACGCCGCGGGCGACGCCCAGGCCGAGCATGCCCAGCGTGTCGGCCACCTGGCCCAGCGCGTCCACCTGCGGCACCAGCAGGGCGATGTCGGTCGCCTGCGTGCGCAGGTGCAGGTCGAGTGCATCCTTGACCCGCAGCAGGTCTTCCTTGACCGCGCCGGCCACGGTGTCGAGCAGGGCCCGGTTGCGCCCGCTGAGGCTGCCGCGCGCGTGCTCGACCTCGGCCTCGGTGGCGTCGTCGCCGTCGAGGCGGAATGCCTCGCGCAGTTCGCGCAGGGTCGGATGGTCGCCGGGCGCTGCCGACACCAGGTACAGCAGCTGGCGGGTGGGTTCGAGCGCGGTCTCCGGACTCGGCACGCCGAAACCGTCGTCGTGGAACTGGCGGCGGATCTCGCGCACCACGCCGACGAAGCCGTGGCGCAGCGCCGGCGACGGCGCCAGTGCGCCGGCGTCGAGCGCTTCGAGCACGCGCCCGGCGACCCACAACATGCGCCGCACGGGTTCTTCGGTGCTCAGCGGCAACAGCGCATCCATCGCCACGGCAAAGCCACGCGGATCGGCGGGTGCACCGTCTTCGGGCCAGGCCCCAAGGTGCGACGCGACGTCCGCGGCCTGCACGCCCGCGCTGCCCTTGCGCTCGGCCTCGGTGACGGTGGCGGCGGCCGGCAGTTCCACCGCCAGCGGCGCCTGCAGGTCCGGCGCGAACAGCACGCTTTCATTGAGCCCGGACGCGCCGCGCGCCGCGCGCAGCTCGTTCAGCAGCGGCAACAGGACGATCGGGATGTCCTTGTGCCCGCCCTGCAGCCGCTCCAGGTAATCCGGCAGCAGCACCACCGCGCGCATCAGCGTGGCGCAGGCGGTGTCGCGGTCGGTGGTGGCATCGCGCCCGAGCGCTTCGGCCAGTGCCTCCATCTCCTCGGCGACCATCGCCGGGGCGTACAGCTCGACCATGCGCAGGGTGCCCTGCACCTGGTGCAGGTAGCTCGCGCAGAAGCGCATGTGGCTGGTATCGGCGACGTCCTCGACGAACGCCTCGATCTCGAGCCGCGCCTGGCGCAGGGTTTCATCGAGTTCCGGTTTGACCCAGCCCAGCGTGGTGTAGTCGATCGCGTCGCGGAAGGCGGTGGTCATCGCGCACCTCCACGGGTGCGCGTACCGCCCATGCCGCCGTGATCCGCGAGCGGGTGGCCGGCCACGCGGAGGCCGCCGGGAAGGCCGGCCCCGGCGCACACCGATGCCGTCGTTTTCGCCACCATGCTCATCTCAACCCCGCGATCTGCTGCACGCACTGCACTGGTCTTCCGCCTGTCCGCCGGCTCGCTTCAAACCGGCAGCTTGAAGTCGGCGACCGAGCGACGCAGGTCGGCGGCGAGCTGGGCCAGATTGCCGATCGACTCGGCGGTCTGGCTGGCGCCCTGCGAGGTCTGCGCGGTGATCGACTGGATCGTGCCCATGGTCTGGGTGATGTTCGACGCCGCCGCCGACTGCTGCTGCGCGGCCTGGGAGATGCCCTGGATGAGGTCGGCGAGGCTGGTCGACACGCTTTCGATCTCGCCCAGCGCGGTCCCGGCGTCCTCGGCCAGGCGCGCACCGGCGACCACCTCGGACGTCGTCTGTTCCATCGAGCTGACCGCCTCGTTGGTATCGCTCTGGATCATCTGCACCAGCGATTCGATGCGCTTGGTCGCGTTCGACGAGCGTTCGGCGAGTCGCTGCACTTCGTCGGCCACGACCGCGAAGCCGCGACCGGCCTCGCCGGCGGACGCCGCCTGGATCGCCGCGTTCAGCGCCAGGATGTTGGTCTGCTCGGAGATGTCGTTGATCAGTTCGACGATCGAGCCGATTTCCTGCGAGCTCTCGCCCAGGCGCTTGATGCGCTTGGAGGTTTCCTGGATCTGGTCGCGGATCGAGTCCATGCCGGCGATCGTCTCGCGCACCACGCCCGCACCCTTGGTCGCGATCTGCACCGAGCGCTGCGCCACGTCGGCGGATTCCGCGGAGTTGCGCGACACCTGGTTGATGCTCTGCGCCATCTCGTTGATGCGGTCCGACGCGGAGGTGATCTCGCGGGCCTGGTGCTCGGCCGCCTCGGCCAGGTGCATCGCGGTGGCCTGGGTTTCCTGCGCGCTGGCCGAGACCTGCACCGAGGTGTCGTTGATCGTCTGCACCAGGTTGCGCAGCTGCTCGACGGCGAAGTTGATCGAGTCGGCGATCGCGCCGGTCATGTCCTCGGTGACCGTGGCCTTGACCGTGAGGTCGCCCTCTGCGAGCGAACCCATTTCGTCCAGCAGGCGCATGATCGCCTCCTGGTTGCGGTTGTTGAGTTCGAGCGAGGTGGCGTAGCGCTCGCGCTGGGCGCGGTTGAGCTCGTACAGCAGGCCGACGATGGCGAGGATCGTCACCAGGCCGAACACGATGCTGATCCAGATGTTGCCGAGCACGCTGCGGTCGGACATCGAACCGAACGTGGTGAAGGCCTGGAACAGGTGCTCGCTGTCGGCCAGCAGCTGGTCGGAGCCGGCAGTCAGCTGCGCCGCCGCGGACTGCGCGCCGAACACCGCCGGGGCGGCGGCGAGGATCGCGTCGAGGTCCTGCTTCATCTGCGTCCACAGCTCGGTGGACTGGCCGAGCGCGGCCACCGCGCCGGCGTTGGACAGCGCCTGCACGTTCATCGCCTCGTCGCCCGCGCGCAGGCCGTCGAGGACCTGCTCGAACACGCCGACGTCGCGCGCCAGCGCCTCGCCGGCGTTGGCGGCCCCGGGGCCACCGGCCTGGATCTCGGTCACCCGGCGCGCCATCGTCGAGGCCAGCACCACCTGGCGCAGCGCGATGTAGATCTGCGAGGCCGGCGAACCGCTGGTGGACATCGCGCGCACCAGCTCGTCGAGCTGGGCCTGCAGCTGCGGCACCCGCTGGGTGAAGCGGTTGGCGTTGCCGGCGAAGGCCAGCACCGCCTGCTCGCCCGCGATCACCTGCTGCGCGCTCTTCTCCAGCGGCGCCCAGGTGCGGGTGACCGTATCGATCGGCCCGGAGACGCCGGTGGTGCCGCCGAAGGTCGCGTTGAGGTTGGCGATGTCGCCATCGATCTGCGCCTTGGTCGCCTTGAAGGCGGCGTAGGCATCGCCTTCCCCGGCGACGCCCTCGCGGCCCTGGATCGCAAGCCGCTGCGAGTTCACCTGCAGGCTCGACGCCGCCGTGCTCGCGCCACCCAGGCGCGACGCCTTCCAGATCGCGAAGCCGGTGTTGGCGACGACGATCAGCAGCGCGACCGCCAGCAGCGCCAGCCAGAAGTTGGTGCCGAGCTTGCGCCCCGTGCCGGCGACATTGTCCATTGCAGTACTCATGGAATAACCCCTGGTGTGTAGCGGTGCGGCGGTCAGGCCGCGGCTTGTCTGAACTCCGGCGTGCGGGTCAGCCGGTCAAGGCTGAAGATCCCCCACTCGTGGTCGCCGAGGCGGAACGCGCGATCGACGAAATGCGCGTAGCGTCCCTGCGCCAGCGCTTCGGCCGGCACTTCGTTGGTTTCGTGGAAGCTGCGCTGCCCGAACAGTTCGTCGATGGTGACGGCAACGTCGCCGCCGGCCTGGCGCACCACCAGCATGCGCTGGCTCTCGTGCAGCACGGTGCGCTCGCCTTCGAGGAACTGCTTGAGGTCGACGATCGGCAGCAGGTTGCCGCGCACGTTGGCCACGCCGAGCATCCAGCCCTGTGCGCCGGGCACCGGGGTGATCTGCGGCAGCGGCAGGATCTCGATGACCTCGTCGAAGTTCGACGCCAGCCGGCGCGCACCGATGCGGTAACCGACGCCGCGCCACAGGCCCGGCGCATCCAGCCGCTCGGGCAGGCCGGCTTCATGGGCGAGGCTGCGCCGCTCGTAGTCGAGCAGCAGCGCGAAGGCATCAGCCGCCCCCGTGCGCTCCGTGGCGCTCATGCGTCGGCGCCGAGCAGCTCGTTGATCTGGGCGACCAGCGCCCCTTCTTCCGGCGGCTTGACGATGTAGCCCTTGGCGCCCTGGCGCATGCCCCAGGCCTTGTCGGTCTCCATGCCCTTGGTGCTGACGATCAGCACCGGGATGGCGCCGGTGGCGCTGTCGCGCGACAGCGCGCGCGTGGCCTGGAACCCGTTCATGCCGGGCAGCACCACGTCCATCAGCACCAGGTCGGGCAGCTCGCGGCGCGCGACCTCGATGCCTTCCTCGGCGCTCGATGCGGTGAGCACCTGGTGCCCGTGACGCTGGAGCAGCTGGGTGAGGACCGCCGTGTCGGTGGGCGAGTCCTCGATCAACAGAATGCGTGCCATGGTCCCTGTCCCCCCGGTCAGGTGTTGACGTGCTTGCGGATCGCGTCGAGGAGTTCCTCGCGCGTGAACGGCTTGGTGACGTACTGCTCGGAGCCGACGATGCGCCCGCGTGCCTTGTCGAACAGCCCGTCCTTGGATGACAGCATGATCACCGGCGTCTGCCGGAAGACCTGGTTGTTCTTGATCAGCGCGCAGGTCTGATACCCGTCGAGCCTGGGCATCATGATGTCGACGAAGATGATCTGCGGCTTGTGGTCGGCGATCTTGGCCAATGCCTCGAAGCCGTCGACCGCGGTCACCACCTCGGCACCTTCGCGCTTGAGCAGGGTCTCGGCGGTCCTGCGGATGGTTTTCGAGTCGTCGATCACCATCACCCGCAAGCCGTCCAGGCTCCCGGCGCGTTTCTCGTCCTGCGTCATGCTCTTGCTTCCCCTGGGCGCGGCGCGGAATGCGTTCCGATTCACCGCTGCGACGGGCTTTATACCCCAGCCGGCCAGCAGAGTGTCAAGCGAAGTTCGCAGGCTCTTTGCGCATGTCGCCGGTGAACAGGCACTGGCGACGCCGCGGTGCGGTGGATGCGCCTGTTACCATCGCGGGCCCGACCTCCGTACCGCATGCCATGCATTCCGAAGTCGTCGTCGTGATGGACCCGATCGGGTCGATCAGGATCGCCAAGGATTCGACCTTCGCGATGCTGCTGGAAGCGCAGCGGCGCGGTCTGCGCCTCTCGTATGTCGTGCCCGGCGGGCTGTCGGTTGCCAATGGCGTGGCGCAGGCGCGGCTGGCGCCGCTGACGGTGCGCGATGACCCCGCCGGCTGGTACGAACTGGGACCGGAGTCACATCGTGCGCTGGGTCCTGGCGATCTCGTGCTGATGCGCAAGGATCCGCCGGTCGACGCCGAGTTCCTGCATGACACGCACATCCTGTCGCTGGCGCAGCGCGCCGGTGCGCGCGTGGTCAACGATCCGCAGGGCCTGCGCGACATGAACGAGAAGCTCGCCGCGCTCGAGTTCCCGCAGTGCTGTCCGCCGAGCCTCGTGAGTCGCGAGGCACGCGCGCTCAAGGCGTTCGTGCACGAGCACGGCGAGGCCGTGGTGAAGCCGCTCGACGGCATGGGCGGACGGTCGATCTTCCGCACCCGCGCCGGTGACCCGAACCTCAACGTCATCCTCGAAACGCTGACCGGAGGCGACCAGTCGCTGGTGGTGGCGCAGCGCTACCTGCCGGAGATCGTCGACGGCGACAAGCGCATCCTCCTCGTGGACGGTGAACCGGTCGACTATTGCCTGGCGCGGATCCCGCAGGGCGACGAGTTCCGCGGCAACCTCGCCGCCGGTGGCCGCGGCGAAGGCCGGCCGCTGACCGCGCGCGACCGCTGGATCGCCGCCCAGGTCGGTCCGGAACTGAAACGGCGCGGCATGGTGTTCGTCGGCCTCGACGTGATCGGCGACTGGCTGACCGAGGTCAACGTCACCAGCCCCACCTGCATCCGCGAACTCGACGCGCAGTTCGGGCTCAACATCGCCGGCATGCTGTTCGACGCGCTGGAGCGCACTGCCGGACAGCCGCACGCCGGTACCCCGGACTGACGCCGGTGCGCGCCAAGCAGTGTCGAAAGGGGCGTACCTGCGCGCACGTAACGTGCGCACGGGCCAGTTCGTCCGACCGGCGCGCCACCGCGTGCACGCGTGCCGCACGGCATCCGCAATGAGCACGGTCGCCGCCCCGCCCCGCATCGGTGACCGCGACCGCCTCGGCGCGACGCTGGTGCTGTCGCTGCTGCTGCACGCGATGCTGGTGCTCGGCATCGGCTTCAGCCTCGACGATGCCGCGCCGGTGCTGCCGACGCTGGATGTCATCCTCACCGAAACCACCAGCCCGTTGACCCAGGCGCAGGCGGACTTCCTTGCCCAGGCCAGCAACCAGGGCGGCGGCGAGCACGACCAGCCGCAACGCCCGCGCGAATCCCAGCTCGGCACGGCGCCGCAGGACACCCCCGGCATCGCACCCGAGGCGCTGCGCGCGCAATCGCCCGACGAGCGCCCGCCGCCGCAGGCGCGCGTGGTGGCCAGCGCTCAAGGCGAACAGGCGGTCGCCACGCCGGACCCGACCCCGCAGGCCGATCCCAGCCTGCTGCCGCGTGGCGAGGACCGCATCGAGCGCGACATGGAGATGGCGCGGCTTGCAGCCGAGATCCACCTGCGCTCGGAAGCCTATGCCAAGCGCCCCAAGCGCAAGTTCGTCTCCGCCAGCACCCAGGAATACGCCTACGCCGCCTACCTGCGGCAATGGGTGGACCGGGTCGAGCGGATCGGCAACCTCAACTACCCGGACGAGGCGCGCCGGCGTGGCCTCGCCGGTGAGCTGGTGATCAGCGTCGCGATCCGTCGCGACGGCTCGGTCGAGGCGGCACGGGTGATCCGCTCATCCGGCGTCACCCTGCTCGACGAAGCGGCACTGCGCATCGCGCAGCTCGCCGAGCCCTACCCGCCATTGCCACAGACGGGCGAGGAGGTCGACATCCTCCATGTCACCCGCACCTGGCAGTTCTTGCCCGCCGGCACCCTCGTCGACAGCTGAAACCCGCGTTGCCGGTTGCGGAACGCGCGACCGCTTGCGGATGGAGAGGTCGCGGCGATGGCCGGGCGCCGCACGGCCCTCCGGCCCTTGTGGATCTACAGCCTGCGCCAGCCGAAACCATCGCCACGACGGTGATAGACCGCGACGGCGCGGCCATAGAACGCGTCCACCGGCACCAGGCCGAAGTAACGCCCGTCGAAGCTGGCGCCGCGGTGGTCGCCGAGCACCAGCACCTCGCCGTGCGGCACCCGCAGCGGTCCGAAATCCGCGCCGCCACCCTGCGCCAGGTCGAGGGTGATCCGGCGACTGCCCAGCTGCTCCTCCGCCGGCCTTCCGTGCATCGGCGGCCGTTGCCCATCGACCAGTAGGCGACCGCCGCGCACCTCGACCCGCTGCCCACCCACCGCGGCGACGCGCTTGATCAGGCGGGTGCCATCGACCGGCGAGTCGAACACCACCACCTCGCCCGGCGCGGGGTCCGCGACGGTGACGAGGTCGCGGGTGGTGAACGGCAGCCGCCAGCCATAAGCACGCATGTCGACCACCACCCGGTCACCAGGCTGCAACGCCGGCTGCATGGAGCCGCTGGGCACGTGATAGTGGTTGGCGAGCGAGGAGCGGGCTGCGGTCAGCAACAGGATCAGCACCAGCAGCGGCAGTGCTTCGCGTCGCAGCCAGCGCAGCACGCGGCGCTGGCGGGAGGCGATGGCGGGCTGGGTGTGCATCGGATGTTCCCGGTCGGATGTCGCGGCTGTGACCGCGGATGCGGGTGAAGGTTCAGCCGCGGCGCGCGGCCTGCTCCGCCAGCGTCAGCGCGACGTTGTTGCGCAGGTACGCCGGTTCGACACGCTCGGGAGCGACTGCGGCGCCGGCTGCGTGCAGCAGGACGGCCACGCGTGCGGTGTCGGCGGCATGCGGCAGCGCGGTGGCGTCGACACGCTGCAGGCGCCCCGCCAGCCGCTGCGCAAGCGCGCCATCGACCGCATCGAAACCGGTGCCGACGCCGATCCAGCCGGCGGCATCGGCGATGTCGACCTGGTCCGGCGCGCAGACGCGTTCGGCATCCAGCAACGCCGGGCCGTGTTCGCCGGCCGCGAAGGCGGCGGCATAGACCTCGCCCATGCGTGCATCGATGGCCGCCAGCACGCGCGCCTGCGGTGTGTCGCGCAACACCGGCGCGGCCAGCGTGGCCAGCGTGGAAACCGCCACCACCGGCACGTCGAGGGCCAGTGCAACGCCCTGCGCCAAGGCGATTCCGAGCCGCACGCCGGTGAACGCGCCGGGCCCGCGGCCGACCGCGATCGCGTCGAGCCGGCTGCGCGCGATCCCGGCTTCGGCCAGCAGCGCCTCGGCCCATGGCAATGCCAGCTCGGCATGCCGTCGCGGCGCGAGCTCGAACCGTTCGCGCACCTCGCCATTGGCGAACACGGCCACCGAACAGGCTTCGGTGGCGGTTTCGAAGGCAAGCAGGTACATGCGGCGGTCCACGGCGGCGGGGCGCACAAGGGTACCGGGTGCGACGCCGGTTGGCCGAGAAGCCGGGCGGACGAGCGGGGATCAGCGAGCGACGGCGGTGATCTCGCCGAACTCGACGCGGCCGGACGGGTCGACCTGGCACGGCGTGTTGAAGGTGCCGACCACATAGCGCGGCGGACTTTCGAAACCGGCATCCAGCGCGTACTGGTTGCCGACCGGATCGGTGGCGGCGAGGTTGATGCCGCCATTGTCCAGATGGCGATAACGGGTGATCTCCCATCCGGCATCCTGCCAGCGCGCGTGGGCGTCCTCGATCACCGCGACGATGTCGCCGCCGCGGGCGAGCCCGCGCAGGCCGATCCAGATCGTGTAGATGTCGTCGCGCTGCTCGCCTTCGCTGCCGGCGCAGCGGTTGGCGCGCACGGAGAATTTCTCGCGCTCCAGCCCCAGCGCATCCAGCAACGCCTCGACTTCCGGCACGAACGCCTGTGCCGCCTGGCGGCTGTCCTTGGTGATCATGGGGTCCTTGTGTAGCGGATCGTCGGCGGCACGGCAACCACCGAGCACCAGGGCGGATGCCAGCCCCATGGCGGCGATCACGACGCGCATCGCGGTTGGGTGATGGGTCGACACGGAGATCCGCGGATCAGCCGAAGCGGCGACCCACGGTATCCACCTGGTCGTAATGTCCGGTCACGATGTAGGCCTGGTTGCGCAGGGCTTCGGTGCCCGGATCCCAGTAGGCGGAATGGCCGGAGGCGCCTTCGGTGGTGATGCGCTGGCCGCCGAAGCTCCAGTCGACCGGGCTGTTGCCGTGCACCTCGGTGTAGCTCACCAGGTCGTCGCTGGCGGCACCGGCCCAGAAGTGGTCGGCATCGATGTGCATGTCGCTGACGTCGTCGACCAGCGCGCTGTCGAACCAGCCCTGCCGCTCGGCCGACTCGTAGCCCATGCCGGGGCTGCCCATCGCGATGATGTCGTCGGCGGCAAGGCCGCGCCCGGCCAGCGCATCGGCTGTTCCGACCACGGTGGAACCGTAGGAGTGGCCGATGACCGTCGTGCGTGCGTCGGGGTCCTGTCGCGTCTCGGCCAGGCCTTCGGTGAAGTCGCGCAGTGCCGGGGCGCCGTCGCGCGCCGGTCCGGCCAGGGTGGCTGCCGGGATATGGTCGGGGGCGTCGTAGCCCAGCCAGACGATCGTCGAGGTGGTGCCGGAGTTGGGCACCAGTTCGGCCTGCGCACGCAGGTCGTCCATGCGGTCGATGGAGCCGCCGATGTTCGACAGGTCGGTGCCGGTGCCGGGCACGTAAATGGCGACGTTGTCGGCGGTATCGGGGTTGCCGATGCTGGCGATGACCATTGCGTCGGGCGAGCCGTCGCGGCCTGGCGGCACGTAGCCGAGCAGATGGATGCGTTCGTTCTCCGGGCCCTGCTGCGAGGCTTCGACGCGTTCCAGCAGTGCGCCTGCGTTGTCGCGGTCATGGCCGTTTTCCGCGTCCGCGCGCAGCGTGGCCAGGTTGGCCTCGTGGCGGACCGGGGCCGGCAGGCCGTCCATCATGCCGAGGCTGGCGGGCTGGTACTGCAGGTAGGCCTGCTGCTCGACGGGCGACAGCCCGTTCCACCACGCGGCGTTGCTGCTGGCGGACTGTCCGGTCGGTGGCGGCGCCGGGCAGTACGACAGGGACGACAGCGTCTGGCTGTCGAAGTGGACCGAAGCGTTCATGCGGCAGGCCGGAGGCTGGACATACCCGGACCCTAACAAGCCACAGGCACGCCGTCACAGCTGGGGCGTGCCCCAGTGTGCGTCGGGGTGCAGGGCGGTCGCGCGCGGCACCGCCAGGCTCAGCGCTCGGCCTCGTGCTCGACTGCCGCGGCAAAGAACGCCTGCACGTCCGCCACGTCGCGGGTCACCGGGAACGGCGGCAGCGAGCCCAGGAACACGCGCCCGTACGGACGGTTGGTCAGCCGCGGATCGCACAGCACCAGCACGCCGCGGTCGCGTTCGCTGCGGATCAGGCGGCCGACGCCCTGCTTGAGCGCGATCACCGCCTGCGGCAGCTGTTCGTCGGCGAACGGGTTGCCGCCGGCGCGGCGGATCGCGTCCAGCCGCGCCTCGAACACCGGTTCGTCGGGCGCGGCGAACGGCAGCTTGTCGATCACCACCACGCTCAGCGCATCGCCGACCACGTCCACGCCCTCGCGGAAGCTGGCCGCGCCGAGCAGCACGCCGTTGCCGGACTCGCGGAAACGCTGCAGCAGCACGTGCCGCGGCGCTTCGCCCTGCACGAACAGCGGCCACGGGCCGCCCCGCAACAGCGCCGCGGTCTCGCGCAACGCACGGTGCGAGGCGAACAGCAGGAACGCGCGGCCATTGGATGCATGCAGCACCGGCAGTACCGCCTCCATCACCGCACTCGAATACGTCGGCGCCGACGGCGGCGGCAGCCGTGGTGGCAACAGGCACAGCGCCTGGCGCTGCCAGTCGAACGGGCTTGGCGCGAGCAGCGTGGTCGGCGCGTCGAGCCCGAGGCGGGTGGCGACGTGGTCGAAACAGCCGTCGATCGCCAGCGTCGCCGAGGTGAACACCCAGGCCGCGCCCGATGCCTCGCGATGCGTGCGCAACGGCCCGGACACATCCAGCGGCGTGCGCTGCAGGCGGAATCCGCGCGGCGACAGTTCGTACCAGCGCACGTCGCCGTCGTCTGTGGCGGCGACGTCGTGATCGGACGGTTCGTCGAACGCACCGGGCCCGCCAGCCACCTGCCAGCGCGACAGGCGGGTGATGAACTCGCGCGCACGGGCATGGACCGCATCCAGTCCCGGCGCGGCCTCGCGCAGTGGTGCCACCGCGTCGCCGAGTTCCTGCAATGCATCGCACAGCGCTTCCAGCGCGACCTGCACGCCGGCATCGTGCAGCGCGCGGTCGCGGGTGCCGCGCGGTGGCAGCGACTCCATCGCCGCACGCAGCGCGCGCACGGCGTGCTCCAGTGCCAGCGCGGCTGGCTGCAGCGCCGCCAGGGCGCCGTCGACGCCGGCGCATTCAGCGATCGCGTCACGCGCGAGCTCGACCAGCGGCCGCGCGCTCAGGCCCTCGCCGAAGAACTGCGCGGCAAGCTCCGGCAGCTGGTGCGCCTCGTCGACGATAAAGGCCTGCGCACCGGGCAGGATCTCGCCGAAGCCCTCCTGCTTCAGCGCGAGGTCGGCGAGCAGCAGGTGGTGGTTGACCACCACCAGGTCGGCGGCCTGCGCCCGCTGCCGCGCCTGCACCACGAAACAATCGCCATAGAACGGGCACTCGCTGCCCAGGCAGTTGTCGACGGTGGAGGTCACCATCGGGATCAGCGGCGAGTCCTCCGGCAGCGCCTCGATCTCGGCGAGATCGCCCATCCGCGTGCGTCCGCCCCAGGCGACGATGCGCTGGAACAGGGCGAGCTGCTCGCGCGCGGTGAAACGTGGCTCGCCCTTCGCACGCTCGAGGCGATACAGGCACAGGTAGTTGGCGCGTCCCTTGAGCAGGGCGGACTTCAGGCCGACGCCGAGCGCATCGCGCAGGCGCGGCAGGTCGCGATGGTAGAGCTGGTCCTGCAGCGCGCGGGTGCCGGTGGACACGATGGTGCGCAGCCCCGACAGCAGTGCCGGCACCAGGTAGGCGAAGGTCTTGCCGGTGCCGGTGCCGGCTTCGGCCAGCAGGGTGCTGCGGCTGCCGAGTGCATCGACGACCGCGGCCGCAAGCTGCTGCTGCGACGGCCGCGGGTGGAATTGCGGCAGCGCCTGCGCGAGCTCGCCGCCCTCGGCCAGTGCCGCGTGCACGCGGGTGGCCAGCGTGGCGTTCGCGCCGATGGGCGCCGCATCCACGATCACGTTCAGAACCGGTCGAGCACGCCGACCCGGCAGCCCCCGATCTGCGCGCGTGCCTGCGCGGCGCCCTCGGCATCGCCCTGCAGCAGGCGGATCTGTTCGAGCGTCGCCCAGTGGCGGCGGCAGGCCGGGCCGACCTGGGGGCCGAGCACGTAGGCGCGCTGCGACAGGCGTTCGGCTTCGGCCACGTCGCCTTGCAGCAGGGCGAGCTCGGCGCGTTCCTGCAGCAGTCCCGGGGCGTCGGGCACGACCGCCAGCGCGGCGTCCAGGCTGGTGATGGCCGCGGCGTAGTCGCCGGCGGCTTCCTCGCGTGCGGCACGTTCGCGCAGGTCCTCGATGCGGCCATCGCGCAGCGGCTGCACGGCGAGTTCGCCTTCGCCGTCGCCGGCGGCGTCGCGGATCGCAGCCACCATCTGTTGCGGCGAGGCATCGGTCAGCGCCGGCACGGTGGGCGCTGGCGGCGGCGCGCTCGCGCAGGCGGCGAGCGCCAGGCACAGCACGGCGGCTGCCCAGCGTCCCGGGCGGTGCACGGTGGAAAGCGTCATGGCAGCAGCTCTCCTGCGGGCGCAGGCGCGGGTTCCGGCGGCGGAGCGGCCGGCTCGCGGGCCGGATCCTGCCGGCCGCGACCGAAGAAGCGTCGCCAGCCGCTTTCCTGCGGCGCGGCCTCGTCGCTGTAACCGGGTTCGCCCGGCTGCGTGACCGGAACACCGTCCGCCGCGTACGGCGCGGGATAGGCGGCATAGCAGGGCTGGTAGGCCGGCGCGTAGCCCTGGAGGAAGGCGAAGCGGCGCGCGTCGGGGCATTCCGGATCGGTGGCCCCGCCCTGTGCGACCCATTGCCAGTCCAGCCCCTCGTCGGCGACTTCCAGCGGCGCGCTGGGGAGGCGCCGGAACAGGTCCGACCACACCCGCATCGCGCCGGTGGTGCCGTACAGGCCGGTCGCTTCGTTCTGGTCGTTGCCGATCCACACCACCGCGAGATGGTCGCCGGTCCAGCCCGCAAACCAGCTGTCGCGGCCGTCGTTGGTGGTGCCGGTCTTGCCGGCCGGCTGCAGGCGGGCAAGGCCGTCAGCGACCAGCTGGCGACCGGTGCCGGAGGTCACCGCGTGCTGCAGGGCCAGGGTGACCAGCCGCACGTACTGGGAATCCTGCGGGTAGGCGTCGGGCTGCGCGCCATCGTAGCGGCGCTGCACGCGCCCTTCGCTGTCGAGCACGCCGCGCACCATGCGCAGCGTCTGCCGTTCGCCACCGGAGGCGAGGAACTGGTACAGCTGCGCCATCGCATACGGGCTTTCGTCGACCGCGCCCAGGATCAGCGACGGGTTCGGCTCCGCGCGGATGCTGGCCAGCTTGTGCAGCAGGTCCGCCAGCGCGCGCGGGCCGACCTCCATGCCGACGCGCACCGTGGCCTGGTTGTAGGAACGCGCCAGCGCATCCATCAGCCGCACGCTGCCGTGGCTGCGACGGTCGGAGTTGGTCGGGTTCCAGCGCTGGCCGTTGGGCAGCACCATGTCCACCGGCGCATCGTTGACCCAGGTCGCCAGCGAGAACTCGTTCGGGCGGGTCAGCGCCAGCAGGTAGACGAAGGGCTTGAGCAGCGACCCCACCGGCCGCTTGGCCTCGATGGCGCGGTTGAAGCCGTGCTCGGTGGGATTGGCGCCACCCACCACCGCGATGACCTCGCCGGTATGCGAATCGGTAACCACCAGGCCGGCCTGCAGCGCCGGGCGCTTGTCGTTGCTGAGCGCCTCGATCGTGCGCCGCACCGCGCCCTCGGCGTAGCCCTGCGCGGCCGGCGACATCGCGGTCATCACGATCAGGCCCGCGCCCTGCAGCACTTCGGCAGGGTAGTCGGCGGCCAGCTGCCGCCGCACCAGGTCGACATAGGCCGGGAAGCGGTTCGCGGCCAGCGTGCCCGGCGTCGAGCTGATGCCCAGCGGCGCCGCCAGCGCACGCTTGTACTCGGTCTCGTCGATCAGCCCGTTCCCGAGCATCTTTCCGAGCGCGAAATCGCGTCGTTCCTTCGCGCGTTCCGGATGCCGGCGCGGGTCGTAATACGACGGGCCGCGGATGATGCCGACCAGCAGCGCGACGTGCTCCGTCGCCAGGTCCTCGAGCCTGCGCCCGAACCAGAACTCCGCGCCGGCGGCGACGCCGTGGATCGCCTGCGCACCGCGCTGGCCGAGGTAGACCTGGTTGAGGTAGGCCTCGAGGATCGTGCCCTTGTCGTAGCGGGCCTCGATCAGCATCGCGTAGAGGATTTCGTTGAACTTGCGCGTGTAGGTCTGTTCGCGGCCGATGCCGAGCAGGCCGGAGCGCGCCAGCTGCTGGGTGAGCGTGCTGCCGCCCTGGCGCGCCTCGCCGGCGCGCACGTTCACCCACGCCGCACGCAGCATGCCGCCGAGGTCGATGCCGTGGTGGTGGGCGAAGTCCTCGTCCTCGACCGCCTGCAGCGCGTCGGTGACCAGTACCGGCACGTCCTCCACCCGCACCAGCCGGCGTTCTTCCTGGCGCTGGCCATACAGGGTCGCGATGCGTGCGGGGTCGAGGTAGGCGCTGTCGATGCCGGCATCACCCCCGGCATCGCGCAGGCGGCTGATCCGCCCGCCCGACATCGAGACTTCCACGCGTCGTGGCGCCACCGCGCCACCGACATCCTGGAAGCCACGGCTGGCGATCGTCCAGCGGCCGTTCTCGGCCACCGACCAGGTGCCCGGGCTGCGGCCGTCGCCCTCGCGGTAGGCGGCCGACTCCAGCTCCAGCTTCAGCGTCTGCGCGTCCAGCGCCAGGCCGGGAGTGAGCTGCAGCGGTCGCGCGTAGACGCGCGTGGGCACCTGCCAGCGCAGTTCGCCGAAACGCTGGCTGACCTGCTGGTTGAGGTAGAGGGTATAGGGGATCAGGAACCCGAGCCCGAGCCCGACCAGGGCCAGTGCCCAGACGAGCGCACGTCGCGACCAGGTGCGGCGCGGGGAGTCGGGGATGTCGTGATCGTCCTCGTCACGGTCGATGCGGCGCATCGAGTCCTGGGGTTTTGGCATCTGCAACGAGGCTCATGGGGGATGCGACAATGGCTGCCCGCAGTCTAGCCCAGCCCGGTTTGCCGCCGGGCGAAGGCCTCCTGCACAGTCAGCTGGAGTTCCACCGGATGCCGTTCTCGCTGACCGACGCGCAGTTCCGGCTTGCCCGCGCGCTCGGTTTCTCACGCCGCGCCTGGAGCAGCCTGCGCACGCGCGGCTGGCAGTCGACCTGGCAGCGCGTCCTGCTGCGCCTGCAGCGCGCGCTGCGCCGCGCCCCGGTGGATGCCACGCCGCTGTGGCGCCCGGCGCCCGCTGGCGATGCCCTGCCCGCGTTCGCCGAACCGGACGTGGTGCCCGCCGCCAGCATCGTGATCCCGGTGCACAACCACGTCGGCCACACGCTGGAGTGCCTGCGCGCGCTGGCCGCGGCACCGCCCGCCGCCACGATGGAAATCATCGTGGTCGATGACGCCAGCAGCGATGCCAGCGCGACCCTGCTGCCGGGCATCACCGGCCTGCGCTACCACCGCCACGAGCGCAATGGCGGCTTCATCGCCGCGTGCAACACCGGCGCCGCCCTGGCACGCGGCGAGGTGCTGGTATTCCTCAACAACGACACCGTGCCGCAGCCGGGCTGGCTGGATGCACTGCTGGAGACCCTGCGCGAAGTACCACGCGCGGGCATCGTCGGCGCCCAGCTGGTCTACCCGGACGGCCGGCTGCAGGAAGCCGGCGGCGTGGTGTTCCGCGATGGACAGGCCTGGAACTACGGCCGCTTCGAATCCCCCGAGGACCCGCGCTACGGCTACCTGCGCGATGCGGACTACGTCAGCGGCGCCGCGCTGGCGATCCCGCGTGCGCTGTTCGACGCCGTCGGTGGCTTCGACACCCGCTATGCACCGGCCTATTACGAGGACACCGACCTCGCCTTCGCGGTCCGGGCAGCCGGACATCGCGTGCTGTACCAGCCCGCCGCACGCGTGCTGCACGACGAGGGCACCAGCGCCGGCACCGACCCGTCCACCGGCATGAAGGCGGCGCAGGTGCGCAATCGCGAGGTATTCGCGCGGCACCGCGCGGCGGAACTCGCCGGGTTCCCCGCGCCGTCCGAGCTGCCCACTCCGGGCACCCTGCACCGGGGCCAGCGCCGGATCCTGATCGTCGACGAATCCACGCCGCGCCCCGACCACGATTCCGGCTCGCTGCGACTGGTCGCGCTGATGAGGATGCTGCTCGACGACGGCGCGCATGTCGCCTTCGTGCCGGCCGACGGCCGCCATGCCGGCCGCCACACGCGCGCGCTGCGGGCGATGGGCGTGGAAACCTGGTCGGAGCCGTGGACCGGTGGCATCGCGCAGTGGCTGCGTCACCATGCCGGCCGCTTCGACGTGGCCATGCTGAGCCGGCATTTCGTCGCCGCGCCGCTGCTGCCGCTGCTGCGGCGCCATGCACCGGACGTGCGGATCCTGTTCGACAGCGTCGACCTGCACTACCTGCGCGAACGCCGCGCCGCCGAACTTGCCAACGACGCAACGATGCTGGCGATCGCACGGCGTACCCGCGCGCGCGAGTTGGCGGTGGTGGCCGCCGCCGATGCCACCCTGGTGGTCAGCGCCGCCGAGCGCGAGCTGCTCGCCGCCGATGCGCCTGGCGCCAAGGTGGAGCTGCTTTCGAACCTGCATCGGGTCACCGGGGAAGCCGCACCCTGGGAGCGTCGCCACGGGGTCGTGTTCGTAGGCGGCTTCCACCACCCGCCCAATGTCGATGCGCTGCGCTGGTTCCTCGCCGAGGTCTGGCCGCGCGTGCACGCGCAGGCACCTGGCCTGGCATTCCACTGCATCGGTAGCGACCCGCCGATCGAGATTGCCACCCGGCACGGCCACAGCGGCGTGCAGGTGCATGGCCATGTGGCGGACATCGCACCCTGGATGGACGGCTGCCGCGTCGCGGTGGCGCCGTTGCGGTTCGGCGCCGGGGTCAAGGGCAAGATCAACCTCAGCATGGCGCATGGCCAGCCAGTGGTCGCCACGCCCGTCGCGGCCGAAGGCATGCACCTGCACGATGGCCTCGATGTCCTGCTGGCCGACGATGCCGACGCGTTTGCCCACGCCGTGCTGCGTGCCCACGAGGATGCCGTTGTGTGGTCGCGGCTGTCGGCTGGCGGACGCGCCAACGTCGAGCGGCATTTCTCCATCGAGGCCGCGCGCGCGACCGTGCACCGGCTGTTTCTCGATCCGGCCGCCGGCTGAAACGGCCCGGCTGAAGCCTGCCTCAGCGTGACTCGCCGACCGAGCCCGCCGCGCGCAGGCGCTCAGCGAACGCGGCCAGCTCCGGCACCGTGGGATCGATCTCTCGCGCCGCGCCATGGGCGGCACGGGCGGCGGCGAGTTCGCCCGCGCCCAGGCGCTCGTCGCCCACCGCGAGCCAGCGCTGCGCCAGCCGGCGGCGTGCCGGCGCCAGCGTGTCCTCGTCTTCCGACAAGGCCGTGCGCGCGTCGAGGCAGCTACGGGCCCGTGCCAGGCGGTTGCCGCGCAGCTCGCGGTCGAAACAGGCGACCGCCGCCGGCAGCAGGCGTGCCGCGGCGCGGCGCACACCGTTGTCGTCGGGCGCGATCGCGCGTGCCGCGCGCAGGCGGTCATAGGCGCTCTCGCCCGGCGGCGTGAGCAGGTCGCCGCGCTGCTCGGCGGCATCCACCTGTTCCAGCAGCACGGGCAGGCGTTCGCGCCGCTGCGCCGGACTGCCGGCAGGACGCAGCCGTGCATGGGCGAGGCGCGCGCGTTCGACATGGCGCACTGCCGCGTCAACGGCCGCCGTCGCGCTGCCGCCCGGAGCGACGCGCGCCGCTTCGGCCAGCGCGGTGTCGGCATCGGAAAAACGGAAGTCGGCGGCCGCGCGCTCGGCCCGGCGTGCGTGTGCCAGCGCGAGCTGCTCCATGCCCTCGAGCGGCTCCGCCGCGTCCGGGTCGCTCTCCAGCAGTGCGCGATAGCGCGCTTCCGCGCGCTCCAGCCGGCCCGCGTCACGATCCGCGTGCGCCTGGCGCAGCAGTGCATCGCGCTCCTCGCCCAAGCGGGCCTGGGTATCGGGCAGGTCGATGTGGCCGGGATCGAACTCGCGGGCGACGGCGACCGCGCGCGCTGCTTCGGCATACCGGCCCTCGCGCAGGTCCTCGCGTGCCTGCTGCAACAGGTCGCCGAGGGCATCCTCGCGGCCGCGCAGTGCATCGGCGTCGTCGGGGCGCAGGCCGAGGATGCGCCGGTACAGCGGCAGCGCCGAGTTCTCGCTGCCATGCAGGTCGCCGCGTGCGTACGCGGCCCGCGCCCGCGCGCGCACGTCATCGAGACCGGCCTGCGCGGACAGCCGCTCGCGCAATGCGCTCTCCACCCTGTCGACCGCCGCGCGCGGCGCGGCCAGTTCGCGCGCCAGCGCCAGCGCGGCACGCGCATCGTCGAAACGCTCCTCTGCAAGCGCCGACTGCGCCTGCGCAAGCGCGGCGCGTGCCACCTGCGACAGGCCATCGCGGGCTTCGGGGCGGTCGGGATCCATCGCCAGCGCGGCCTCGTACAGCTCGCGTGCACCGGTGCCGTCCGCCGCGCTCAGCCGGCCCGATGCCAGCGCGGCGGCAGCTTCCGCGCGCAGCGCCTGCGCGCGCGTGTCCGGCCACAGCCGGTCCGCCAACGGCTGCCGCACCGCGATCAGCAGCACCATCGCCACGCCGACCGTCGCGGCGGCCATCGGCCACCAGCTGCGCCAGTCGCGCTGCACCACCCGGAAAAACATGCGTACGCGCGCCTCCAGGCGCCAGAGCCCGCCGGTGGGGCGACGCGCGGGCGTTGCGGCGATGGCGGGTCTGGATGCGGAAGGGCGGCGGATCACCGCGGCAGCATAGGTGCAAACCATGAACGCGACGTCAGTCACGCATGGCCGTGCGATTTCCACTGCGACGATTTTCGCGCGGATCAGCCGCGGCGCGCGCGCTCGACGCCGGGCACCGATTCCAGCCGGCCCAGCAGGCGTGCGAACTGCCCATGGTCCTGCACGCGCAGCTGCAGGCGCAGCCGCACGCGACCGACGCCGCCGCCATCCTCGCTGTGGATCGACAGCACGTGGGCGTCCTCCTGTGCGATCAGGTTGGTCAGGTCCTTGAGCAGGTGCCGGCGGTCGACGCCCTCGATGATCGCCTCCGCCTCGTGCACGCCGCCGGCGCGGCCCCACTCCACCGGCAGCACGCGTTGCGGATCGCGAGCGGCCATGCGCTGCAGCGCCGCGCATTCGGCGCGATGCACGCTGATCCCGCGGCTGCGGGTGAGGTAACCGGTGATCGCCTCCCCGGGCAACGGCCGGCAGCAACGGGCGATCTGTACCAGCAGGTTGTCGACGCCGACCACGCTGAACTCCGAACTGCCCTTCGGCAGGCGGCGCGGTGGCGTGTGCGCGAGGTTGGTGGCCTCGTCGACCGGCCTGCGCGCCTCGGCCTCGGCTTCGCCTAGCGCGCGCACCACCTGGTGCGGGCCGACGTCGCCCAGCGCCACCAGCACGTACAGGTCGTCGATGGTCGCGGCATGGAAGCGCTTGAGCGCCGGCGCCGGATCGGCACGTTGCAGGCCGAGGCGCTTGAGCTCGCGGTCGAGCAACTCGCGCCCGGCCTGCACGTTGCGCTCGCGATCGAGCGCGCGGAACCACGCACGCACCTTGTCGCGCGAACGCCCGCTGACGAGGTAGCCATTGGCCGGCAACAGCCAGTCACGGCGCGGCTCGGCGGTCTTGCCGGTCAGCACTTCCACGCGGTCGCCACTCTGCAGCCGGTGGTCGAGCGGCACGATGCGGCCATTGACCTTGGCGCCACGGCAGCGGTGGCCGACCATCGTGTGCACGTGGTAGGCGAAGTCGAGCGGCGTTGCGTCGCGCGGCAGGTCGATGACCTCGCCCATCGGCGTCAGCGTGTAGATGCGGTCCTCGACCAGCTCGGTGTCGAGCGCGCCGGCCAGGCCGCCTTCGTCGCCGCCGTCCTGGTGCGACTCCAGCAGCCGCCGCATCCACTCGATCTTGCGCTCCAGCGCGGAGTCGCCGGTGCCGCCTTCCTTGTAGCGCCAGTGCGCGGCCACGCCCAGCTCGGCCTGCTCGTGCATCTCCACCGTGCGGATCTGCACCTCCAGCGTCTTGCCCTCCGGGCCGACCACCGCCGTGTGCAGCGAGCGGTAGTCGTTGCGCTTGGGCCGCGCGATGTAGTCGTCGAACTCGCTCGGGATCGGCGTCCACAACGCATGCACGATGCCGAGTGCCGCGTAGCAGGCGCCGACGTCGTCCACCAGCACGCGCACCGCGCGCAGGTCGTAGAGCTCGCCGATCGGCACGCCCTTGCGCTGCATCTTCTTCCAGATGCTGTAGATGTGCTTGGGGCGGCCGACGACGTCGGCGTGCAGGCCCTGGGCGGCAAGTGCATCGCGCAGGGTCTGCGTCACCTCGTCGATGTAGCGCTCGCGCCCGGAGCGCTTGTCGTCGAGCAGCCCGGCGATGCGGCGGTAGGTGTCGGGATCGAGGTGGCGGAACGCGAGATCCTCGAGTTCCCATTTCAGCTGCCAGATGCCGAGCCGGTTGGCCAGCGGCGCATGGATGTCGCGGGTGAGCTGCGCCAGCGCGATGCGTTCCTCCGCGGGGCGCTGTGCCACCGCCCGCAGGTGGGCGAGTTGCCGCGCCAGCAGGATCGGCACCACCCGCAGGTCGCGCACGATCGCCAGCAGCAGGCGGCGCAGGCCTTCCTGCCCGCCACGGCCGACGCGCTCGGCATGCAGCGCCCACACCTGGCGCGCGGCGCGCTGTCCGTCGAGCAACGCGGCGACGCGCGGGTGCGCCCTGGCGAGGCGTGCAGCGGCCTCGGCAGGCGGTTCCGGCAGCACGTGCAGGATCGCCGCGGCGATGACGTCGGCATCGGCGTTGAGCGTGGCCAGCGACTGCAGCGTGTCGCCCAGCACCGGCCAGGGCTCGGCCGGCACCACCCACGCGCCGGACGCATCGCGCAACGCCGCGTCCACCACCTCGCGCAGGGCGGGCGTCAACGCCGCCGTGGCTGGGAGTGACAACAGGGTTCCGGCGCTGGCGTCGACAGCCGACACGGCATCACGACTCGGGTGGGGCGCTCTACACTAGCCGCCACCTGCCCCGAGGAACAGACCATGCGCAGCCTTTTCCATGCAGCACTGCTGAGCGCCGGCCTCCTGGCCAGCGACATCGCTCTGGCGCAGCAGGCACCGCCGCTGCAGGAACAGATGACGGCCGCGGAATTCCGTGCCGCCGGCCTCGACAAGCTCAGCGCCGACGAGCTCGCCGCGCTCAACCAGTGGCTGCAACGCCGGGTCGGCGAGGAAACGGCGGTGATCGCGGCGCAGGCACGCGAGGAAGGCCGGAAGGAAGTGGTGGAAAAGAACCGCGGCTTCTTCCACTTCGGTTCCGAGGAGCCCATCCAGAGCACCATCGCCGGCGAGTTCCGCGGCTTCGGCAAGGGCCGCCGCTACACCCTGGCCAACGGCCAGGTGTGGGAGCAGACCGATGGCGCCAGCCTCGCCGGCGTGCGCCGGCAGGACATCGGCGTGCGCATCCGCCCGGGCGCGATCGGCGGCTGGTGGATGCAGGTGGATGGCTACAACACGACTGCACGCGTGGAGCGGGTGGAGTAACCATTCTCGCGGAAGGCCGGATCGCATCGTCGCGCCACACCCCGACGATACGGCTCCCGCAGGGCCCTCACCCGGCCAACGCCCCGACCGCGCCGTCATCCGCCGCTTCGCGCCACCCCCAACCAGGGGGTCTCGGGGGCAGGCTTCTCCAGCAGGCGGGAGAAAGGCTGGAGGCATGCAGGCATCGGTGCCGCCAGCGCCTCCTAGCCGAGTAGCGCCTCCAGCCTGCGCGCCAGCTTCTTCGGCGACACGCCGCCGCGTGCACCGAGTTCCTGTGCATGCAGCGACACGCGCAGTTCCTCCAGGTCCTGGCGGAACGCGCGCCAGTCGGGGTCGTGGGCGATGCCGTCGGCCTCGGCTTCGACGAGTGCCTCGACGAAGGGCTTGAGTTCGAGCATCCGCTGCTGGTCGCGCAGGGGATCACGCAGTGCACGTTCGGCACGCAGCGACAGCGCCTGCAGGTAACGCGGCATCTGGTCGAGCAGCGCATCCGGCGTGATCGACAGGAAGCCCGGCGGCGCCAGGCTGTCGAGGTGCGCGCGCATGTCGTCGAGGTTGGCGCGCGCCCAGCCCATCAGCCCGCCCTCGAGGCGCCCGCGGATCTCGGCAACGCTGTCGAGCACGCGCTCGGCCAGATGCAGCCGGCGCATCGCCTCGCCGAACAGCTCGCGTCCGACCGCATCACGGCGGGTGGCGAACGCCGCCGCGTCGCGGATGCCACCCAGGCCATCGGCCGTGAGTGCGGTGAACGCGCCTTCGACCAAGTCGTCGCGCAACGGGTCGCCGCCTTCCGGACGCGTCGCGCGCGGCGCCGCGGCTTCGATCGCGGCATACAGCAGCGCGGTCTTCGGCTTGACCGTCAGCTGCTTGCGCGCCTGGCGCAACCTGGCATCCAGCGCGATGCGCAACAGCCGGCGCACGCCGCCCGGATGCCGGCGTGCGGCCTCGCCAGCATCGGCATACACCGCCAGCCGGGCGCTGTTGCCGGCGTCGTCGAGCGCGGGATATGCGGTGATGCCACCGGCACCGGGCACCGACAGCGGCACCGGTGTGTCCGGGAACGTGGTCAACCCGGCCTGCGCAAGGCCTTCGGCGGCACGCTCGGCGAAGGCGGCGTCGGCATCGGCGCCGAAGCGCGTCCGCAGCGCATCGAGATCACGCGACTCGGCCAGCACCTGGCGGCCGTCGCGCGCCAGCAACCGCAGGTTCATGCGCAGGTGCGGCTCCAGCGCGCCCTCGTTGAAATCGGTGGCGGCGAGTTCCACCCCGGTCAGCCGCTTGAGGAAGCGCGCCAGCACGCCGGTGAACGCATCCGCGTCCGGCTGCCGGTGCGCTTCGGCGAAGGCGCGGGCGAAGTCCGGCACCGGCACGAAATTGCGCCGCAGGGTCTTGGGCAACCCGCGGATCAGCGCCGCCGCCCGGTCCTCGACAAAGCCCGGCGCCAGCCACGACAGCCGCGCCGGATCCAGCGCGTTCAACAGGTGCAGCGGCACGCGCACGGTCATGCCGTCGTCCACCGCACCGGGCTCGAAGCGGTAGCTCACCTCCAAGCGTGCGTTGCCCACCGCCAGCACCTTGGGGAAGCGGTCGGCATCGGTCTCGTCGGCGACCAGCAGGTCGTCGCGCGTCCACGCAAGCGCATCGCGCTCGGCGGACGATGCCTTCTTCCACCAGGCATCGAGTGAACGCGCATCGACGATGCCGGCCGGAATGCGGTCGTGATACCACTGCTGCATCCATGATTCGTCGACCACCAGCCCGACACGGCGCTGCTTGGCCTCCTCCTCGCGCGCCTGCGCCAGCGTGGCCAGGTTGCGGGCAAGAAACGGCGCACGCAGGTTGATCTCGCCGGTCACCAGGCCATCGCGCAGGAACATGGCCCGTGCTTCATCGGGATACAGCCGTCCGTAATCGACCGGGCGCTTCGGCGCCAGCACCAGGCCGAACAGGCTGACCTGCTCGCTGCCGATCACCCGTCCCTGCGATCGCGACCAGTGCGGATCGTGGTGGCGACGCGCCAGCAGATGCGGCAGTTCGGCGATCGCCCAGTCAGGCTCTACCGTGGCGTTGGTCAGCGCCCACACCTTTTCGGTATCGAGCAGCGTCGCCGACAGCACCCACGGCGGCGGCTTGCGCGCCAATGCCGATCCCGGAAACAGCTGGAAGCGACGCCCGCGCGGGCCTTCGTACTGGCCACGGTCGCCGCGGTGGCCGAGCTGGGTCGGCAGGCCGGCCAGCAGCGCACGATGCAGCGCCGCGTAGCCGCGGGCGTCGAGAACGGGCGCGGGATCCCCACCGGCGACGGTGTCGCGCAACGGCGCTCGCCCCTGCTCCACCGCCCAGCCGATGTCGGCGCATTGCAGCTTCAGTTGCCGGTGCAGCTCGCGCCATTCGCGCAGGCGCAGGAAGCCGAGGAAGTGCTTCTCCGCCCAGCGCCGCAGCTGCGACTGGGTGAGGTCCTCGTGCGCGGCGCGATAGGCTTCCCACAGTTTCAGGATGCCGACGAACTCCGAGCGCGGATCGGCGAACAGCGCATGCGCATTGTCGGCGGCGGCGCGCTGGTCGGCCGGGCGCTCGCGCGGGTCCTGGATGCCGAGGAACGCGGCGATCGCCAGCATCGGCTCCAGGCAGCCATGCGCCTGCGCGGCCACCAGCATGCGCGCGAGCTTCACGTCCACCGGCAGCCGCGCCATGGTGCGGCCGGTCGCGGTCAACCTGCGCTCGCCGTCCACCGCGCCGAGTTCGGCCAGCTGCTGCCAGCCGTCGGCGACCGCACGCGGGTCCGGGGCCTCCAGGAACGGGAAATCCTCGATGACGCGGCTGTTGCCGACGGCGCGTTCCGGCGACGCCGGATCACGGTTCCCGATCCCGCCCAGGCCCAGCCACAGCATGCGCAGGATCACCCCGGCGAGCGCGGCGCGGCGGATCTCGGGATCGGTGTACTGCGGTCGCGAGAGGAAGTCGGCCTCCGAATACAGCCGCACGCAGGTGCCCGGCGCGATGCGCCCGCAGCGGCCCTTGCGCTGGTCGGCCGCGGCCTGCGACACCGGTTCGATATGCAGGCGGTCGAGCTTCTGCCGCGGACTGTAGCGCTTGACCCGGGCGAAGCCGGGATCGACCACGTAGTGGATGCGCGGCACGGTCAGCGAGGTTTCGGCGACGTTGGTGGCCAGCACGATGCGCCGCAGCGGGCCGGGGTTGAACACCCGGTCCTGGTCGCGCGTCGACAGCCGCGCGTACAACGGCAGCACTTCGGTGTGCCGGTACTTGCGCCGCTCCAGCGCCTGGTGGGCGTCGCGGATCTCGCGCTCGCCGGGCAGGAACACCAGCACGTCGCCAGTGCCGCGTTCGCGCATGATCTCGTCGCAGGCGGCCACGATGCCGTCGAGCACGGAGACGGTGTCGGCGCTGTCCTCGTCGCGCGGGCGGCGCGCGGACCCCGCCGTCGCAGGCGGCTCGTCCGCGGTTTCCACACGCTCACCCAGCGGCCGCCAGCGCACGTCGACCGGATAGCCGCGCCCTTCCACGCTGACCACCGGCGCGTCGCCGAAGTGTTTCGAGAACCGCTCGGTGTCGATCGTGGCCGACGTCACGATCACCTTGAGGTCGCGCCGCCGCTCGAGCAGCTGCCTGAGATAGCCGATCAGGAAGTCGATGTTGAGGCTGCGCTCGTGCGCCTCGTCGACGATGATCGTGTCGTAGGCCGACAGCCAGCGATCGGAAGCGATCTCCGCCAGCAGGATGCCGTCGGTCATGAACTTCACCGCGGTGCGCTCGCCGACCTGGTCGTTGAAGCGGACCTGGAAGCCGACCGCGCCCCCCAGCGGCACCTGCAGTTCCTCGGCCACCCGGCGCGCCACCGTGCGGGCGGCGATCCGCCGCGGCTGCGTGCAGCCGATCATGCCGGCGGCGCCGCGCCCGGCCTGCAGGCACAGCTTGGGCAGCTGGGTGGTCTTGCCGGATCCGGTTTCGCCGGCGATCACCACCACCTGGTGGTTGCGGATCAGCTCGACGATGCGCGCCGCCTCACCGGCGATCGGCAGCGACGGGTCCACCTCGGCACGCGGCAGCGCCGCCGCGCGGGCCTCGCGTATGGCGATGGACGCCGCAAGCGCCCGCTCGAACGCCTGCCGCGCCGCTTCATCGGCCGCGCGCGCGCGCCAGCGCGACCACAGGCCGTGCAGGCGCCCCCGATCGCTGGACAGAGCACCATCGATCGCCGCCCGCGCCGCCTGCAGGGCGGGATCCGGACGGCCGGGCGTGCGGGGACGACGGGGCTGGTTGGGTGCTTGCAAACGGATTTTCCAGGTCACACGGCGGCCACGACGGCCACGCTATTGTGGCTGCTTCCACCCAATGGAGCTTGCAATGGCCAGTAAACAGACCCCGAAGCCGAAGGCGTCCGCAAAGTCCGCGCCGCAGACCACCGCGTCGCCCGATTCGCAGTCCAAGGCCCCCGCCATCGATATCGGGATCCCGGAGGACGAGCGCCGCAAGATCGCACAGAGCCTGTCGGTGTTCCTGGCCGACGCCTACACGCTGTACCTCAAGACCCACAACTTCCACTGGAACGTGACCGGGCCGATGTTCAACGCCCTGCACAACATGTTCGAGGAGCAGTACACCGAGCAGTGGAACGCGCTTGACGACGTCGCCGAACGCATCCGCGCGCTGGGCTACAACGCCCCGGGCTCGTACGCGGAGTTCATCGAGCTGACCTCGATCAAGGAAGAGCCTGGCCTGGACAAGGCACCGGACTGGCGCGAGATGGTGCGCCAGCTGGTCGAGGGCAACGAGGCCGTGTGCCGCAGCGCGCGCCAGGCGCTCGAAGTGGCCGATGACGGCGACGACGACCCGACCGAGGACCTGCTGATCCAGCGCCTGCAGACCCACGAGAAGTACGCCTGGATGCTGCGCTCGCTGTTGCAGTGACCGGTTGGAATTTCCGGACTCCCGGGTCATGACAGACAGAGGGCTGCGAGTCCGTGCGAGTCCGCTCGCTGATCCTCGCGCCGACGCGACGACAGGTCGTAGCCCGCCGCGGACGCAGGGGATGCCCAGAGCCGGCCATGGATGGCCGGCGGCCGGATGTGGTAGCAGGACGCGGAGATATCCGGCTGGGCATTCCCCTGTGGCCGTGGCGGGCTGCCCACGTCCGCCCAGAGATGGGGTGTGCGTACGCTGTTGATCGTATCCGCGGCTATCCCCCAGTCACCGCCGCGATCCCGGCCACACCGCGCATGGCACCGCAGCCTGCGACAACCGCGCGGTATCCTGTGCCGATGTCACGCACCGCCCCCGCAGTACTGCAGAACGTCTTCGGCCATGCCGCCTTCCGCGGCGAACAGGCGGCGATCGTCGACCATGTCGCCTCCGGCAACGATGCCCTGGTGCTCATGCCCACCGGCGGCGGCAAGTCGCTGTGCTACCAGGTGCCGGCGCTGCTGCGCGACGGCTGCGCCATCGTCGTCTCGCCGCTGATCGCGCTGATGCAGGACCAGGTGGAGGCGCTGCGCCAGCTCGGCGTGCGCGCCGCCTACCTCAACTCCACCCTGGACGCCGCCGAAGCGCAGGCGGTGGAGCAGCAGCTGCGCGAAGGCAGCCTGGACCTGCTGTACGTCGCACCCGAGCGCCTGCTGACCGGGCGCTTCCTCTCACTGCTCGACCGCGCCGCGATCGCGTTGTTCGCGATCGACGAGGCGCACTGCGTGTCGCAGTGGGGGCACGACTTCCGCCCCGAATACCGCGAGCTGACCATCCTCCACGAGCGCTGGCCGGAAGTGCCGCGCATCGCGCTGACCGCCACCGCCGATCCGCCGACCCAGCGCGAGATCGCCGAGCGGCTGCAACTGGAGGACGCGCGCCGTTTCGTCAGCTCGTTCGACCGTCCCAATATCCGCTACCACGTGGTGCAGAAGGACGACGCCCGGCGCCAGCTGCTGGACTTCCTGCAGGCGCACCGCGGCAGCGCCGGCATCGTGTACTGCATGTCGCGGCGCAAGGTGGAGGACACCGCCGAATGGCTGGTCGCCCACGGCGTCGATGCATTGCCCTACCACGCCGGTCTCGATGCACGCCTGCGCGCCACCCACCAGCGCCGCTTCCTGCGCGAGGACGGCGTGGTGATGGTGGCGACGATCGCGTTCGGCATGGGCATCGACAAGCCCGACGTGCGCTTCGTCGCCCATACCGACCTGCCGAAGTCGATCGAGGGCTATTACCAGGAGACCGGCCGCGCCGGCCGCGACGGCGAGGCCGCCGATGCGTGGATGTGCTACGGCCTCGGCGACCTGGTGCTGCTGCGGCAGATGATCGAGCAGTCGGAATCCGGCGAGGAGCGCAAGCGGCTGGAACACCGCAAGCTCGACCAGCTGGTGGGTTATGCGGAAACCATGGCCTGCCGCCGCCGGGTGCTGCTGGCGAGCTTCGGCGAACGTTACCTGCCCGCGGCTGCCAGCGGCGACGGCGACCACGACTGCGGCAACTGTGACAACTGCCTGCAGCCGCCGGAAAGCTGGGATGCCACGGTCGCCGCGCAGAAGGCGCTGAGCGCGGTGTTCCGCAGCGGGCAGCGTTTCGGTGCGGCACACGTGATCGACATCCTGCGCGGCGCCGACACCGAGAAGGTGCGGCAGTTCGGCCATGAGCGCCTGAGCACCTATGGCGTCGGCAGCGAACTCGACGCGCGTGCCTGGCGCGGCGTGTTCCGCCAGTTGGTCGCGCATGGGCTGCTGGAAGTGGACGCACAGGGTCACGGCGCGTTGCGCCTCACCGGGCCCAGCCGCGCGGTGCTGCGTGGCGAGCAGGCGGTGCGCCTGCGCAAGCTGCCGCCGGCGCGAGCTGGCGGCGGAGGTGCACGTGCGACCAGCGCGGCGGCGGCGGTGCCGGCACCCGACCAGCCGCTGTTCGAAGCACTGCGCGCGATGCGCGGGCGTCTGGCGCGCGAGCAGAACGTCCCGGCCTACGTGATCTTCCACGACGCCACCCTGCGCGAGATCGCGGCGCAGCGCCCGAAAAGCCTGCCTGCATTGGGCGGCATCGGTGGCATCGGCGCCGGCAAGCTCGAGCGGTACGGCGAAGCGGTGCTGGACGTGGTGTTCGAGCACGATTGAGGCCGGTCGCCCGGTGGAGCGGCAGCGGCAAGGCCGCTCCGGCAGGGCGACACTTCGGTTCCGGGCTTCAGTTCCCGGCGCCGACACCCGACGTCATCGCTGCCCGTCGCCCACCGCCACCCCCACCGGCACGCCGGAATCCAGCGGCACCCGCCTCGGCACGACTTCGCGCAGCAACGCAGCGCGCGCTGCGGTCGCATCTTCCGGCGTAAGCGATGGATCCACGTCGATGCCGTCCCCGACACGCGTCGCCACCACGTGCCCGTCGCGCAGCACCAGCCGCGCACCGGGCTGGCGCGGCAGACGTTCGCCCGGCAGCACGGTGCCGGCGAGGTTGAGCGGATCGTGTGCGGACACGCAGACCAGTTCGCCGGTCGGCGGGCGGTTGCGGACCGCGCGCAGCGCGCCGATCGCCTCCGGCAGCGCGTACTGCTCGCCGGCAATCCCGGCCACGAAGCGCCCGCCGCGGATCTCTCCGCGCGCTTCCAGCCTTCGATAGACGCGCACCAGCTCGCGCCAGGGCGGCAACCAGTCCGGCTCGCGCTGCAACATGCGCCAGCCGACCACCCCGTAGCGACGCAGCAGTACGCGGGCGACGTATTCGAGGTCGTCGGCGTCGGCCGCCGCGTCGCTGCGCCGGGCCGGACTCCAGCGGCCCGCATCGGCGATGCCCGACAGCGGCACGCGACGTCCACGCCGACCGGCGGCCGGGCGCTTCGATGGCGGCACCAGCAATGCGCGCAGGCCGGCGAAGCTGTCGCAGTGCGCCAGGCCGGCCGCAACCAGTTCCGACAACGCATCTTCCAGCTCGGTGCGCAGCAGGCGCGCATCGTCCTGCAGCTCGTCGAAGAACGACGCGCCCTGGCGCTGCAGTACTTCATGCAGCCGACGCGCACGCGACGACAACGCATCCGTTTCCGGCGGCGCGGGCGCCAAGCGCGTCCAGCGC
The DNA here is from genome assembly GCF_004803715.2 of Luteimonas yindakuii. Lineage (NCBI taxonomy): Bacteria > Pseudomonadati > Pseudomonadota > Gammaproteobacteria > Lysobacterales > Lysobacteraceae > Luteimonas > Luteimonas yindakuii. Next base: position 2,489,039 of record NZ_CP039383.2, read on the forward strand.
GCCGCCTCGCGCCGCGGCAGCAATGCCACCGGCGTGCCACGCAGGTTGCCTCCCCGGCCAGCCACTCCGTCAGTGGCCCGCGGCCGCAGGCGCAGCCACGTGATACGGCCGGCGGTGCACAGCTCGTCGAGCCAGGTGATCGCGTAATCGCGCACCCGCAATGCCAGCAGCTCGGTTTCCCATGCCGAAGCCGGCGCCTCGAAGCCTTCGAGCTGCGACAGCACCCCGGCCAGGGCCTCCGCGCCACCGCCGCGCGTGGCCACGGTCACACGCTGCCAGTCGCACAGGAAGCGCACGTAGTCGGCAACCGCGACCGGCTCGATCTCGCGCCGCAGCCGGCCCAGCGTTTCGCGGTGGATGCGCGCCAACAGGCCGCGTTCGCACCATTCCTCGCCGGCGCCGCCACTGAAATGGCCACGCATTGCGGTGCCTTCGTGCTCCAGCGCCATCAATGCACGCTCGACCGCTGCGACCTGCAGTCCCAACGGTCGCGCAAGCTCCCTCACCTCAACCGGGCCGAGCGCGCCGAGCCGCGCACGCACCAGTTCGACCACCGCGGCGTCGGCGTCCCAGTCGCGGCTGAACTCCGCCGGCACCGCCACGGCCGGGGCAATGCCGGCCTGGGGATGCAGCGCGCGCAGCAGTGGCAGGCGCTCGGTGGCGACATGCAGCGTGCCACCGTCCAGCACCATGCGTGTCGCGCGGCCGCTGGCCTGCAGCGGCTCGAGCAGCGCGGGCCAACCCGGCTCCCGTTGCAGTTCGGCTTCGTCCAGCGCCCCCAGCAGCATCAGCGCATCGTGCAGCTCGTCGGGGGTGGTCGCTTCCGGCCAGGCCTCGTCACGTACGCGCGCGATCGCGGCAGGATCGAGCCGACCAAGATCATCGGCACTGGCAGGATCGGCATAGCGACGGTGCTGCATCGCCTGGGTACGGCGTTCCTCCAGCGGCGCATCGTCGAGGAAGGCATACGGCCGTGCGTTGCAGGGCTCGGCGGCCAGTGGCGATGGCGCGGTCAGGTCGCGCGCGACGACCTCGATGTCGCCGGCCTCGATCGCGCGCAGCACGTCGAGCCAGCCGGGCGCATCCATCGCCTCCTGCAGGCAGTCGCGCAGGGTCTGCGCGACCAGCGGATGGTCCGGGATCTCGCGCTCGCCGACGATGTTCTCCAGGCACGCGACCTGGTCCGGGAACACCGCCGCCAGCAGGTCCTCGGCCCGCATCCGCTGCAGCTGCGGGGCGACTTTCCGGCCACCACTGAAGCGCGGCAACGCCAGCGCGGTGCTCGCGTTCCAGCGCCAGCGCACACCGAACAACGGCGCATCCAGCAGCGCCTGCACCAGCACGTCGAGCGCGCTGGCCGAGTGCAGGAAGCGCGACACGTCCGCCAGCGGGAAGCTGTGGCTGGTCGACAGCGACAGCACGATGGCGTCCTCGGTGGCCGCGGCCTGCAGCTCGAAATTGAAGGTGCGGCAGAAGCGCTTGCGCAGCGCCAGGCCCCAGGCGCGATTGATGCGGCTGCCGAACGGCGCATGGATGACCAGCTGGGTGCCGCCGCTGGCGTCGAAGAAACGCTCCAGCACCACGCACTGCTGCGTCGGCAGCACGCCAAGCGCAATCCGCGCAGCACCGAGGTAGTCGACGATCTGCCGCGCGGCTTCCGGCGACAGGCCGATCGCCTGTTGCAGCCAGTCGCGCGCGTCGGCGTGCAGGTTGTCGGGTTCGGTGGCCGGTGGCGCATCCAGCCGCTCCGCCACCGCGGCACGCAGGCGCGACACGCCCAGCGACAGTGCATCGGTGCGGCCGGGTGCCTCGCCCAGCCAGAACGGGATCGTCGGCGGCAGCCCGTGCGCGTCCTCCACCCGCAGCCGTCCGGCCTCCACGCGCAGGATCCGGTAACTGGCGTTGCCGAGCTGGAACACGTCGCCGGCCAGGCTCTCGACCGCGAAATCCTCGTTGACGCTGCCGATCCCGTGGCCGTCGGGCTCGAGCATCACTGCGTAGTCGCCGGTTTCCGGGATGGTGCCACCGGACATCGTCGCCACCAGCCGCGCGCCCTTGCGCGGCCGCAGGCGCCGATGCACGGCGTCACGGTGCACCCATGCCGCACGCGGGCCGTGGCGACCGACGTAGCCGTCGGCCAGCATGCGCACCACCGCATCGAAATCGTCGCGTGCAAGCGCGCGGTACGGCCAGGCGCGGCGGACGAGCTCGAACAGCGCGTCCTCATCCCAGTCCTGCGCGGCGGTCTCGGCGACGATCTGCTGCGCCAGCACGTCGAGCGCGGCCTGCGGGATGCGCAGCACGTCGAGCTCGCCGCGGCGCACGCAGTCCAGCAGTGCCGCGCACTCCACCAGTTCGTCGCGGCTGGTGGGGAACAGGCGCGCCTTCGGCACTCCGCCGACATGGTGGCGCGAGCGGCCGGCGCGTTGCAGGAAGGCGGAGATCGAACGCGGCGAGCCGATCTGGCAGACGAGGTCGACGTCGCCGATGTCGATGCCGAGTTCCAGCGAAGCAGTCGCCACCAGCACCTGCAGTTCGCCGCGCTTGAGGCGCTGCTCCGCGTCCAGCCGTGCCTCGCGGGCGAGGCTGCCGTGGTGGGCGGCGACATGCTCGCGCCCGAGGAGCTCACCCAGGTGGCGCGCGGCACGCTCGGCCATCCGTCGCGTGTTGACGAACACCAGCGTGGTGCGATGGGTCTGCGCCAGCTGCGCGATGCGCCGGTAGACCTGCTGCGCCTGGTCGCCCGAAAGCACCGCCGACAGCGGTGTCGGCGGCAGTTCGAGGGCGAGGTCGCGCGGGCGGTCGCTGCCGACGTCGACGATCACGCAATCGGGCGTCGCATCGTCGGCGACCCCGCCGACAAGGAAGCGCGCCACGGTGTCGATCGGCTTCTGCGTCGCCGACAGGCCGACGCGCACCAGCCGGCGTCCGGCGAGTGCATCCAGCCGCTCCAGGCTGAGCGCAAGGTGGCTGCCGCGCTTGTCGCCGGCGACGGCGTGGATCTCGTCGACGATCACCTTGCGCGCGGTCCGCAGGATGTCGCGCCCGGAAGCCGAACCCAGCATCACGTACAGCGACTCCGGCGTGGTCACCAGGATCTGCGGCGGACGACGGCGCATCCGCGCGCGCTCCGCCTGCGGGGTGTCGCCGGTGCGCACCGCGGCGCGGATCGGCACGTCGCCAAGGCCGAGGTCCGCGAGTTGCTGGCGGACACCGGCCAGCGGCACCTCCAGGTTGAGCTGCACGTCGTTGGACAGCGCCTTCAACGGCGACACGTAGACCACCACGGTTTCGTCGGGCAGGCCGCCGGGCGAGGCCAGGCCCTCGCGCACCAGCATGTCGATCGCGGTCAGGAACGCGGTCAGCGTCTTGCCCGAACCGGTCGGCGCCGACACCAGGACGTCGCGGGCCGCGCGGATCGCCGGCCACGCCCCCACCTGCGCCGGCGTCGGGCACGGGAACGCGCTGCGGAACCACTGCGCGACGGCGGGATGGAAGGGTTCGAGGGGCATGGGCCTGCTGGCGTCGGCGCGAGCGTGGCGCGTCGTGATGATCCGCCCGTGGGCGGCTGTGCCGCCAATCTGCGCCCGCCGCATGCGCGCTGCAACCGGGGTGCCCGGACGGTGGTGGGTCGTGATGGATTCGAACCATCGACCAGCGGATTAAAAGTCCGATGCTCTACCGACTGAGCTAACGACCCGGACGCGCGGCCCTCGTGGGCACGCGGCAAGACGCGGATTGTGCCATGCGCCGCGTGCGCCGGCCATCCCGGGGCGGCGAGGCGTTATCGCATGCTACAAAGCCCACCTGATTGATCTGGATCAACCCGCGGATCCGCTTCGCCGGGGACAATTCGCACGAACCAGGAGATATGCATGGATTCCACACGCTTCGAGCCGGACAGTGCCGGCACGGCGGCGGCTTCGGCCGTGCGGGACGAGTACTACAACGATCGCGTCGTCCTCCAGTTCGCCGTCGCCACGGTGGTCTGGGGCGTCGTCGGCATGCTGGTGGGCGTGATCATCGCCGCCCAGCTGTACTGGCCGACGATGACCGACGGCATTTCCTGGCTGAGCTACGGCCGGCTGCGACCGCTGCACACCAACGCGGTGATCTTCGCCTTCGGCGGCAGCGCGCTGATGGCGACCAGCCTGCACGTGGTGCAGCGCACCTGCCACGTGCGGCTGATCTCCGACCGGCTCGCCGCGTTCGTGTTCTGGGGCTGGCAGGCGGTGATCGTCGCCGCCGTGGTCACCCTGCCGCTGGGCATGACCCAGGGCAAGGAATACGCCGAGCTGGAATGGCCGATCGACATCCTGATCACCGCGGTGTGGGTGTCGTACGCGGTGCTGTTCTTCGGCACGATCGCCAAGCGCCGGATCAAGCATATCTACGTCGCCAACTGGTTCTACGGCGCCTTCATCATCGCCGTGGCGCTGCTTCACATCGTCAACAACATCTCCATCCCGGTCGGCCTGGCCAAGTCGTACCCGGTCTACTCCGGCGCGGTCGATGCGATGGTGCAGTGGTGGTACGGGCACAACGCGGTCGGCTTCTTCCTGACCGCCGGCTTCCTGGGGATGATGTACTACTACGTGCCCAAGCAGGCGGGGCGCCCGATCTACTCCTACCGGCTGTCGATCGTGCATTTCTGGGCGCTGATCGCGGTCTACATGTGGGCCGGCCCGCACCACCTGCACTACACCGCACTGCCCGACTGGGTGCAGTCGGTGGGCATGGTTTTCTCGCTGATCCTGCTGGCGCCCAGCTGGGGCGGCGCGATCAACGGGATCATGACCCTGTCGGGTGTGTGGCACAAACTGCGTACCGACCCGGTGCTGAAGTTCCTCATCGTGGCGATCAGCTTCTACATGATCGCGACCTTCGAGGGCCCGATGATGTCGATCAAGACGGTCAACTCGCTGTCGCACTACACCGACTGGACGGTCGGCCACGTGCACGCCGGTGCGCTCGGCTGGGTGGCGATGATCTCGATCGGCGCCATCTACTCGATGCTGCCGCGCGTGCTCGGGCTGGCGAACATGTACTCGGTGCGCTGGATGGACCTGCATTTCTGGGTCCACACCCTCGGCGTGGTGCTCTACATCGTCGCGATGTGGATCGCCGGCGTGATGCAGGGCCTGATGTGGCGGGCGACCAATGACGACGGGATGCTGACCTACAGCTTCGTCGAGTCGCTCAACGTGACCTATCCGTACTACTTCGTGCGCCTGCTCGGCGGCGTGCTGGTGGTCGCGGGGATGGTGCTGATGGCCGCCAACGTCTGGAAGACGTTCGCCATGGCCGCGGGCAACGGCCCGGTGCGCAACCCCGTGCTGGCGCCCGCCGCCGACCCCGCCTGATCCGGAGCGACCGATGAGCAACAACCCGCACGAAAAGATCGAGAAGAACGTCGGCCTGATGGCGGTCCTGATCGCGGTGGTGGTGTCGTTCGGCGGCCTCGCCGAGATCGTGCCGCTGATGTACCAGGCCGAGGCCGTGGAGCCGCTGCCCGGCGTGGAACCCTATCCGGCGCTGGAGCTGGCCGGGCGCGACGTCTACGTCCGCGAGGGCTGCTACAACTGCCACTCGCAGATGGTGCGCACGCTGCGCTTCGAGACCGAGCGCTACGGCCACTATTCGCTGGCCGGCGAGTCGGTCTACGACCGCCCGTTCCAGTGGGGCTCCAAGCGCACCGGGCCGGACCTCGCCCGCGTCGGCGGCCGTTACTCCGACGACTGGCACCGCGTGCACCTGATCAACCCGCGCGACGTGGTGCCCGAGTCCAACATGCCGGGCTATCCGTGGCTCGAGGACCGCCTGGTCAGCGCCGGCGACGTGACCCGCCGCATGCGCGCGCTGCAGACCCTGGGCGACCCCTATAGCGACGAGCAGATCGCCGCCGCGGCCGAAGACGTGCGTGGCCGCACCGAACTCGACGCCGTGGTCGCCTACCTGCAGGGCCTCGGCCGCCACGCACCGAAGGGGCGCTGAGATGGTGTCCGGCATCGTGACCGTGATCCTGCTGCTGCTGTTCGTGGGTGGCTGGATCTGGGCCTGGAGCCCGCGGCGCAAGCGTGATTTCGACGAGGCCGCGCGCCTGCCGCTGGCCGATGACACGACACCTGGCGCCGACGACGGTGCGGACGCGCAGGCCAGCAACGAAGACGGGGAGACGAAACGATGAGCAATGGATGGTCGTGGTACGTGATCGTCCTGGTCGCGCTCAACATCGCCGGGTGTGCCTGGCTGTTGTGGTGGACCGCGCGCCGCCGTCCCGGCGACCCGGCGCCGACCGACACCAGCCACGTCTGGGACGGCGACATCACCGAGTACAACAAGCCGTTGCCGCGGTGGTGGATCAACATGTTCTACCTCACCATCGTCTTCAGCATCGGCTACCTGTTCTGGTACGGCGGCTGGGGCACGTTCCCTGGCTACAGCGGCTGGAGTTCGCAGGGCGAGCACGACGAGCAGCTGGCGCGCAACGCCACCCGCATCGAGGAGACGTTCGCGATGTACGCCGGGCGCGCTCTGCCCGAGCTCGCCGCCGATCCCGCGGCGCTGGCGATCGGGCGTTCGGTGTTCACCAACACCTGCGCGACCTGCCACGGCTCCACCGGCCGCGGTGCGGTCGGCTACCCGGACCTCGCCGACGGGTCCTGGCAATGGGGTGGCGAGCCCGAGCAGATCCTGGCGACGATCCTCGATGGCCGCGAAGGCGTGATGCCGCCCTGGGGCCAGGTGCTGACGGGCATGGGCGGCGACACCGCGATGACCGCGATCGTGGCGTACACCCGCTCGCTGTCGCGGCCGGCCAACCGCAACGACTACTTCGCCGCACGCGGCAAGCAGCTCTACGACGGCGTGTGCGTGGCCTGCCATGGCGTCGACGGCACCGGCAACGCCGCGCTCGGCGCGCCCGACCTGACCGACGACAACTGGCTGTACGGCGGCAGCCCGCAGGCCGTGCACGAGAGCATCGCCAACGGTCGCCATGGCGTCATGCCGGCGCACCGCGACCTGCTCGGCGAAACGCGTGCGCGGCTGGTGGCGGCATACGTGTGGTCGCTGTCGAATCCGCCCGCCACGGCGGCCGCATCGGCAGGCGCGCAGTGACCGGGGCGCCCCCCGTCTTCGACCATCCACCGCGCCCGCTGGCGCAGAAGCTCGGCGCCATCCTCTGGCCGAGCTTCTTCGCCGCGGGAGTGGCGACCATGGTGTTCTTCGCCCATGTCGATCCGCTCGCGCTGCGCGACATGACCTTCCCCGGACTGGCTCTGACCCGCGGACTCGGCTACACGGCCGGGTTTTTCGCGTTCTGGGCGGCCACGGCCGCGTCGAGCCTGTTCACCTGGTGGCTGCTGCGCCCCGCCAGCCGCTTCAACCGCGCCCTGCCGCGGGACGATTGAGCAAGAGATGTCCAGCCGTATTCCCCTGAAGATGCTCGATGACGACGCGGGCAGTCTGTATGTCAGCGAACGCAAGATCTATCCGCGCGAAGTTTCCGGACCGCTGGACCGGATGCGCAAGGTCGCGGTGGTCTGGCTGCTGGGGATGTTCTACCTGTTCCCGTGGTTGCGCTGGGACGGCCGCCAGGCGGTGCTGTTCGACCTGCCGGCACGGCAGTTCCACGTCTTCGGCCTGACCTTCTGGCCGCAGGACTTCGTGTTCCTGGCGCTGCTGCTGATCATGGCGGCGCTGGCGCTGTTCTTCTTCACCGCGCTGGCCGGACGGCTGTGGTGCGGCTACGCCTGCCCGCAAACGGTGTGGACCGAGGTCTTCCTGTGGATGGAGCGCTGGACCGAGGGCGACCGCGCCAGGCGGATCAAGCTCGACGCCGCGCCGTGGACCGCGGGCAAGCTCGCGCGCAAGGGCGCCAAGCACACGCTGTGGCTGGTGTTCGCGCTGTGGACGGGCTTCACCTTCGTCGGCTTCTTCACCCCGATCAGCGACCTCGCCGCGCGCGCGGTGCCGTTCGCCTGGGGCGGCTGGGAGATTTTCTGGGTGCTGTTCTACGCGCTGGCCACCTGGGGCAACGCGGGCTTCCTGCGCGAGCAGGTGTGCAAGTACATGTGCCCGTATGCACGCTTCCAGGGCGCGATGTTCGACCGCAACACGCTGATCATCGCCTACGACCCGATGCGCGGCGAGCCGCGCGGCCCGCGCAAGCGTGGCCTGCCCAGCGTGCTCGAGCGCGCGCGTGGCCTGCTCGACAACCTCACCGCCTACGACTACGTGTTCCGTGCCAGCAAGCATCCGTCGGCGGCCACGGCGAGCGCACAGGCGCGCGGCACCATCACCTGGGACGGCGACCTCGGCGAGGTGCAGCCGCTGCCGAAGTTCCAGTTCGAGGAATTGGGCGACTGCATCGACTGCACCATGTGCGTGCAGGTGTGCCCCACCGGGATCGACATCCGCAACGGCCTGCAGTACGAGTGCATCGCCTGCGGCGCCTGCATCGACGCCTGCAACAGCGTGATGGACAGGATGGGCTATCCGCACGGGTTGATCCGCCACTCCACCCAGAACGCCATCGACGGCAAGCCGACCCGGGTGCTGCGCCCCCGCGTGCTGGTGTACGGCGCAATCCTGCTTGCGGTGATGGCCGCCTGGGCCTGGGGCGTGGGCACGCGCAGCCCGCTGATCGCCGAGGTGCTGCGCGACCGCAATGCGCTCTACCGCGAGACCGCCGCCGGCATCGAGAACGGCTACGTGCTCAAGCTCGTGAACAAGTCCAATGCGCAGGCGGCCTATCGTGTGCAGCTCGATGGCGACGTCGACGGCATGCGGCTGCACGGCGACGGCACGGCGGTGACGCTGCAGCCGCAGCAGGTGCTGTCGCTGCCGCTCACGGTGACCGCACCGGCGGGCACGGGCGGGCGCCATGACCTGCGCTTCGTGGTGGAGGCGGTGGAGGGCGAGACCCACGCCGTGGTGGACAGCAGTTTCTTTGGACCGACGCAATGACCGACAAGACCGCCTTCTGGCGCAACCCCGTGCTGATGCTGGTCTTCATCCTGCCGGCAGTGGCCATCATCGCCGGCGTCGGCCTGGTGGTGATCGCCGTGCGCAGCGGCGGCTCCGATTCGGTCACCGAGAACGTGCGCCGCACCGCGCAGATCCAGACCGCCGACCTCGGTCCGGATGCCGTGGCCCAGCGCGAACGCCTGAGCGCGGTGATGCGGGTCGACGTCGAACAGGGCCTGGTGGAGGTGCTGCCCGTCACCGGCCGCTACCAGCGTGGCGAGCCCCTGTCGCTGACCCTGGTGCACCCGGCACGCGCGGCGCAGGACATCAGCCTCGAGCTTGCCCCGAGCGAGACCGGCTGGCGCACCGAGGCCGAGGTCGACATCGCCCACGACTGGAACCTGCGACTGGCCCCGGCGGATGCCGGCTGGCGCCTGCAGGGCCGCCTGGTGGGCGGGCAGTTTGCCGCCCACCTGCACCCGGCGCTGCAGGACGCCCCGGACGCGCCATGAGCGCGACCCTGTCCGGCAGCCCCGAGTCCGGGGCCGCGCGGGCCGCCGACGGCACCTGCCACCACTGCAGCGAGCCGCTGCCCGCACAGCCGGCACGACTGGCCATCGATGGACAGGCACACGAATTCTGCTGCGAGGGATGTGCCGCTGCCGCGCGCTGGATCGGCGAAGCCCGCCTCGGCGACTACTACCGGCTGCGCACGGCGCCGGCCACCCGCATCGATCCCGATGGCGGCGACCTGTCGCTGTGGGACCGCGAGGAGGTGCTGGCCGAGCACGCACGCGCGGTGCCCCGTGGACGCGAGATCACCCTGCTCACCGACGGCATGCGCTGCGCGGCCTGCGCGTGGCTGATCGACCGCGTGCTGGCGCGCGAGCCCGGCATCATCGACAGCGGCGCAAACGCGGTCACCGGCCGCATCCGCCTGAGCTGGGACCCCGCGCGCACCACGCTGTCGACGCCACTGGCGCGGCTGGCCGCGCTCGGCTACCGGCCCTACCTCGCCACCGGCGAGGCACGCGAGCGCGAACGCCGGCGCCAGCGCAACCGCGACCTGCTGCGCATCGGCATCGCCGGGCTCGGCGCGATGCAGGCAATGATGATGGCCGAGGCGCTGTACCTCGACATCCACGCCAGCATGCTGCCGGTCACCCGCGACTTCTTCCGCTGGCTGACGTTCCTGCTGTCGACGCCGGTGGTGTTCTACGCCGGCTGGCTGTTCATCGCCGGCGCCTGGCGCGAGCTGTCGCAGCGTCGCCTCGGCATGGACGTGCTGATCGCAGGCTCCACCCTGCTCGCCTGGGCCGCCAGCGTGTTCGAGACCGTGCGCGGCGGCACCCACGTCTGGTACGACGCCGCGGTGATGTTCGTGTTCCTGTTGCTGCTGGCGCGGATGCTGGAGCAGCGCGCACGGGCGCGCGCCAGCGCCCAGGTCGATGCACTGGCGCGTGCGCGGCCGGCATTCGCCGAGCGCGAACGCGACGACGGCAGCCGCGAGACGGTGCCGGTGGCCGCACTCGCACGCGGCGACATCGCCTGCGTCGCGGTGGGCGGCGTGGTGCCTGCCGACGGCATCCTGCTCGAGCCGTCGCGCTTCGAGGAAGCACTGCTCACCGGCGAATGGACCGCGGTCGCCCGCGAGGCCGGTGAGCGCGTCTACGCCGGCACCCTGTGCCGCGAGCGCCCGGCGCGGCTGCGCGTCGACGAGACCGGCACCGCCACCCGCCTGTCGCAACTGACCGCTCTGGTCGAGGCCGCGCAGGCGCAACGGCCGCCGCTGGCGCTGGCCGGCGAACGCATCGCCCACCACTTCGTCGCCGCGCTGTTGGTCACCGCGGTCTGCGTCTACGTCGGATGGCGCATCCACGATCCGTCGCGCGCGCTGGAAGTGGTGCTGGCCCTGCTGGTGATCAGCTGCCCCTGCGCGCTGGCGCTGGCGGTGCCCACGGCACTCGCCACCGCGCATGGCGCGCTGGCGCGGATCGGCGTGCTGGCGCTGGGCGAGCGCGCGCTGGAACGCCTGGCGGCCGCCACCGACATCGTGTTCGACAAGACCGGCACGCTCAGCGACGGGCGGCCGGTGCTGGCCGGGATCGAGACCTTCGACGGCTTCGAACGCGACACCGCCCTGGCCATTGCCGCCGCCCTGGAACGCGACAGTGGCCATCCGCTGGCGCAGGCGTTTGCCGGCATCGACGGGCCGCAGGCGATGGCCGTGCAGGCGCATGCCGGCGCCGGCATCGAGGGCACGGTCGACGGCGTGCGCTGGCGGCTCGGCCACGCCGGCTTCGCTGCAGGTCAAGCGGATGACGAAGGCATCCGGCTCGGCGACGGCACCCGTGCGATCGCGCATTTCCGCATCGAGGAAGCCGCGCGCCGGGATGCCGCCGACACCGTGGCGCAGTTGCGTGCGCTCGGCCTGCGCGTGCACCTGTCCAGCGGCGATGCCGATGCCCCGGTGCACGCGTTCGCTGCGCGGCTGGGGATCGAACACGCCCATGCGCGGCAGCGGCCGGAGGACAAGCTCGGTTATGCGCGCGCCCTGCAGGCGCAGTCGCGGGTGGTGGCGATGGTCGGCGATGGCGTCAACGACGCGCCGGTGCTGGCCGGTGCCGATGTGTCGCTGGCGATGGCCGAGGGTGCGCCGCTCGCCCAGCAGTCGGCCGACCTGGTGCTGACCGGGCGCACCCTGCAGCGGGTGCCGCAGGCGATCGCGATCGCCCGGCGCACGCGGCAGGTGATCCGTCAGAACCTTGCCTGGGCCGCGGGCTACAACGTCATCGCGGTGCCGCTGGCCGCGGCCGGCTGGGTCACGCCATGGCTGGCGGCGCTGGGCATGGCGCTGTCATCGCTGCTGGTGGTCGGCAATGCGCTGCGGCTGGCACGCATGCCGGTGCAGGCAGGCGCGAAGTCCACCGCCCAGGATGCAGCGGGACCACGCGTGGCCGCGGCATCGGCTGCGCACACGCCGCACGGGACCGGCGGCGCGGCATGAACATCCTGCTGCTGCTGATCCCGCTCAGCCTGCTGCTGTTGCTTGCCGCGGTCGGTGCCTTCGTGTGGGCGGTGCGGCGCGGCCAGTTCGACGACCTCGACACGCCCGCCATCGACATCCTCGTCGACGAACCGCCGCAGGCGCGTGGGCCACGCGCGGATGCAGGCGCGCCGGCCGACACCGCGCCGCACGCGGACGCGCCGCAGTCCACGCGCTCCGGCCACGATGCCGATTGACTGGCTGACCCTCGGCGCCGCGCTGCTGGCCGGCCTGATGGGCGGTGCCCACTGCGCGGCGATGTGCGGCGGCATCGCCACCGGGTTCTCGGCGATGTCGCCCGGCGGCGGCTGGCGCCGGGCGCTGGAACCGAACCTCGGCCGCATTGGCGGCTACGTGATCGCAGGGGCGGTCGCCGGTGGCATCGGCCACGGCATCCTGCGCGTGGCGCGGCTGGACTGGCTGGCCTGGGGCCTGCGCGCGGCCGTCGGGCTGGTGCTGGTGGTGGTGGCGCTGCGCATGCTTGACACGCGCGGCCGGCTGGGACGGCTGTCGCGTCCGGCCAGCGGCCTGTGGACGTGGCTGCGTCCACTGCAGCAGCGCCTGCTGCCGGCCGATACCAGCGCCAGGCGCATCGGTCTCGGCGTGCTGTGGGGCTGGTTGCCCTGCGGGCTCAGCACCACCCTGCTGGCCGCGGCCTGGCTGCAGGCGGATGCGCGCAATGGCGCACTGACCATGCTCGCGTTCGGCCTGGGCACGCTGCCGCTGATGGTGCCGCTGACCTGGTCGGGTGCACGCATCGGCCGCTGGCTGCAGCAGCCGCGCTGGCGCAGGAGCGCCGGCCTGCTGGTATTCGCGGCCGGCCTGCTGACGCTCGCGGCGCCGTGGCTGATGCAGGTGCCGGCGCTGCACGGCGTTCTGGTCGCACTGGGTTGCGTACCGCCGCGGTTTTCCTGAACCATCGCCGACCTTTCCCGGCGCATCGAGGGTGGAACCGGCCCACGCCTGACCTGGATCAATTCCTCCCGTGCGGGTGCGGCCCACACTGTGCCCATCGAACCACCACGCCCCACTGGAGCACACGATGATCCGCCACCTCTCCGCCTCCGCCCTGCTCTGCGCGCTCGGTTTCGCCGCACTCGCGGTGTCCGCCCCGGCCCAGGCCTCGGGCTGCAGCGCCACCGTCGAAGGCAACGATGCGATGCAGTTCTCCACCCGCGCGCTGAACGTGCCGGCCTCGTGCAAGGAGTTCACCGTCACCCTCAAGCACACCGGCCAGCTGCCGGTGGTGGCGATGGGCCACAACATCGTGGTCGGCAAGACCGCCGACATCACCGGCATCAATGCCGACGGCATGGCCGCGGGCGCCGCGAACAACTACGTCAAGCCGGGCGATGCACGGGTGATCGCCGCCAGCTCGCTGGTCGGCGGCGGCCAGACCACCTCGTTCAAGATTCCGGTCAACCGGCTCCGTGCGGGCGAGGACTACACCTTCGTCTGCACCTTCCCCGGCCACGCCGCGATCATGCGCGGCAAGCTGACCCTGGCGCAGTAGGCCTGCGCTGCCCGCCGGGTTCCGGCCCGGGCGTGTCCCGGGCGGCACCGGCACGACCGGCGCCGCCCGCTGTCGTTTCCGGAGCACATGCCGCCATGACCGCCGATGACCTGCCCAGCCGCGACGATCTCGCACGGCTGGTCGACCGTTTCTACGACAAGGTGCGCGAGGACGACCGGATCGGTCCGGTGTTCAATGCCGCCATCGACGACTGGGACGCGCACAAGGCCACGCTGGTCGAGTTCTGGAGCTCGGTCATCCTCGGCAGCGGCAGCTACCGCGGCAATCCGATGGCCGTGCACCGCCCGCACCCGATCACCGCCGGGCACTTCGCCCACTGGCTCGCGTTGTGGCGCGAGACCGCGGCCGAGGTGCTCGCACCGCACCACGCGGCGCTGCTGCACGACCGCGCGCAACGCATCGCCACCAGCCTGCGCTACGGCCTCGGGCTGGATCCCGACCGCCCATTGCGGCGCAGCACCGCCTGCACGCATCTGCAGCGCGATTGATTCGGGTCAAGGCGAAGCCGCCGGTGCCGGCCTAGTCTGGCCGCATGCCTGATTCGCCCACCCACGACATCGACCTGCTGCGGCGCTACGACCGCCCCGGCCCGCGCTACACCTCCTATCCGACCGCGCCGCAGTTCGGCGCCGGCTTCGGCGAGGCGCAGCTGCGCGAAGCGGTGCTGGCCAGCAACGGCGACCCGGTGCCGCGCCGGCTGTCGCTGTACCTGCACGTGCCGTTCTGCATGAGCCCGTGCTTCTACTGCGGCTGCAACCGCATCATCACCCGCGACCTCGCGCGCGGCGAACACTACCTGGTGCGCCTGTACCGCGAGATCGCGGCGATGGCCGCGCTGTTCGACCGCGACCGCGAAGTCATCCAGGTGCACTTCGGCGGCGGCACGCCCAACTTCCTGTCACCGGCGCAACTGGCCGAGGTGCTGGACACGCTGCGCCACCAGTTCCTGTTCTCGTCGAGCGCCGAGCGCGACATCTCGATCGAGCTCGATCCACGTTTCGTCGCCCCCGCCGACATCGCCGACCTGGCCGCCGCCGGCTTCAACCGCGCCAGCCTCGGCGTGCAGGATTTCGATCCCGACGTGCAGGCCGCGGTGAACCGCATCCAGTCGGTGGAAGAGACCGTGGCGATCATCGAGGCGTGTCGCCAACACGGCTTCCGCTCGGTCAACGTCGACCTCATCTACGGCCTGCCGCGACAGACCCTGGAAGGCTTCGGCCGCACCCTCGACACCGTGGTGCAGGCGCGTCCCGACCGCCTGGCGGTGTATGGCTACGCGCACCTGCCCGAGCTGTTCCGTCCGCAGAAGCAGATCGACGCCGCCGAGCTGCCCGACGCCGCCACCCGCCTCGCGCTGCTGCAGCTGGCGATCAGCACGCTCACCGCCGCCGGCTACGTCTACATCGGCATGGACCACTTCGCGCTGCCCGACGACGACCTCGCCACCGCGCAGGCGCGCGGCGGCCTGCACCGCAACTTCATGGGCTACACCACCCATGCCGACACCGACCTGGTCGGGCTGGGCGTGAGTGCGATCAGCCATATCGGCGACACCTTCAGCCAGAACCCGCGCGACCTGCCGGGCTGGCAGATCGCGCTCGACGAAGGCCGGCTGCCGGTGTTCCGCGGCATGCGCCTGAGCGACGACGACCAGCTGCGCGCGGACCTGATCCAGGCCCTGATGTGCCAGGGCGCGATCCCCGTCGGGGCGCTGGAACGCCGCTACGACATCGAATTCGACCAGTATTTCGCCGCCGAACTCGAACGCCTGCAGCCGCTGGTCGACGACGGCCTGGTGCGGATCGGCCCCGGCTGGATCCGCGCCACCTCGCAGGGCCGGCTGCTGTTGCGTAACATCGCGATGTGCTTCGACCGATACCTGCACCAGCCAGTCATCCATCCCGGCAGCGGCAGTCCGCGGTTCTCGCGTGCCATCTGAGCACGCGGGCGTACGCGATTTGAACGCCACCACGTTCCCGCGCCAGGACGCGAGCACCCTCGCCGACGACGGCGACGCGCTGCATTTCTGCTCGACCTGCGCGTTCTCCCAGGCCTGCATGGCCGAGGGCATGGCGAAATCCGACCTGCTCGACCTGCACATGCTGGTGGAGCATGTCGGACCGCTGCGCGCCGGCGACCACGTGTTCCGCGCCGGCGATGCCTTCGAGGCGATCGCGGCGGTGCGTTCGGGCACCGTCAAGACCTACACCGTCGACCGCGATGGCCACGAGCACGTGCTCGGGTTCTATTTCCCGGGCGAGGTGATCGGCCTCGATGGCATCCATGACGACCGTTACCCGTGCAACGCGGTGGCGCTCGACACGGTGATGCTGTGCCGGTTCTCGTTCCCGAAGATCTCGGTGCTGGCGGCGCAGCTGCCGGGCCTGCAGAAGCACCTGTTCCGCCTGCTCAGCCGCGACATCGGCCGTGCCGCACTGCTGGCCGGCGACTGGACCGCCGACCAGCGCATGGCGGCGTTCCTGGTCGGGCTGTCGCGCCGGCTTGCGGCGCGCGGCTTCTCGCCCAGCCGCTTCCAGCTGACGATGCCGCGCACCGACATCGCCAACTACCTGCGCCTGGCGCCGGAAACGGTGAGCCGGGTGCTGCGGCGGTTCCAGGAGAACGGGCTGTTGCGGCTGGACCGTCGCGAGGTGGAACTGCTGCAACGTGCCGAGCTCGACGCCCTCGCCGAGCCGCTGCTGGGCTGAGCCGCACGGGAACGTGGCGGTTGCGCGTGGCAGTCGCCTGCCCCGACGTTGCCGGCTGCAACTTCAGCGTGACCTGGATCAAGGCACCTGCGCGGGTTACCGTCGATCCTGACGCCCATGGACCCGCATCCCGCTCCCCCACCGTCGCGCGTGTCGCCGCGCCTGCTCGGCGCCGCACCGCACCGGCTGATGTTCTTCATCGGCGCCGGCAACCTGCTGCTGGCGATGGCCTGGTGGGCGGCGTGGCTGGCGGCGGCCCGGTGGCCGCCGCTGTCGATGCCGCAACCGCAGCCGTACGCCGGCTGGCTGCATGCCTTCGTGATGCAGTACCAGGTGCTGCCCAGCTTCTTCTTCGGCTTCCTGCTCACCACCTTTCCGAAGTGGACCGGCCAGCCGGAGTTCGAACGCTGGCGCTACGTGCCGGTGGGTCTGGGCCTGATGGGCGGGCAGCTGTGCACCCTGCTGGGCGCGCTGGGCTGGGAGGCGGGCATCGTCGTCGGCCTGCTGATGACCGTCGCCGGCTGGACCGCGGGCCTCGCGACGCTGGCACCGCTGCTGTGGCGCGAGCAGGGCGTGACCTGGCATGCGCGTTCGTGCATCGCCGCACTGTCGCTGGGCCTGGTCGGCGTGCTGGCATGGACCGCGTTCGTGCTGGGCGCATCGCCGTTGTGGGCATTCGCCAGCATCAAGCTGGGGACGTTCGGCCTGCTGTTGCCGGTGTACGTTACCGTCGCCCACCGCATGTTTCCGTTCTTCGCCAGCCGGGTGACGCCGGGGTACCAGCCGTGGCGGCCGCTGTGGCTGCTGGCGCTGTTCTGGCCGCTGGTGCTCGCCCACCTGGTACTGGAGCTGTTCCACGCCTATGCGTGGCTGTGGCTGGTCGACCTGCCGCTGCTGGCGTTGACCGCGACGATGCTGTGGCGCTGGTGGCCACGTGCGCGGACGCCGGGGATCCTCGCGGTGCTGTTCATCGGCCTCTCGTGGCTGCCGCTCACCTTCGCGCTGTACGCCGGGCAGAGCGTCGCCTATGCACTGACCGGCGTGTACTGGCTCGGCCGCGGCCCGGCGCATGCGCTGTTCATCGGCTTCTTCGGCAGCGTGCTCATCGCCATGGTCACGCGCGTCACCCAGGGCCATTCCGGCCGGCCGCTGGCGATGTACACCGCGGCATGGTTCGCCTTCCTCGCGATCCAGCTGGTGGCGGTGATGCGGGTGGTGGCGGAGATCGTGCCGGATGCCATGGCCTGGCAGGTGGCCGCGGCGCTGGGCTGGCTGGTGGCCTTCGCGCCGTGGGTGGCGCGCATCGGCCGCATCTATCTCAGCCCGCGCGCCGACGGCCGGCCCGGCTGATCCATGCGCAAGGACAGGACCCAATGATCGAGTTCTACCCGCAGATCAGGCACGCCCATATCGGCCTGGCACTGGCCAGCGGCGCACTGTTCGCGCTGCGCGGTGGCGCGGCGTTGGCCGGCATGCACTGGCCGCACCGGCTGGCGGTGCGGCGGGCGAGCTGGGGCATCGATACCGCCCTGCTCGCCGCGGCGTTGCTGCTGCTCACTGTCCTGCCCGGTGCGATGTACGCCAACGGCTGGCTGGCGGTGAAGGTCTGCCTGATCGTGGTCTACGTGGTGCTGGGCATGTTCGCGATGCACCGCGGGCGCACGCGCGCGATGCGTGCGCTGTTCTATGTCGCCGCGCTGGCCACCTTCGCGATGGTCTACACCATCGCGCGCACCCATCACCCGCTGGGCGTCCTGTATGTCCATTTCCCCTGACCGCTCGGCACCGGCCGTCACCGGCGCGACGCACGACGGCGAGCGCGACTGGATCACACACGCGCTGGCGCTGCTGCGCCAGGAAGCCGCGCGCTCGGCCGATACCCACCTGCTGAAGCTCGCCTTCGCCGGTTTCCCCGGCATCGACTTCTACTTCAAGGACGAGGCCGCGCATCCCACCGGCAGCCTCAAGCACCGCCTGGCGCGTTCGCTGTATCTGTACGCGTTGTGCAATGGCCGCCTGCGTGCGGGGCAGCCGGTGGTGGACGCATCCTCGGGCAGCACAGCGATCTCCGAGGCCTGGTTCGCGAGCCTGCTCGGGCTGCGCTTCACCGCGGTAATGCCCGCCTGCACCGCACCGCGCAAGATCGCCGAAGTCGAGGCACTGGGCGCGCACTGCGACCTGGTGGACAACCCGGCCATGGTGCACGCGCGGGCCGCCTGGCATGCCGCCGCCGGGGCCTGCCACCTCGACCAGTTCGGGCTGGCCGAACGCGCCACCGACTGGCGTGGCAACAACAACATTGCCGAGTCGATCCTCGGCCAGCTCGCCGGCGAACCGCATCCCGAGCCGGCATGGATCGTCTGCGGTGTCGGCACCGGCGGCACCTCCGCCACCATCGGTCGCTACCTGCGCTATCGAGGGCTGCGCACGCGGCTATGCGCCGCCGAGCCCGCGGGCAGTGCGTTCGTGCATGGCTGGCGCGACCGCGACCGTGGTGCGGTATGCAGTCGCCCGACGGTGATCGAGGGCATCGGCCGACCGCGGGTGGAGCCGGGGTTCCTGTTCGAGATCGTCGATGACGTGGTCGAGGTCGCCGACGTCGATTCGATTGCCGCGATGCAGGTACTCGAGCGCCACCTCGGCCGTCGCTACGGCGGTTCGTCCGGCACCAACCTGGTGGCCTGCCTGCGGCTGGCCACGCGGATGCGTGCGCAGGGCGAACGCGGCAGCATCGTCAGCCTGCTCTGCGACCCCGGCGAGCGCTATGACGCGACGCTGGCGAACCCCGACTGGCTGCGTCGCCATGGTCTCGACCCGGCGCCTGTCGCGAACGCCCTGCACGCGACGATCGAGACCGGCCGCTGGCATCCGTCCGGCAGCGCGGCCTGATCATTCCGTGGCAATCGCGCAGCCGGCTCAATGCAGCGGATGCGCGGCCATGGGCCCCGGGAACCCCGGATCGTCGAACAGCCGCGGGTAGTCGGCGACGGCGTCGCGCATCGTGGCCAGCGGCGCCAGGTCTTCGGGGTCGTCGCGCAGCGCCTGCGTGCCGGCCATCACCCGTGCCAGCACGCCGTGCAGGGCGACGTCCGGCTCGGCCTCGAGCTCGCAGTGCTCGAACATGTAGGCCACCGCCGCATCCGCTTCCGACGCCAGCCGCAGCGCATGCTGCGCATCACCGGTGTTCGCGCCATCCAGCGCCGCATGCAGCCGCCGCATGCCGGCCATCAGCGGCGCATCCGGCGTCCACTTCACGTCCGGAGCGTCGAGCGGCGAGCGGTGCGTCGAGTGATTCGCGTGGTCCGCGTGCGTGGCGTGCGTGGCGTGCGTGGCGTGCGCGGCGTGTGCGGCGTCCGCGGCGTCCGCGGCGTCCGCCGCGTGGCCATGCCGGTCCGCATGCGACTGCGCCGTCGGCGCGGGGCTGTTGTGGTGGCCGGCATGCGAGTGCGCCGGTGGCGCCGCGTGTGCCAGCCCCGCGGACACGGCGAACGCCGCCGCCAGCAGCGTGAGCTTCAGCATGGCGGCCATCAGCTGCAGCCTCCGCAGCACTCGCTGCCCTCGCCGTGGACCGGCGCACGCAGCACGGCGAAGTCGATCACCACCTCGCCCGGCTGGCGTTGCACGTAGTCGACTGCGAGCTGGTCGCCATAGCGTTCGCGCAACTGCGCAAGCAGCGGCAGCGGGTCGTGGTCGTTGATGAAGCGCATGCCCTCGCCCGGCTGCAGCGTGTCGAGCGCGCCGAACAGCGCGTCATGGCGGAAGCGGCGGCCGACGCCGCGGGCATCGAACGGGTGGAGCTGGAGGTCGAGTTCGCTGATGGCGTTCATGGCGCACCTGGGTGTGTGGACACCTGCAGGATGCGGCCCGCACCCTGCGCGATCATTGACATGGATCAGGTGGCCGGCAGTCGCTGTCGGTTCCAGCGCTCAATAACTGACATTGAGCTTGACCCAGGCGGTGCGTCCCGGCTCGTTGATCCGCACCGCGTCCGCGGGATAGCCGAAGTCCGCGTTGCCGGCGAGGTTGAGGTGCTCGCTGTAGGCACGGTCGAACAGGTTGTCGATCCCCGCGCTCACACGCATCGTGCTGCCAAGCCGGTAACCGGCATTGACCGCGAGGGTCGCGAAACCCGGGCTGGTGCCGATGTCCTGGCCGACGACGTTGCCGTAGCCCGGTGCCACCCGCTCCTGCACGGCCACCGACCGCAGCAGCATGCCGGCCGACCAGCTGCCGTTATCCCAGGCTGCCGTCAGGCGTGCCTCCAGCGGCGGCATCTGCGGCAACGGCCGCCCGCTGTCGCGGTCCTCGCCGCGCGCATGGGCAAGGCTGCCGCCAAAGGTCCACTGCGTGTCCGGCCGGAACTCCGCGCCCAGCTCGGCGCCGTGGATCCGCGCGTCGATATTGTGGGCGGCGGAACTGCTCCGGCCCATGGCGCCCGCCACGTAGCGGAACTGGATGTAGTCCCCGATACGTCCGGCATAGGCCGAGGCCCAGGCATTGAAGCGCTTGCCGCGGTACTCGAACCCGACGTCGAGCTGGGTGGTCTTCTCCGTGGCGAGGCCGGCAAATGCATTCGTCGTGCCGATCGGGCCCATGTCGGGCGAGAACAGCTCCCAGTAGTCGGGCATGCGCGTGGTGTGGCCGAGCCCCGCGAACCAGCTCATCGGCTGGTCGGCGACATCGCGCTCGTAGCGGACGAAGGCCGCCGGCAGCGTTGCCGCACGCGTAACGCCGGCGGTGGGGTTCGGACGGACCATGCCCATCGTGCCGAGCGTCGCGCGCTCGTCGGTGGCTTCGGCGCGATCGACGCGTGCACCCGCGACGAGCCGGTTGCGGTCGTCGACATGCCAGGTGCCTTCGCCGAACACGCCGAGGTTGGCGAAGCGCGCATCGGTGCGCCACGGCTGGGCCAGGTAGGCATCGCGGCCGCTGGCGTTGCGGCGGCGGTGCCGGCCGTCCTGGCCGTCGATCCCGGCCACCAGCTCCCATGCATCGGCGCGCCAGGTCGCGGCTGCACGCCCGCCGCTGGTGCGGCGCTCGACGTTGGAGGCCATCGCCATCGGCATCATGCCGCCGGGCACCGGCGTGCGCAGGCTGTAGTTGTCCATCACGTGGTCGGCGCGGTTGCTGTAGATGCTGGCCTCCCATTCCGCGAGAGGGCCGTCGAGGTTGCGCTTGACGATCCGCAGCGCGAGGTTCTCGCGGTCGAACTGCGAACCGTCCATGCCGCGGGTGGCGTAGCGGGCCTCGCCATCGCCGACGCCGGCGGACAGTTCCACCAGTGTGTCGGCGTCAGGCGTCCAGCCCAGCGCAAGGTCGGCATTCCACTTCTTCCACGCCGAGGCGACGCGATGGCCGTCGCCATCGCTGTAGTCGTCGGCCTCGGAACGGTTCGCGCTGGCCCGCGCATAGCCGGGTCCGCTGCCCCAGGTCAGGTCGGCGACCTGGTCATTGCGGCCTGCGGACCCGCCGAGCAGGCTGCCGGCGAACTTCAGCGTCGGCGCGTCGAACACCTCGCGGTCGCGCTCGAAGCGCACGGTGCCGGCGGAGGCGCCCGGGCCCCACAGCACGGTCTGCGGGCCTTTCACCACCACCAGGCGGTCATAGGTTTCGGGTGCGATGTAGGACATCGCGTTGTCCATCCGCGACGGGCAGGCGCCGGGCATGGCGCCGTCGTTGGTGAGCAGGTTCAGCCGCGAGCCGAACATGCCACGCAGCACCGGATCGCCGTTGGTGCCGCCGTTGCGCACCACGGCGAAGCCGGGAATGGTCTTCAGATAGTCGGCACCGTCGCTGGCGGGTACCGGCTGGCGCGGGACGCGCGGATCGGTTTCGAAGGTCAGGGGCGAGACCGGCATCATCGCGGTGACCACCACCGCATCGAGATCGACCGGCACCATCGGATCGTGGACGTGGACATCGGCGGCAAGCGCCGCGGGGGCGAACAGGACCGCGAGGATGGCGATCGTCAGGCAAGCCTGTGGCGTCGCCGGACTTCTGCAAGTCGACATGGGGTGCTCCGGGGCATTCGTTGGACGCGCGGACTGCGCCGCGCACGCATGAGCTGTCGGGCTCAGGCGTACGGCGGACCGCGTGACCCCAGCCCGGTTGGATACCGACCGGCATCCCGTGCATCCGCACGCCGCAGCCCCGGTTTGTCCGGCGCCACCAGTGGCACCGCCACCAGTGCCCAGCGTGGCGCCGGCACCGCGCTTGCGAGCAGCGGGCAATAGCCACAGTCGGCGCTGGCGGTGTCCACGGGCAGCGACGGCTGCCGGGCACCATCGTCGGTGCCGGCGTGCGCCTGCCCGCCGGTCGCCACGCTCGCCATGTGCCCGGCATGTGCCGCGCCCGCACCGGCGATGCGACCGGCCGCCGGCAACAGCGCAAGCGACAACGCAGCACCGAGTGCGAGGTGACAGATCCAGCGGTGGACGCGGCGACGGCTCATCGTGGAGCGAGTCTGCGCGTGCGTCCGCGCCCCATTCACTGATCTGGGTCAAGCGCCGATGCGGGTGCGTACGGTGCAGCGTCCGGCTTGACGCAGGTCATGGTCGTGAATGGGCGCGATCCCCACGATGCATTCCAGGCACCACGAACCCCAAGAAGGAAGCATCGAAATGAAAGACCTGATCCTGCTGTTCGCCCTCGCGGCTGCCGCCGGCTTTACGCCGCAGGCGATCGCGGCGCGCGAGGCCGCCGCCGACGTGACCCCCGTCGCGGACATCACCTTCAGCATGCGCACCGAGATCTCCAACGGACAGCTGGTCTTCGTCGGCAATGCCGGCGCGATCAAGGACGTGGTGAACCCCGAACTCAGGGTGCCCGAAGGCGCGGTGGTGGCCATCACCGTGACCAACGGCGACGGCGCCATGCACGACATCGCGGTCCCGGATTTCGGCGTGCAGTCCGACCAGATCGTCGGCCAGGGCTCGTCGACCACCATCGTGTTCCGTGCCGCCAAGGCCGGCACCTTCGAATACGTCTGCACCATCCCCGGGCACCGCGCCGCCGGCATGTTCGGCAAGCTGATCGTCGGCGACGTCGAGGAAGTGGTGAGCACCGCGGTCGACATCGCCAAGAACCCGATGGAGGTCGACACGCCGGTTGGCGATCGCGCGCCGCAGCACATCAGCTACGACCTGCTGACCACCGAGGTCGAGGGCCGGCTGTCGGATGGCAGCACGTACCGCTACTGGACCTTCAACGACACCGTACCGGGGCCGTTCCTGCGTATCCGCACGGGCGATACGGTCACCATCAACCTCAAGAACGCCGACGACAGCGTCAACATCCACTCGGTCGACTTCCACGCCGTGACCGGCCCCGGCGGCGGTGCCGCGGTGACCCAGGTCGCCCCCGGCCAGACCAAGAGCTTCACCTTCAAGGCGCTCAACCCGGGCCTGTACGTCTACCACTGCGCCACGCCGATGATCGCCCACCACATCTCCAACGGGATGTACGGGATGATCCTGGTGGAGCCGGAAGGTGGCCTGCCCGCGGTCGACCGCGAGTTCTACATCATGCAGGGCGAGCTCTACACCGCGCAGAAACACGGCTCGCGCGGGCTGCAGGAGTTCTCGGTGGACAAGCTGCTCGACGAGAACCCCGAACACCTGATGTTCAACGGCTCGATGGAGGCGTTGACCAAGACCTACCGGATGGAAGCCAACGTCGGCGAGACCGTGCGCATGTACTTCGGCGTCGGCGGACCCAACCTGATCTCCAGCTTCCACGTGATCGGCGAGGTCTTCGACCGGGTGTTCGACCAGGCCTCGCTGACGAGCCCGCCACTGACCGACGTGCAGACCACGCTGGTGGCACCGGGTGGTGCGACAGTGGTGGAGTTCAAGGTCGACTACCCCGGCAAGTACATCCTGGTCGACCACGCGCTCTCGCGCGCGGAGAAGGGCCTGGCGGGTTTCCTCCACGTCAACGGCGCGGCGGATCCGACGATCTTCAACACCAGCGAAGCGATCGACCACGCCTCGGGACACTGAGGCAGCCGGACAACCGGGGCGCCTATGGGCGTCCCGGTTTTTGTGTGCTCAGGCGTAGCGGGTCGGGTCGGCCAGGCCGGCGCCCGCGAACCCCTCGGCACGCAGGCGGCAGGCATCGCAGTCGCCACACGCACGGCCCTGCGCATCGGCGCGGTAGCACGACACCGTGGCGGCGAAATCCACGCCCAGGCGCACGCCTTCGGCGGCGATCTGCGCCTTGCTCATCCGCAGCAGCGGCGCATGCACGCGGATACCGGCACCTTCCACGCCGGCACGGGTGGCGAGATTGGCCAGCCGTTCGAACGCCTCGATGAACTCCGGGCGGCAATCGGGGTAGCCGGAATAGTCGACGGCGTTGACCCCGCAGTAGATGTCGGCCGCGCCCAGTACCTCGGCCCAGCCCAGCGCGATCGACAGCATGATGGTGTTGCGCGCCGGCACGTAGGTCACCGGGATGCCGTCGCCACCGGCGGCGGGCACTTCGATGTCATCTGTCAGCGCGGAGCCGCCGATGCTGCGCAGGTCCACCGCGACCACCTTGTGCTCGACCGCGTCCGCGGCCATGCGCGCGGCGGCCTCCAGCTCCGAGGTATGGCGCTGGCCATAGGCGACGCTGAGCGCATGCACCGCATGGCCGCGCTCGCGGGCGATGGCGAGGACGACGGCGGAATCCATGCCACCGGAAACGAGGACGACGGCTTTTTTCATGGGACTCGGGAATCGGAACTGGGCGAGGGTGATGCGTGATGGGTGAAAACGTGATTGGTAATCGTGATTCGTGATTCGTGATTCGAAAGAGCGTACGGGCGGCGCAAGGCACACCGGGGGGGCGACGTCCGAATCACCAATCACCGATCACCAATCACTGCTTAGCCATCACCGCCCCGGCTCGTCATTCCACAACAGCTTGTGCAGTTGCAGCTGGAAGCGCACCGGCAGGCGGTCGGCGACGATCCAGTCGGCCAGCGCGCCCGGATCGACCTCGCTCTTGCTGGGCGAGAACCACACCTCGCAGCGTGCGGCCAGCGCGTGCTCATGGACGACGCCGCGCGCCCACTCGTAGTCGGCACGCGAGCAGATGACGAACTTCACCTGGTCGTGCGGGGTCAGCAGCGCGATGTTGGCCCAGTGGTTGCGGTGCACCTCGGCCGAGCCGGGGGTCTTGATGTCGAGCACGCGCGATACCCGCGGGTCGACCTCGCCGATGTCGAGCGCGCCGGAGGTTTCCAGCGACACCGTGTAGCCGGCATCGCACAACCGGCGCAGCAGCCCGATGCAGCGCTTCTGCGCCAGCGGCTCGCCGCCGGTCACGCAGACGTGGCGCACGCCGTGCGAGGCGACCTCGGCGAGGATCGCGTCGATCCCATGCCATTCGCCGCCATGGAAGGCGTAGGCGGTATCGCAGTACTGGCAGCGCAGCGGACAGCCGGTCAGGCGCACGAACACCGTCGGCCAGCCGGCATCGCGGGCCTCGCCCTGCAACGACAGGAAGATCTCGGTGATGCGCAGCCGGTCGGCCACCGGCGCGGCGGCTTCGGAGGCGGCGGGAATCATGGGCGGCATTGTAGCCGCCGGGCGTGCGCCGGGCCTGAAGCCCGGCTGCGTCAGCGCAGTCGGCTGAGCTGGATCGCGCGCAGGCGGTCGTCGGCGGTGCGCGCGGCGTCGGTGCCGGGATAGCGCTTGCCAACGTTGCCCAGGGTGGCTTCGGCGGCGTCGAGATCACGCAGGCCGTACTGCGACAGGCCGACCTTCAGCAGCGCGCCCGGCGCCTTGTCGCTGTCGGGAAAACGGCCGATCAGCGCCTGGAACTGCTGCTGGGCCAGTTCGTAGTTCTGGGTGGCGTAATAGCTCTCGCCCAGCCAGTACAGCGCGTTGGCCGCGTAGGCCCCATCCGGGTACTGGCCGAGGAAATCCTGGAACAGGTTGGCCGCGTCGGCATAACGGCCGCCGCGCAGGGCGTCGAATGCGCCCTCGTAGGCCGCACGTTCGTCGGCCGGGGCGGCCGCACGCGGTGAAGGAACGTTCCGCGGCGGAGGCGCGGGCAGCACGCCGCCGGCATTGCCGGCAGGCGCACCGGTGGATGCCTGCGGCGGATCGGGCAGGGTCGCGCCCGTGCCGCCAGTCCCGCTCTCGATGCGGTTGAGGCGTCCGTCGATATCGAGGTACTGCGCGCGCGAGGTCGACTTCAGCTGCTCGTTCTGCTGTTGCAGGTCCTCGAGTTGCGAACGCAACGCCTGCACCTCGCCACGCAACTGCGTGAGCTGGTTGAGCAGGTCCATGTTGCCCTGGTTGGCGGCGGCCTGCTGTTCAAGCACGGCCACGCGATCGGCCAGGCTTGCGCGCTGGCCGAATGCGGGCGCGGCCGCCACAAGGGCGGCCGCGACCAGGGTGGATACGATCAGTCCACGCATGCCGATCAACGGGCGGTGTACACGATCTCGACGCGACGGTTGCGGGCCCAGCAGTCTTCGCTGGTCTCGGTGCAGACCGGGCGCTCTTCGCCGTAGCTCACGACGGTCAGCTGGGTGCCCGAGCCACCGCTGGCCTGCAGGGCCGACGACACGGCGTTGCCGCGGCGCTCACCCAGGCCAAGGTTGTACTCACGGCTGCCGCGCTCGTCGGCATTGCCTTCCATCGTGATGCGGGCCGACGGGCGGTCGCGCAGGTACTTGGCGTGGCAGGCCATGGCCGCCTGGAACTCGGGACGCAGCGATTCCTGGTCGAAATCGAAGTAGACCACGCGCTGGCGCAGGCAGGCATCGGTATCAAGATCTTCCGGGCCATAGGCGCCGCTGGTCGGCTGCTGCGGCTGGGTCACGGTGCTGGTGCCGGGGGTGGTGGTCTGCGGCTCTTCCTTGACGCGCTTGGAGCAGCCGACAACGGCAACACACAATGCAGCGGCGAGCAGGACTCGGGTGGTGATGTTCATCTCGTCGTTCCCTAGGTGGTGGTTCAGGCGGTTCAGATTGATTGAGTGGATGTGCAGGCCGCGTCAGCGCTGTTCACGGTAAGGTCCCCATGCCGGTTCGCGGACGTCACCGTCCGCAAGCACCAGCCTTTGACGGACCCGTCCGTCTGCCGAAACGGCATACAGCACTCCCCGCCGCCCCTCGCGTGCCGCATACAGGATCATGCTGGCGTTCGGAGCGAAGCTCGGCGATTCGTCGAGCGACCCCGGCGACAGCGTGGACCAGCGAGGACTCCCCAGGCTGCGATCCAGCACGGCGATACGGTACACGTTACCTGAACCTTGTGCCACGGCGATCTTGTGGCCGTCGTACGACACGCTGGGATCGGCGTTGTAGTTGCCCTGGAACGTCACCCGCGTGGCGCTGCCTCCGCTTGCGGGCACCTGGTAGACCTGCGGGCGGCCGCCGCGATCGGAGGTGAAGTAGACGCTGCCGCCGTCGTGGCTCCAGGCCGGCGAGGTGTCGATGCCGAAGTGGTTGGTGAGCTGGGTCAGCGCCTTGCTGCCGAGGTCCATCACGTAGATCTCGGGGTTGCCGCTGCGCGACAGCGTCAGCGCCAGCCGTCGGCCGTCGGGCGAGAACGCCGGCCCGGAGTTGATGCCGCGGAAGCTGGACACCAGTTCGCGGCCGCCGGTGTTGATGTCCTGGATATAGATCGAGGAATTGCGGCGCTCGAAGCTGACATAGGCGAGCTTGCTGCCATCGGGACTCCACGAGGGCGACAGCAGCGGCTCGTTGGAGCGCACCACGGTCTGCGGGTTGTGCCCGTCCGAATCGGCGACGATCAGTGCATAGCGCGCGTTTTCGCCGACGCCGGTCTGGGTGACATAGGCGATCCGGGTCCAGAAGGCACCGCGCACGCCGAGGATCTTCTCGTAGACCGCATCGGCGATCTGGTGGGCAACGTCGCGCATCGAGCCCGAGCGCGCGGTCATCGCCATGCCGACCAGGCGCTCCTGCTTGGCGACGTCGAACAGCTCGTACTCGACGCGGTAGGCGCCGGCGCCGGCATCCAGCACGCGCCCGACTACCAGGAAGTCCTGCCGCAGCACGCGCCAGGTCGGGTACTGCACCTCGCTGCCGCGGGTCGGGCGTTCGACGATGTCGCGCTCGGGCAGGGTGCGGAACTGGCCGGAGCGGTCGAGGTCGGCGCGGATCACCGCGGCGATGTCGGTATCCGGCGCGCTGCCGGAGCCCTGGTAGGGCATCGGCACCACCGCGATCGGCAGCGCCGAGGCATGACCGCCGACGATGTCGATCTCGAGGCCCTGCTGCTGGGCCGCGGCGAGCGACGGCAGGAACAATGCGAGCAGGAGCAGCAGGCAACGTGTCATCGGTTTCATCTAGGCACCTGGTCTTGAAGGAAAGGCTTCGCATCCGCGTGCACGGAAGCGCTCGACAGCTTGGCCGCGCGACCCGAAGCGTCCGGTGAACACGCGACGGGTCATCGATCCTGGGCGGTGAAGTTGAGGTTGAGGCGGCGGTTGAACACCGATTCGAAGCCCGCGTACGGCAGCGGCGCGGCGCGGCGCACCGCGGCCTCGACCGAACGGCGGCCCAGCGCGTCGTACGGGCAGGCGGCGTCGAACTCGACGTTCATCACCTCGCCGCCGGGCAGCTGGGTGATGTAGATGCGGCAGCGCTGGCCGATCGCCACGTTGTCGGGCCGGGTCCATTCGCGGGCGATCGCCTCCTGCAGCGCGGCGGCGTACTTCGCCGCGAGGTCGCTGCTGCCGTCGGGACGCCCGGGCGGCGGACTCGCGGCCGGCGCCGATGCAGCTTCGGCGGCCTGGCGGGCGCGCGCGTCGGCGATCTGCTTGAGGCGTTGTTCGGCCTGCTCGGCCTCGCGGCGGATGCGCTCGCGCTCGGCCTGCAGCTTGCGCAGTTCCTCCTGGCGCTGCTGCTGGGCCAGCCGCCGACGCTGCTCGGCCTCTTCCTGGCGCTTGCGTTCGGTCAGGTCGAGCTGCTCCTGGCGACGACGTTCCTCCTGCTCGCGCTCCGCCCTGAGCTCGGACTCGGCCTCGCGGCGCGCGGCATCCTGGTCGACAGTGTCCGGTTCGGGCACGCGCTCCTGCGGACGCGGCTGTGGCGCGACCTCGGCATCCTCCGGCACCGGTGCCGGCAGCGGCTGCGGCGGCGGTGCGGCCTCCTCTTCCACCGGCTCGGATTCCGGTTCCGGCAGTGGCTCGGGCTGCGGCGGCGGATCCGGCAGCGGCGCGGGCTCGGCGGTCAGCGCCCGGCGCTGCGCGGCGGTCAGCGCATCGGGATCGATGATGTCGGCGGTCACCGGCGAGCCGAACGCGGGTTCGGCCCGGCGCTGGGTCCAGTCGAGGCCGAACACCAGTAGCAGGACCAGCAGGACATGCAGGCCCAGCGCGAGGACGACCGCCTGGACCGTATCGGCGCGCTGCTGCCGCATCAGCCCCCCGACTCGAGCGGGCGGCTCAGCAGGCTGACCCTGGTCACCCCGGCCTCGTTGATCGCGCTGATGGCATCCATGATCAGCTGGTAGCTGGCGGCGCCGTCACCGCGCACCAGGATGGTGGCTTCGGGGTTCTGCGAGTGGATCGCACGCAGCCGGGCCATCAGGTCGTCGCGGGTGAGCTCCTGGTTCTGCTGCTCGACCATCAGCGCGAGGCGGCCGTCGGGATACACGCTGACCACCACCGGATCCTTCGGCGCGCCCAGCGAGCGTGCGTTGGAATCCGGCAGGTTGACGTCGGTGCCGAGGTTCAACAGCGGCGTGGTGACCATGAAGATGATCAGCAGCACCAGCATCACGTCGATATACGGCACGACGTTGATTTCGTTCTTCAGCTTGCGGCGCTTGTGGCGGCGCATGGTCACGGACATGGGGGTGGTCCTCGCAATCGGGGCGGTTCAGCGCGCCGGCAGCCAACGTGCCGGCGGCGCGCGCGGGGTCAGGCCTCGCTCGACTGCCGCTCGAGGATCGACGAGAACTCTTCGGAGAACGCCTCGTACCGGCTGGCGATGCGCTCCACCCGGGTGGCGAAGCGGTTGTACGCCCACACCGCCGGGATCGCGGCGAACAGGCCCATCGCGGTGGCGATCAGCGCCTCGGAGATGCCGGGCGCGACGGTGGCAATGGTGGCCTCGCGCACATTGGCCAGGCCGTGGAACGAAATCATGATGCCCCACACCGTGCCGAGCAGGCCGACATAGGGCGCGATCGAGCCGACGTTGGCGAGGAACTCGAGGTTCTGTTCGAGGCCATCGATCTCGCGCGAACCGGCCACGCGCATGCCGCGCTGTGCGGCTTCCAGCCGCGAGCGGCTGTCGACGCTGCGGCGCGGGCGTGCGTACTCGCGGAAACCGGATTCGAAGATCGCTTCCAGGCCCTCGATCTCGCGGTTGCGTTCGGTGGCCGCGGCGTGCAGCTTGGTCAGCTCGGCGCCCGACCAGAAACGTTCCTCGAAGCGGTCGGCTTCCTTGGTGGCGCGGTCGAGCAGGCGCTTCTTGCGGAAGATGATCACCCACGAGGCGATCGACGCGAACAGCAGCAGCAGCATCACCAGCTGCACCGGGATCGAGGCGTGGAGGATGAGGCTCCAGACGTCCAGGTCGGTGGGCAGCGCGCCTGCGGCAGCGGCGGCATCGGCACCCGCGGGCAGCGCCTCGGCGGTGGCGGCCGCGTCTTCGGCCAGCGGCTCGACCTGGGTGGCCTGCAGCAACATCGTCAATGGGGTCATGCATCCACTCCGGTTTGATCGGTTCGACACACGGCGGCGCCGCGCATCCCTGTCTGTCGGGCCGTGCCGCGTCCTGCGGCATGACCGTGCTCACTCACCGCCGGCGCCCATCCTGGTCCGGCTGCGCTTCCCGCGCCTTCAGCTCCGCGTACAGCGGTTGCGGGATGGCACGCGGGCGGAAACCCGCCGCGTCCAGTGCCGCCACCCGTACCTCTGCGTCCAGCAACAACGCGTCACCACGGTGGATCGACTGCGCGATCACCAGGCTCGCGCGCCGGCACCCGGTCAACGCCACCGACACCTGCAGCGCGTCGTCGAGCCGCGCCGGCGCACGGAAATCGATCCTCATCGCCCGCACCGCGAACACCAGGTCGTGCCGGGTACGCAGCACGTCCTGCCCGTGCCCCAGCGCGCGCATCCATTCGCTGCGCGCGCGCTCGAGGAACGCGACGTACTGCGCGTGGTAGACCACGCCGCCGGCGTCGGTATCTTCCCAGTAAACACGGACCGGATGGCTGAACATTGCTTGAAACTACCGTGGCTGCACCGCACGCGGCGTGGAGAGCCGCGTCATGGCTCGAAGGGATCGGTGGCCTGCGTCTCGGCAAACAGGTCGGCGCGCGCGCGTGCCGGCAGGCCGAGGTGGCGGTAGGCCTTCTGGCTGGCCATGCGCCCGCGCGCACTGCGGACCAGATAGCCCTGCTGGATCAGGTACGGCTCGATCACGTCTTCCAGCGTGCCGCGCTCTTCCGACAGCGCCGCCGCCAGGGATTCCACGCCGACCGGGCCGCCGTCGAAGTTCTCGATGATCAGCCGCAGCAGGCGGCGGTCGAGGTCGTCGAAGCCCTCGGGGTCGACTTTCAGCATGTCCATTGCGGCACGCGCGACCTCGCGGTCGATATGCCCGTCCGCGCGCACCTGGGCGTAGTCGCGCACGCGCCGCAGCAGGCGGTTGGCGATGCGCGGGGTGCCACGCGCACGCCGTGCGATCTCGGCGGCGCCCTCGCCTTCGCAGGCGATGCCGAGGATGGTCGCCGAGCGCCGCACGATGCGGGTCAATTCCTCGGTGCTGTAGAACTCCAGCCGCTGGACGATGCCGAAACGGTCGCGCAGCGGCGCGGTCAGCAGGCCGGCGCGGGTGGTGGCGCCGATCAGGGTGAACGGCGGCAGGTCGAGCTTGATCGAACGCGCGGCCGGGCCTTCGCCGATCATGATGTCGATCTGGAAGTCCTCCATCGCCGGATACAGCACTTCCTCGACCACCGGCGACAGGCGATGGATCTCGTCGACGAACAGCACGTCGTGCGGCTGCAGGTTGGTCAGCAGCGCGGCGAGGTCACCGGCCTTCTCGATCACCGGCCCCGAGGTCACCCGCAGGTTGACCCCGAGTTCGTTGGCGATGACATGCGACAGCGTGGTCTTGCCGAGGCCGGGCGGGCCGAAGATCAGCACGTGGTCGAGCGCCTCGCCGCGCCGCTTCGCCGCCTCGATATAGATGCCCAGCTGCTCGCGTACCGGCTGCTGGCCGAGGTAATCGGCCAGGCGCTGCGGGCGGATGCTGGCGTCGACGGCGTCGTCTTCGCGGGTGGCGCCGGCAGCGATGATGCGGTTGTCGATCATCGCGCTATGGTCGCACGGCGCCGACGCGCGCGGCACCCTGCGACGGCCGCACCGCACGCCCGCGTCAGATCTCGACGCGGGTGCCCAGTTCGACCAGGCGGTTGCCCGGGATGCGGAAGAAGCCAGACGCGGGTGCCGCATTGCGATGCATCAGCGCGAACAGCCGCTCGCGCCACAGCATCATCCCGCGCCGCGCCGTGGCGATCACGGTTTCCCGGCTGGTGAAGTAGGTGGTTTCCATCGGATCCACGCAGAGGTCCGGGGTGACGTCGCTGCAGCCCATCAGCGCCAGCGGCACGTCGGGGATCTCCATGAAGCCGAACCGCACCCGCACGCGATGGAAGCCGTCGCCGATCGTGTCGACCTTCAGCCGGTCGCGCGCATACGGCATGGTCAGCGACTCCACCGTCAGGAACACGTTGCGCTCGTGCAGCACCTTGTTGTGCTTGAGGTTGTGCAGCAGCGCCTGCGGCACGATGCCGGGGTCACTGGTGAGGAACACCGCGGTGCCCGGCACCCGCATCGGCGGCGCCAGCATCAGCCCCGGGATGAAGCTGTCGGGCCGGATGCCCTGGCTGCGCACGTCCTCGTGCAGCAGCTGGCGGCCGCGGCGCCATGTGCGCAGCAGGGTGAACAGCACCATGCCCAGCACCAGCGGGAACCAGCCGCCCTGCAACACCTTGGCGAGGTTGGCGGTGACGAAGGCGACATCCATCACCAGGAACAGCACGCATAGCGGCAGCACCCAGCGTTGCCACTGCGGCCACAGCGTGCGCGCGACCACTGCCAGCAGCAGCGTATCGATCAGCATCGTCATCGACACCGAGATCCCGTAGGCGGTGGCCAGCGCCGACGACGTGCGGAAGCCCAGCACCAGGGCGATGACGATCACCATCATCATCCAGTTGATCGCCGGGATGTAGATCTGCCCGATGGTCTCGCTGGAGGTGTGGCGCACCTTCATCCGCGGGATGTAGCCCAGCTGCATGGCCTGGCGGGCGATCGAGAACCCGCCGGTGATGACCGCCTGCGAGGCGATCACCGTGGCGGCGGTGGCCAGCACGATCATCGGGATCCGCCCCCATTCCGGCACGCCGAAGTAGAAGGGATTGCGCACCGCCAGTGGATTCTCCAGCACCAGCGCGCCCTGGCCCAGGTAGTTGATCATCAGCGTCGGCAGCACGAACCAGTACCAGGCCAGGCGGATCGGCCGCGGGCCGAAGTGGCCCATGTCGGTATAGATGGCCTCGCCACCGGTCACGGCGAGGATCACCGCACCGAGGATGAACACCCCGCCGAAACTGTGGTCGGCGAAGAACCGCGCCGCCCACAGCGGGTTGAGCGCATGCAGCACCTCCGGTTCGTGGGCGATGTTGCCCACGCCCATGACCGCCAGCACCACGAACCACACCACCATCACCGGCCCGAACACCCGCCCGACCTTCGCGGTGCCGTAGCGCTGGGTGGCAAACAGGGTGACCAGCACCACCAGCGCGATCGGCACGATCCAGTCGTGCAGCTGCGGCGCGACGATCCCCAGGCCTTCCACGGCCGACAGCACCGAGATCGCCGGGGTGATCACGCCGTCGCCGAAGAACAGCGACGCGCCGAGGATGCCCAGCAGGCCCAGCACATAGGCCGACTTCGACCCGGCGGGCAGGCGGCGCTGGGCCAGCGCCATCAGAGCCATGATGCCGCCCTCGCCGTCGTTGTCGGCACGCATGATGATGGTCACGTACTTCAGCGTGACCACCAGCATCAGCGACCAGAAGATCATCGACAGCACGCCGAGCACGGTGTCGTGGTCGGCGACCAGGCCGTAATGCGGCGAGAAGGCCTCGCGGATGGTGTACAGCGGGCTGGTGCCGATGTCGCCGAAGACGACACCGATCGCGCCCATCACCAGCATGGCGAGGCCGGCCTTGCCGTGCTGGACATCGTGGCGGGGGTGGGCGCCCGCAGGAGTGGAACGTGTCATTTCCGGACGGGCGCCGTGGACGGGGTGGTCAGCGAAGCGCGGACTGTAGCGCCTTCCGGATGATGATTTCCGCGGTGTCGCCTTCACCTGCCGCGGCGCGCGCCATCCGTTGCGCTTCGGCCGGTTTGTAGCCGAGCTGCTGCAGCGCCACCGTGGCTTCCGACAGCGGATCGGCAGGCACCGGGCCGCTGCTGGACACCGCCGCGCCGACCGCCAGATCCGCGGCGCGGTCGCGCAGTTCGACCACCATCCGCTCGGCGGTCTTCTTGCCGATGCCGGGAATGCGGGTCAGCGCGGTGATGTCGCCGGTCTGCACCAGCCGGGCGAACTCGCCCACGCTCGCGCCCGACAGCACCGCCAGCGCGATCTTCGCGCCGATGCCGCTGACCTTCTGCACGTCGCGGAAGAGCCGGCGCTCGGGCTCGGTGAGGAAGCCGTACAGCGAAACGCTGTCTTCCTTCTGCGCGTAGTGGGTGAACAGCACCACCTCGCGGCCGACCTCGGGCAGGTCGTAGAAGGTGCTCATCGGCGCTTCCAGTTCATAACCGACGCCGTGGACGTCGACCACCAGCCATGGCGGCTGCTTGTGCGCGAGGATGCCTTTCAGGCGACCGATCATGGGAACTCCTGTGGTGCGTGACGGGGCGCTGCGGGCGTGGCGTGGGTGCGCCCCAAACCGGTCGCGATCCCCGGCCATCGGCAACCGCGCGGAGCAGTCATCGGTGATGACCGGCCTCACCGGCTCCAGGCGGTGCGCGTGCCGACGCCAAGCCGCGCGGCGCTGGCGCGCACATGGGCGTGGGTGATCGCGGCGGCCAGCGCATCGGCGGCGTCGGACTGCAGCTTGCCCTGCAGGTTGAGCAGGATACCCACCATGTGCTGCACCTGGGCCTTTTCCGCCTTGCCGCGGCCGACCACCGCCAGCTTGATCTCGGTGGCGGCGTACTCGTGCACCGGCAGGTCGCGCAGCACCACCGCGCAGATCGCCGCACCGCGCGCGTGGCCGAGCTTGAGCGCGGAGTCCGCATTGCGCGACATGAACACCTGTTCGATCGCGACCTCGTCGGGACGCCAGGTGTCGATCACCTCGCCCAGCTGGTCGAGCAGCCGCCGCAACCGCGCGGAGAAGTCACCCTCGCCCAGCAGCTGCAGCGGCGCGTGGTGGACATGGCGCAGGCGCCCGTCGGGCGCGATGTCGACGATGCCGACGCCGGTGCGCTGCGAGCCCGGGTCGATGCCGAGGATGCGGGTCATGCGGGCGGCGGGATCAGCCATGCGCTGCGCAACGGCCGTGGGTCGCACGCCGTGCATGGCACGCCACGGATAACGACCTGGCAGCGGCCGGGCACGCCAGGGCGCCGCAGCCGCGCATCAGG
Organism: Luteimonas yindakuii; assembly: GCF_004803715.2. NCBI lineage: Bacteria > Pseudomonadati > Pseudomonadota > Gammaproteobacteria > Lysobacterales > Lysobacteraceae > Luteimonas > Luteimonas yindakuii. The sequence continues at coordinate 2,524,950 of NZ_CP039383.2, forward strand.
CCTGGTCCAGCGACGCCTGGTCGACGTTGGAGTAGACGTCCTGCACGTCGTCGATGTCCTCGAGCATGTCGAGCAGCTTGCGCACCTGCGGCGCAGTGTCGGCATCGGCGGCGACATCGGTGTCGGCGCGGAAGGTGAGCTCCGCATGCGCCGGGGCGATGCCGGCGGCGGTCATCGCGTCGCGCACGGCGAGGAATCCCTCGGGCGAGGTGATCACCTCGATCGCGCCGTCCTCCGGATACAGCACCACGTCGTCGGCGCCGGCCTCGATCGCCGCTTCCGTCACCCGGTCCTCGTCGGCACCGGCGGCGTAGCTCAGCACACCGAGGCGTTTGAACATGAAGGACACCGAGCCTTCCGTGCCCATGTTGCCGCCGCACTTGGAGAACGCGTGGCGGACATCGGCCACGGTGCGCACGCGGTTGTCGGTCAGGCAGTCGACGATCACCGCGATGCCGCCGGGCGCGTAGCCCTCGTAGCGCACTTCCTCGTATTCGACACCCTCGAGCTCGCCGGTGGCCTTCCTGATCGCGCGCTCGACCACGTCCTTCGACATGTTCTGCGCCATGCCCTTGTCGATGGCGGCACGCAGGCGCGGATTGTTGGCCGGGTCGCCGCCACCGGCGCGCGCGGCCACGCCGATCTCGCGGATGATCTTGGTGAAGATCTTGCCGCGCTTGGCGTCGGTGGCGTTCTTGCGCGCCTCGATCGAAGGTCCACGACCCATCGGAATGCCCGTTGTGTTGAACGAGCCGCGATTTTACACCGCGCCGGACGCTGCTCCCGCGTGGTCGAACGCGCCCTCGCGCAGGAAGCGGACGGCCTGCGCCACGGCATCCCCGCTGAACATCAGGCCGGTGTGGCTGGCCGGCAGCAGCAGATGGTCGGCCAGGCCCGGCGCCTGCGTCTCGCGCACCGCCACGGTGCCGTCATGCGGCTCGTCGAAACGCGCCACCAGCCCGCCAAGGCCGCGCGGCCGGGTGCCGGCGATCATGCCGACCTCGACCTGCGCCGGCCATTGCACGCAGCCCTGTTCGAGCAACGGGCCCGAGCGGCCCAGGTACGCGGCGGTCAGCGCGCGCGAGCGCAGGGTGCGCGCGGCATCGCTGCCGCACAGGGGACTGCCGATGCAGACGACCCGCCCGGCCGCAGGCGCGTCGCGACGGCGCAATGCCTCCAGCGCGATCACCCCGCCGAGGCTGTGGCCGACCAGATGCGCGGGACCGTCCTGCAGGACTTCGCGCAGTTCGTCGACCACGCGCGTGGCACCGTCGCGGATGCTGCGGTATCCCAGCGTGCCGGCATCGAAGCCCCGTGCGCGCAGCTGCGCGGCGAACCATGCCATCGACACCGCCGGCATCCACAGGCCGGGCAGCACGATGACGCGCTGGCCCGCTGGCTCAGGCATCGGCCGGGCCCGGGTCGGCGGGACGCCTGAGGATGTATTCGAGATCGCGCACGCGCCCCACCGGGAATACGTATTCGCCGGCGCGGGCGAAGCCGTAGCGCGCATAGAAACGCTGCGCGCCGAGATTTTCGGACCACGCGCCGACCCACAGGGTGCGCGGGCCGCTGCGCAGCAGCCACGCCATCGCCACGTCCATCATCCGCGCGCCGTGGCCGCCGCGCTGCCGGCCCTGCACCAGATACAGGCGCTTGATCTCGCCGTCGCCCGGCGCCACGTCCGCGTGCGGCAGGCCGCAGGGGCCGGCGGCGACATGGCCGACCGCTTCGCCATCGTCCTCCAGCAGCCACACCGCGTAATCGGCATGCGCCAGGATCGTGCGCTGGCGCCCGACCGCATAGGCCTCGGCCAGGAACGCGTCGAGATCCTCGCGCGGGTACAGATGGCCGAAGCTTTCGGTGAAGGTGCGCGCCGCCAGCGTCGACAGCACCTGCGCGTCATCGACGGTGGCGCGGCGCAGCGTCGGGCTCATGCGGGGGGCACCCGGCGGCCTCAGCCTTTCGGCCGTACCGCCACGTGGACCTCGGCCAGCTGCGCCTCGGCGATCGGCGACGGTGCGCCGGTCATCAGGCACTGCGCGCCGGTGGTCTTGGGGAAGGCGATGACGTCGCGGATCGATTCGGTCCCCGCCATCAGCGCGGCGATGCGGTCGATGCCGAAGGCGATACCACCATGCGGCGGCGCGCCGTACTTCAGCGCGTCGAGCAGGAAGCCGAACTTCGCCTGCGCCTCCTCCGCATCGATGCCGAGCAGTTCGAACACCGCGCTCTGCATCTCGGGGCGGTGGATGCGGATCGAACCACCGCCGATCTCGTTGCCGTTCAACACCATGTCGTAGCCACGCGAGACCGCCGTCTTCGCATTCGCGCGCAGGTCGTCGATGTCGTCGACCGCCGGTGCGGTGAACGGATGATGCAGGGCCACGTAGCGCTGCGCCTCGTCGTCGAACTCGAACATCGGGAAGTCGGTGACCCACAGCGGCTTCCAGGCGTCCTCGACGAGGCCGAAATCCTTGCCGGCCTTGAGTCGCAGCGCGCCCATGAAGTCGGACACGCGGTTGTAGCCACCGGCACCGAAGAACACGACGTCGCCGTTGCCCGCGCCCACGTGCGCGACCAGCGCGGCGAATGCGGCGTCGTCGAAGAACTTCCGGATCGGCGACGAGACTTCGCCGGCCGCGTCGATCTTGATGTAGGCCAGGCCCCTGGCGCCGAACTTGGCCGCATGCGCGGCGTACTCGTCGATCTGCTTGCGCGACAGCGTGGCGCCGCCCGGGACGCGCAGCGCGGCAACGCGGCCGTCGGGATCGTTGGCGGCATCGGCGAACACCGCGAAGCCGCTGTCCCTGACGAGATCGGCGACGTCCACCAGTTCCAGCGCGATGCGCAGGTCCGGCTTGTCGGAGCCGTAGCGGCGCATCGCTTCGGCCCAGGTCATGCGCGGGAACGGCGCGGCCAGGTCGACGTCGATGACCTCCTTGAACACCGTGCGCATCATGCCTTCGACGGCGTCCTGCACGTCGGGCTCGCGCACCCAGGCGAACTCCATGTCGAGCTGGGTGAACTCCAGCTGGCGGTCGGCGCGCAGCGCCTCGTCGCGGAAGCAGCGCGCGATCTGGTAGTAACGATCGAAGCCCGCGACCATCAGGATCTGCTTGAACAGCTGCGGGCTCTGCGGCAGCGCGTAGAACTCGCCGGCATGCATGCGCGCCGGTACCAGGAAATCGCGCGCGCCTTCCGGCGTGGCCTTGGTCAGGATCGGGGTCTCGATGTCCTGGAAGCCGCGCGCATCGAGCCAGCGCCGCAGGGCCTGCACCAGGCGGATGCGGGTGCGCTGCATGCGCTGCATCTCCGGGCGGCGCAGGTCCAGATAGCGGTAGCGCAGGCGGGTTTCCTCGCCCGGGTTCTCGTGGGCATGGAACGGCAGCGGCGCGGCCTTGTTGACCACCTCGATCGCGGTCGCGACCACTTCGACCTGGCCGGTGGCGATCTTCGTGTTCGGGTTGTGGCGCTGGCGCACCGTGCCGGTAATGCGCAGGCAGTCCTCGTAACCGATGGTCTCGGCGATCGCGACGACATCCGCGTTGCCTTCCGCCTCGCCCGGCTCGGCGACGATCTGCACGATGCCTTCGTGGTCGCGCAGGTCGATGAAGCAGACGCCGCCGAGGTTGCGGGCGACGTCGGCCCAGCCGCACAGGGTCACGGTCTGGCCGATCATTGCCTCGTCGATCAGGCCGCAGTAGTGGGTACGCATGGAAGCTCCGGGGGAATTCGACCCGGCGCCGCCGGGGAACCGGCTATTTTGCGGGGGCGCCCGCGGGGCGGCAAATGCGGGCCATCAGGCGGGCCGCCGCAGGTTTCAGGTCGCGGATGCCGCCGGCGCCGGATCCGCCTTCGCGGCGGGCTTCGCGTCCGCCGCGGGCTTGGCCTCGGTGCTGGATTCGGAAGGCTTGGCGGAATCGCCACCGTCAGCGAGGTTGCGCTTCCTGTCACCGTCCTTCTTGAAATCGGTCTCGTACCAGCCACCGCCGGCGAGCCGGAACGACGGCGCGGTGACCTGCCGACCGAGGGCGGCCACGCCGCAGGCGGGGCACTCGGTCGGATCGGGGTCGGAAAGCTTCTGCAGGCGGTCGAAGGAATGACCGCAGTCGGCGCAGCGGAAAGCGTAGATCGGCATGGCGTGATCGCTGAACGACAACGGGGAGCCGGCATTGTGGGGGCGGACCGCGCGCTTTCAAGTCCACGGCCTGCGGTCTAGGCTGGGCATCCGATCGTTGGAGACCCGCCCATGGCACAGCCGCCGAACTTCCGCACCGTCGTCGCCGCCCTGCTGATCGCGCTGGGGTTGCTGGGCGCGGGCTGGTTCGCGTCGCACGGCATGACCGGGCTGCGCACGGCCGACCGCTTCGTGACGGTGAAGGGGCTGGCCGAACGCACCGTCGATGCCGACCTCGTGGTCTGGCCGCTGTCGCAGACCGTGGGCGGCGATGACCTCGCCGCGGTGCAATCGCAACTCGACGCCAACACTGCGACCATCCGCGCGTTCCTGTCCGGCGCCGGGTTCCCCGACGACGAGGTGGTGGTGTCGCCGCCACGGCTGGAGGATCGCTGGGCCTATTCCTGGGGCGAGAGCCGTCCGCCGGAGCGCTACCGCTACTCCAACACGGTGACGCTGCGCACCGGTCGCGTCGCCGAAGCGATGGAAGCACTGCGTCGCAGCGGGCAGATGGTCGCCGGCGGGGTGATGCTCAATACCGACGAGGGCGGCGGGCCGCAGTTCGAGTTCACCCGCCTGAACGACATCAAGCCCGAACTGATCGCCGAGGCCACCGCGAATGCACGCGCCTCCGCCGAGCAGTTCGCCAACGATTCCGGCGCACGCATCGGCGGCATCCGCAGCGCCAACCAGGGCGTGATCTCGATCAGCGACCGCGACCGCGGCAGCCCGCACGTCAAGACCGTGCGCGTGGTGTCGACGGTGGAGTATTTCCTGAAGGATTGAGGTGGCTCACCGACAGCGCACGAGCCCGTACCAGCCGTTAGGGACAATGCGCGCCTACGCGGCAAAGGACCAGTGCGGTGGGGCCGATGCGGTATTGCAGGGCGGGACTCGCCGTGAATCCGTTTCTGAGGACAGTCCCACCCTTCCCGGCCGTCGAGTCCCGTTGAATGGTCAAGGGACGCTCGCTGGAATCCGGGACCGCCCACCGCGGCCACAGGGGGATGCCCAGCCGGATATCTCCGCGTCCTGCTACCAAATCCGGCCGCCGGCCATCCATGGCCGGCTCTGGACATCCCCCTGTGGCCGCGGCGGGCTCTGACCGGTTGTCGCGTCTGGGAGGACAACAGCGCGCAACAGACGACTGTGGCTCCGGAACCCCTCTCCTGCGTGCGGGAGAAGGGTTGTTGCAGCGACTTCAGCGGCCCATTTTCCGCTCTACGTGCCGAAGCCAACGCATGTCCGAGCCCGTCGCGTGCACCGGGGGGGTGTGGTCCCAGCCGGCCATGGATGGCCGGCGGCCGGCCGTGGTAGCTGGACGCGGACTTCGACCGGGGGAGCACACCCCCCGGTGCGCGCGGCGGGCAGCGCGCAACGCACCGGAGCGAACTCGCCGTCAGCTGGTCAGCGACTGGATGCAGAGATCGACGCGTGAGCACAGCACGAGCAGGACCTGATCGCTCCAGTCCCGACCCCAAGCGAATCGGAGCAGCGGGAGAACGCAGGCGTGTTTGTCACGAGAGCGCTATGACCAGCGCCTTCTGCGCCACACAACGTAAACGCCCTGCAAAGTAGTCGCGCCACGTCTCGACGACCGGGTTCGAGTCGCGCCTACTCATGCCCCCACGGCGTCGGCGGCAGTTCCACCGGACGGGTCAGGTCGAACTCGACCTGGAACATGCGGCCACCGGGGCGCGAGAGTTCGTAGACGAAACGCTGGTCGGGCTCGATCTCCATCGCCCAGGTGTTGGTGACCGACGCGTTGAGACCTTCGCGTTCGAAGGTGGCGATCGACTCCGCATCGACCGGGAATTCCTGCCGCTGCGCCGTGCCAGCGGAGGTGGTGTCACCACCGTACATCGTCACCGCGTCCTCGCTGCCGTCCTCGTGGCGATGGTCGTGCTTGAGGCGCACGCCGGTGTCGGTGCGGGTCAGCACCCAGGTGCGCGAATGGTCGTCGCCAACGTGGAACGGCACCTTGAGCTCGCGGGTCGGGTCGTCGCAGCCGCGCACATGCATCACCAGGCGCTGGCCCTCGAATGCGTCCGGCGTGGTCGGCGCGGGCTCGTTGGTGACGATGCGGCCTTCGAAAGCCTGCCCGCAGTGATGGGCGATCGCGGCCATGAACTCGTCGGCGGGCGCATTGGCGACGTCGATGCCTTCGGCCGGCGCGGTGTTGGCCGCGGAGGTCACCGGCGCATCGGTGGACGCGGTTTCACTGGAGGGAGAGCACGCGGCAAGTGCGAGTGCGACGGCGATCGAGGCGGAAAGTTTGAATGCGTTCATCCACGCACCCTACCCGCCGCCGCCGCGACGCTGCAAGCCGGGACTCCGTTACACCCCGGGCATTGCCATGCATGGTGCGCGGCTTCGGACAGCCGTTGCACCTCTCCCGCACACGGTCACGCTGTCTCGTACAACGCCAGCAGTTCGCCTTCGGCGCGCTCGAGATCGGCACGCAGTGCGGCCTGGCGCTGGCCCAGCTCGGCCGCCTTCGCGGCGTTGCTGTAGGTCGCGGGATCGGACAGGGCGGCGTCGATGTCCGCCAGGGCCTGTTCGAGCCCCGCCACGCGCGCCTCGGCCTTCTCAAGCTTGTGGGGATTGGCCTTCAGCGCGGCAGGTTTGGATACCACCGCGGGCGCGGGTGGCGCTGCAACGGCCGGCGCCTTCAGTTCGCCCACGTTGCCGCGCGCGCGCAGCCATGTCGCGTATTCGTCGAGGTCGCCATCGAACGGCTTGACCACGCCGTCGGCGACGCGCCAGAAGGTATCGCTGACCAGGCCGATCAGGTGGCGGTCGTGCGAGACCAGCACGATCGCCCCGGCGAAATCGGACAGCGCCTCGGCGAGCGCCTCGCGCATCTCGAGGTCGAGGTGGTTGGTGGGCTCGTCCAGCAGCAGCACGTTGGGCTGCAGCCAGGCCAGCAGCGCCAATGCCAGGCGGGCGCGCTCGCCGCCGGAGAAGCCGTCGATCGATTCGAATGCGCGGTCGCCGGGGAAACTCCACTTGCCGAGGAAATCGCGGAAGGCCTGGGTGGCGACGGTCGGCGAGAGTTCGCGCAGATGGTCGATCGGCGAGGTGCCGGCCACCAGCGATTCCACCGTGTGCTGGGCGAAGTAGCCGATGCGCAGGTCGGGATGCGCGTAGCGCTCGCCGGCCAGCAGCGGCAGGTCGCCGACCAGCGTCTTCACCAGCGTCGACTTGCCGGCGCCGTTGGGGCCGAGCAGGCCGATGCGGTCGCCGGCCTCCAGGCCGAAACCGACGTTGTCGAGAATGACGGCGTCGCCCGACGCCGTGGCATAGCCGCAGCGGCCATCGTTGATGCGCAGCAGCGCATGCGGCAGTTTCACCGGCGCCGGGAAGTCGATCCGCACCTCGCGCTCGGCGCGCACGGCTTCGGTGTCGGCCATCTTGGCCAGGCGCTTGACCCGCGACTGCGCCTGCTTGGCCTTGGCCGCGCTGGCCTTGAAGCGGTCGATGAACTTCTGCAGGTGCGCGCGTTCGGCCTGGGTCTTTTCGTGGGTGATCTGCTGCAGGCGCAGCTGCTCGGAGCGCTGGCGCTCGAACGAGGTGTAGTCGCCGGTATAGAGCTTCGCCTTGCCGCCGTGCAGGTGCAGGGTGTGGGTGCAGACGTTGTCGAGGAATTCGCGGTCATGCGAGATCAAGAGCAGCGTGCCCGGGTACTTCAGCAGCCACTGCTCCAGCCACAGCACCGCGTCGAGATCGAGATGGTTGGTCGGCTCGTCGAGCAGCAGCAGGTCGCTGGGGGTCATCAGCGCGCGCGCAAGGTTCAGGCGCACCCGCCAGCCGCCGGAGAACGTGGCCACCGCGCGCTGGTGGGTTTCGGCCGGAAAGCCCAGCCCGTGCAACAGCTTGCCGGCGCGCGCGCCGGCGTCGTAGGCGCCGACCTCGGCCATGCGCAGGTGCACGTTGGCGACGGCTTCCCAGTCCTCGGCAGCCAGCGCCTCGGCCTCGGTCTTGAGCACGGCGGCCACCGCGGCATCGCCGCCGAGCACGAAGTCGATCGCCGGGTCCGGCAGCGACGGCAGCTCCTGGGCGATGCTGGCCACCCGCACGCGATTGGGCAGGTCGAGGTCGCCACGATCGGCTTCGACCTCGCCACGCACCGCGGCGAACAGCGAGGATTTGCCGGTGCCGTTGCGGCCGACCACGCCCACCCGCCAGCCGGCGTGCAGGGCGAGGTCGACATCGGACAGCAGCAGGCGTTCGCCCCGCCTGAGGGCGAAATTCCGGAAAGAGATCATCCGCGCATTCTACCGGTCCGACCCCGGCGGCCGGTCGGCAGGTGCTCCGCCGGCCGGGTGACGCGCAGGCCGCATTCAGGACCCTGCTTCCGCCCGACACGGTTACCGCTGAAACATTTGCGCAGCGCAACAGGCGGTGCTACAGCCGGATGCAGCCCGCAAGGGCAACGTCATCCACCACCAGGGAGAGGTACCCGCATGACCCGTCGTCCGCTCGCAGTCGCCATCGTGTTCGCCCTCGCCAGCCCGTTCGCCCATGCCCAGCAGGCCACGCCGGCCCCGGGCGCCCCCACGCAACGCCCCACCACGCTCGACACCCTGATCGTCACCGGCACCCGCGTCACCGACCGCACGGTGGCCGAATCGACCGCGCCGATCGACATCATCACGCCCGAGGCACTGGCCGCTACCGGCACCGTCGAGCTGGCCACGGCGCTGTCGCGCGCGGTGCCCTCGCTGAACTTCCCGCGCGCGGCGATCAACGACGGCACCGACGCCATGCGCCCGGCGCAGCTGCGCGGCCTCGCCCCCGACCACACCCTGGTGCTGGTCAACGGCAAGCGCTACCACCCCGGCGCGCTGGTCAACGTCAACGGCAGCCAGGGCCGCAGCTCGTCGCCGGTCGACCTCAATTCGATCCCGATCGCGGCGATCGAGCGGGTGGAGGTGCTGCGCGATGGCGCGTCGGCGCAGTACGGCTCGGACGCCATCGCCGGGGTCATCAACATCGTGCTGAAGGGCTCCGGCGAGGGCGGCGCGGTCAGCCTGACCGGCGGCCAGTACAGCGCCGGCGACGGCCAGCAGGCGCAGCTGCTTGGCGACGTGGGCCTGAGGCTCGGCGATCGCGGCAAGGTGCACCTGGCCGCGCAGTTCGGCTACCAGGAGCAGACCGACCGCGCGCGCGCGTTCGCGGGCGCGCCGTCCGCGACCAATCCGCCGCTGGGCGAGGTGGTGCAGCGCTACGGCGACCCGGAAGTGGACAACGGTTCCGTGCTCTACAACGGCGAAGTCGACATCACCGACTACCTGCAGGTGTATTCCTACGGCCTGTACACCCGCCGCGAGACGCTCTCCAACGGCTTCTTCCGCCCCGCCGGCGACACCCGCAACATTCCGTCGATCTATCCGGATGGCTTCCTGCCGCAGATCTTCAACACCTCCTCCGACATCAGCGTGTCCACCGGCCTGCGCACCTCCACCGCCGGGGGCGCCGGGATCGACCTCAGCTACACCTACGGCAGCAACGAGCTGGAGTTCGACATCCTCAACACGCTCAACCGCAGCCTCGGGCCGTCGTCGCCGACGCGCTTCTACGCCGGTGCGCTGGAGCTCGACCAGCACGTGCTGAACCTCGACCTCAACCGCAAACTCGACTGGGGCCTGGCGTATCCGGTCACCCTGTCCTACGGCGCCGAATGGCGCGGCGAGGAATACACCATCGGCCCCGGCGAGCCGGCGTCCTACATCAACGGCGGCGTGCTGCTGCCGAACGGGCAGCCGGCGCCCTCAGGCGCGCAGGTGTTCCCGGGCTTCCGCGCATCCGACAGCGGCAGCTTCGACCGCCACAGCTATTCGTTCTACGCCGGGCTCGAGGGCGACATCACCGAGAAGTTCTCGGCCGGCATCGCCGCGCGCCACGAGTCCTACAGCGACTTCGGCGACACCACCACCGGCAAGGTCACCGCGCGCTATGCATTCAACGATGCGATCGCGCTGCGCGGCACGGTGTCCACCGGCTTCCATGCGCCATCGCTCGCGCAGCAGTACTACCAGACCACTTCGACCAACTTCATCGGCGGCATCCCGTTCGACCTGGTCACCTTCCGCGTCACCAACCCGGCCGGCATCGCGCTGGGTGCCGAACCGCTGCAGGCCGAAACCTCGGAGAACCTCAGCCTGGGCCTGGTGCTGACCCCGGCCGAGCGCCTGTACGTGACCATCGACGCCTACCGCATCAAGCTCGAGGACCGCATCACCCTGTCGGAAAACCTCAACAGCACCGCGGTGCGCAACTGGCTCAACACGAATGGCTTTCCGGATGTCGCCGGCGGCCGCTACTTCACCAATGCACTCGACACCACCACCACCGGCATCGACGTGGTCGGCACCTACGGCTGGGAGCTCGCCGCCAGCACGCTCGACCTGATGCTGGGCTACAACTACAACAAGACCGAGATCGACCGGGTGACACCGAACCCGGCGGCGCTGGAGGCGATCGACCCCACCGCGCTGCGTTTCGGGCGGGTCGAACTCGGCCGGTTCGAGGTGGGCGCGCCGCGTGACAAGGCCATGCTCAACAGCGTGTGGACGGTGGGCGGCCTGAGCCTGTCCGCGACCGCCACCCGCTATGGCGAATTCACCATCAACAACGCCTCGCCGGCACTCGACCAGACCTTCAGCGCGAAGTGGCTGCTCGACCTCGCGGCGACGTACCGCGTCGACAGCTGGGAATTCACCGTCGGCGGCGACAACGTGCTCAACGAGTATCCGGACCAGGTGCTGGCGGCCAACTCCACCTCGGGCCAGCTGATCTACCCTTCGCAGAGCCCGTTCGGCTTCAACGGCGCCTACGTCTACGGCCGTATCGCCTACCGCTGGTAATCACGCGCGGTGTAGCGCCAACGTCGCGGCACCCGGCGTCATCCGGGTGTCGCGACCGCTGTGCCAGACTCGCAATGCCTGCAGATGATCCGCTCGCGTGCGAATGCGCGCGAGGCGCGCCCGACCCGCCCGCGAACCGTATGACCGGGACGCCCACCGATGCCGCACGACATCTCGCTGATCTCGATCCTGTGCGTGGGGTTCGTACTGGCCTTCGTGCTGGGGCTGGCCGCGCAGCGGCTGCGGATGTCACCGATCGTGGGCTACCTGCTGGCCGGCATCATCGCCGGCCCGTTCACTCCCGGCTTCGTCGCCGACCAGGAACTCGCACCGCAGGTCGCCGAACTCGGGGTGATCCTGCTGATGTTCGGCGTCGGCCTGCATTTCTCGCTGCGTGAGCTGATGTCGGTGCGCGCCATCGCACTACCGGGCGCGGTGGTGCAGATCGCGGTGGCCACCGCGATGGGCTGGGGGCTGGCGCGGCTGCTCGGCTGGTCGCATGCGGCGGGCCTGGTGTTCGGGCTGGCGCTGTCGGTGGCGAGCACCGTGGTGCTGCTGCGCGCGCTGGAGGAACGGCGCCTGCTCGACACCGTGCGCGGCCATATCGCGGTGGGCTGGTTGATCGTCGAGGACCTGGCGATGGTGCTGGCGCTGGTGCTGTTGCCACCGGTGGCGGCGGCGCTGGAAGGCACCGCCAGCGGCCTCGGCGGGACCGGTGTCGGCATCAGCCTGCTGGTCACGTTGGGCAAGGTCGGCGCCTTCATCGCGGTGATGCTGCTGGTCGGCCGCCGGGTGATGCCCTGGGTGCTGGGCCGGGTGGCCGGCACCGGCTCGCGCGAGCTGTTCACCCTGTGCGTGCTGGCGGTGGCGATGGGGGTGGCGTTCGGCGCCTCCGAATTCTTCGGGGTGTCGTTCGCGCTGGGCGCGTTCTTCGCCGGCATGCTGCTCAACGAAAGCGAGTTCGGCCACAAGGCGGCCAACGATTCGCTGCCGATGCGCGATGCGTTCGCGGTGCTGTTCTTCGTGTCGGTGGGGATGCTGTTCGACCCGCGCATCGTCGTCGAGCAGCCGCTGGAGGTGCTGGCGACCTTCCTGATCATCGTGGTCGGCAAGTCGCTGGCGGCCTGGGGCATCGTGCGCGCGTTCGGCAAGCCGAACTCCACCGCGCTGACGATCTCCGCGAGCCTGGCGCAGATCGGCGAGTTCTCCTTCATCCTCGCCGGGCTCGGGCTGACGCTTGGCGTGCTGCCGCCGGGAGGACAGGACCTGATCCTCGCCGGCGCGCTGCTGTCGATCATGTGCAATCCGCTGGTGTTCGCCCTGCTCGACCGCTGGCAGGCGCGAGAGGATGCACGCGCCGCCGCGCTGGCGCCGAGCCCGGAACTACCACCCCCGCTGGTGATCGCCGATCACGCGATCCTGGTGGGGTTCGGCCGCGTCGGCAGCCATCTGGCCGGGCTGCTGCGCGAGCGCGGCGTACCGCTGGTGATCGTGGAAGAGGATGGTGAACTGGTCGCGCGTTCGCGCGATGCCGGCTTCCTCACCGTGCGCGGCAACGTTGCCGCCGAAGCGGTGCTGGCCGAAGCACGGCCCGAGCTGGCGAAGATGGCGATCTTCGCGATCCCGCATGTGCTCGAGGCCGGCGAGACCATCGCCCGCATGCGCCAGGCCAATCCGGCGCTGAGCATCCTGGCGCGCGCGCACAGCGAGGGCGAGGTCCGCCATCTGCTCGAACGCGGCGCCGATGCCGCGGTGCTGGCCGAGCGCGAGCTCGCGTATTCGCTGTCGGAAATGGTGATGGCGACACCGCCGTTCCGCGCGTTGCGCGACCAGCCGCGCGTCATCGCGCCGGCAACGGGTGACGCCAAGCCGGTGCCCGACCCGGACACCGCCTCGGCAGCCTGAGGGTCCAAGACGCACTCGCGAAGACCCGGTCCCGGGTGCGGACAGCTTTGCGACGTGCCGGTCAGGCCTGCTGGCGTGCAAACCCCGGACGCAACAACGCATCCAGCCGCGGATGGCGGAATTCGAAGCCGGTGTCCAGCAGCCGCCGCGGCAGCACGCGCTGGCCGTCGAGCAGCAGGGTCGACATCTCGCCCAGGGCCAGCCGCAGGACACCTGCCGGCACCGTGGCCCAGGCGGGGCGGTGCACGGCACCGGCGAGGACGCGGGTGAACTCGCGGTTGCTGACCGGCGCCGGCGCGGTCAGGTTCACCGGTCCCGCGAGTGCCGGACGGCCGGTCTGCTGGTCGAGGAGCTCCAGCACCGCACGCACCCAGTCCTCGCGGGAAATCCAGCTCAGCACCTGCTCGCCACTGCCGAGGCGGCCACCCGCACCGAGCCGGAACACCGGCAGCAACCGGCGCAACATGCCCCCGGCGGGATCGAGCACCACGCCAGTGCGCAGCAGCACCACCGGCACGTCCAGTGTCACCGCCTCCAGGGCGGCGCGCTCCCAGTGCGCGCACAGCGCGTGCACGAACTCCGGATGCGCAGCGCTGTCCTCCACCAGTTCGCGGTCCGCGGGCTGGCGCCCGTACCAGCCGACCGCGGAGCCACTGAGCAGCAGCCGGGGCCGCGTCCGTGCACGGCGGATCCAGTCGACCACGCTGCGCGTCGGCTCAAGACGGCTGTCGAACAGCACCTGCTTGCGTGCATCACTCCAGCGGCCATCGGCAATGCCGGCGCCGGCGAGGTTCACCACCACGTCGAAACAGTCGGATGCGTGCAATCCGTCATAGCCGCGCACGTCGACGCCTCCAGGTGCCACGACGGCGCGCGGATCGCGCGACAGCCATGTCGGCGCGGCACCCTGCCCAAGCAGCGCGCCGCTCAGCGCGCGGCCCAGGAAGCCGCTGCCTCCGGTGATGAGGATGCGCATCGAAACCTCTTGCTGCGGGGACCGACCTCGCGTCCATTCGCTTTGTGGTCCGTTCGCGCCCACTGCAACAAAGCGGCGATGAAATGCACGTCAGCGGCTGCTGACTGTTTCCACAACCACCCGCGTGGAGACCGCATGCGGCACGACGCGCGCGTGCCGCATGGATCGCATCAAGCGTGGCGGAACACCAGGCTGCCGCCCTCCGCATCGACCCTGATCGTGTCGCCGCCTGCGAACTCGCCGGCGAGGATCTTCTGCGCCAGCGGGTTCTCCAGCTGCTGCTGCACCGCGCGCTTGAGCGGGCGCGCGCCGTACACCGGATCGAAGCCGACGTTGCCGAGGAGGTCGAACGCAGCGTCGCCGATCTCCAGCCGCAGTCCGCGATCGGCCAGCCGCTGTTCGAGACCGCGCAGCTGGATCCGCGCGATCTGGCGGATCTGCGCCTTCTGCAACGGATGGAACACGATGATGTCGTCGAGGCGGTTGACGAATTCGGGGCGGAAATGCGCCTGCACCACGCCCATCACCGCCGCCTTCATCTGCGTGTAGGCGATCGCCGACTGCCCGTCGTCGCCACCCGTGCCGCCCTCCCCTGCAAGCTCCTGGATCATCTGCGAACCGAGGTTGGAGGTCATGATGATCACGGTGTTGCGGAAGTCGACGGTGCGGCCCTGGCCGTCGGTCAGCCGCCCGTCGTCGAGCACCTGCAGCAGGATGTTGAAGACGTCCGGATGCGCCTTCTCGACCTCGTCGAGCAGGATCACGCTGTACGGACGCCGGCGCACCGCTTCGGTGAGATAGCCGCCCTCCTCGTAGCCGACATAGCCGGGCGGTGCGCCGACCAGCCGCGACACCGCGTGCTTCTCCATGAACTCGCTCATGTCGATGCGCACCATCGCGTCGGCCGAGTCGAACAGGAACTCCGCCAGCGCCTTGCTGAGTTCGGTCTTGCCCACGCCGGTGGGGCCGAGGAACAGGAACGATCCCGATGGTCGGTTCGGGTCGGAAAGCCCGGCACGCGAGCGGCGCACCGCATCCGACACCACCTTGATCGCCTCGTCCTGGCCGACCACGCGTGCGTGCAGCATGTCCTCCATCTTCAGCAGCTTCTCGCGCTCGCCTTCCAGCATCCGGTTGACCGGGATGCCGGTCCAGCGCGCGACCACCTCGGCGATCTCCTCGGCGGTCACCTTGTCCTGCAGCAGGGTGAAGCCGGTGGTCTCGGCCTCCTGCGCGGCCTTGAGCTGCTTGTCCAGCTCCGGCAGACGGCCGTACTGGATCTCGCTCATCTTGGCGAAGTCCTGCCGGCGCTGCGCGGCCTCGAGTTCCAGCCGCGCGACCTCGATCTGCTCCTTGATCCGGGTCGCGCCCTGCACCGTGGCCTTCTCGGCCTTCCATACCTCTTCCAGATCGTTGTACTCGCGCTCGAGCGTGGCGATCTCGGCTTCGAGGTCGGCCAGGCGCTGTTTCGAGGCGTCGTCCTTCTCCTTCTTCAGCGCTTCGCGCTGGATCTTGAGCTGGATCAGCCGGCGCTCGCGACGGTCGAGTTCCTCCGGCTTGGAGTCGATCTCCATGCGGATGCGGCTGGCGGCCTCGTCCATCAGGTCGATGGCCTTGTCCGGCAGCTGGCGATCGGCGATGTAGCGGTTCGAGAGCGTCGCCGCGGCGACGATCGCCGGGTCGGTGATCTCGACACCGTGGTGCACCGCGTATTTTTCCTTCAGCCCGCGCAGGATCGCGATCGTGTCCTCCACCGAGGGCTCGCCCACGAACACCTTCTGGAATCTACGCTCCAGCGCCGCGTCCTTCTCCACGTATTTGCGGTATTCGTCGAGCGTGGTGGCGCCGATGCAATGCAGTTCGCCGCGTGCCAGCGCGGGCTTCAGCATGTTCCCGGCGTCCATCGAGCCTTCCGCCTTGCCGGCGCCGACCATCGTGTGCAGCTCGTCGATGAAGAGGATGATCTGGCCTTCGTTCTTGGCCAGGTCGTTGAGCACGGCCTTCAGCCGCTCCTCGAACTCGCCGCGGTACTTGGCGCCGGCGATCAGCGCGCCCATGTCGAGGCTCAGCACGCGCTTGCCACGCAGGCCTTCGGGCACTTCGTTGTTGATGATGCGCTGCGCGAGACCTTCGGCGATCGCGGTCTTGCCGACGCCGGGCTCGCCGATCAGCACCGGGTTGTTCTTGGTCCTGCGCTGCAGCACCTGAATGGTGCGGCGGATCTCCTCGTCGCGGCCGATCACCGGATCGAGCTTGCCGGACTCGGCGCGCGCGGTGAGGTCGATGGTGTACTTCTGCAACGCCTGTCGCGCGTCCTCGGCGTTCTCGTCCGATACCGCCTCGCCACCACGCATGGCATCGATCGCGGCTTCAAGGCGCGCCTTGTCCGCGCCGGCGGCCTTGAGCGCACGACCGGCGTCGCCACCGTCCTCCAGCGCGGCCAGCAGGAACAGCTCCGAGGCGATATAGGCATCGCCACGCTGCTGGGCGAGCTTGTCGGTATGGTTGAGCAGCCGCCCGAGGTCGTTGCCGACCGAGACCTGCCCGGCCTGGCCGGACACCTTCGGCAGACGTTCGAGTACTTCGCCGAGCCGCTCACGCAGCAGCGGCACGTTGACGCCGGCCTGGGAGAGCAGTGGGCGGGTACCGCCGCCCTGCTGGTCGACAAGCGCGACCAGCAGGTGCGCGGGTTCGATCAGGTTGTGGTCGCGGCCGACGGCCAGCGACTGGGCATCGGCAATGGCCTGCTGGAAGCGCGACGTGAGCTTGTCCATCCGCATGGGCGTGTCCTCGGGAATCGTGGCCGGCGGCTGGCCGGCGATATCCGTCAGATGCGGGCGGGTGGGGTTGATTCAAGCAGGCGACAACGGACGTCCAGGCGGATGCACTCCGGAGTCGGCGGCCGGGCCGGCGCGGTGTCGCAGGGCGGGACACGCCGTGAATCCGTCCATGGAGGCTTGTCGGCGCCATCCATGGCGCCGACAGTCCCGCCCCGCGACACCGCACCGTCCCTCGGGAGTTCGCGGGAGCTGCCCGAAGAGCGGAGATGCAGGAGCTCGATGAGCGTTGTCTGCGGAATCGTGGGCGACGGCCCGGTACGACATCACGGCGCGGAGACGCCGTTAATCCATGCATGACGCCAAGGCCTTGATCGCGTGCGTGGCTGATGGAGGCGCCTGCTAGCTGCGACAGAAGCACCTCTCATGTCTCAACTCGCTGCCCATCTGGAGGGGTCACCGGCTCCCCACGCACTTCCTCGCAGCCGCTGCGCTGCCGGCAGAGACGGTGCGGTGTCGAGCGGCGGGACTGTCGGCGCCATGGATGGCGCCGTCAAGCCTCCATGGACGGATTCACGGCGTGTCCCGACGGGCGATACCGCGCCGGCTCACTACGGAGCACCATTCGCCAGCTCCACCACGCCCGCCACCACTTGGAGCAAGAACCGTCCCTCTCCAATAAGCGGCCACAAATCCACGTGGAGTGTGGGCGGCAGTTCGTCGCCGATCAGCCCAGCGGCGTCGGCTGGATGATCTCCACCCAATATCCGTCCGGATCCTTGATGAAGGCGATCTCCCGCATGCGGCCGTCGGTGAGGCGCTTCTGGAACGCAACGCCGAGCTCCTCGAAGCGCGCGCAGGCCGCGACCACGTCCGGCACGCTCACGCAGATGTGACCGAAGCCGCGTGGATCGCTGTTGCCGTCGTGGTAGACCGCCCCGTCTTCGCTCTCGGTGCCGTGGTTGTGGGTGAGTTCGAGCACGCCGGGCTGCGCGGCCAGCCACTGCTTGCGCGCGACATCGTCGTCGGGGATCGCGCTCGCGTCGTCGGTCATAACGAGGAAATACAGGCTGAACTTCGCCTCGGCGAAGTCGATCCTGCGCACCAGGGTGAAGCCGAGCACGCCGGTGTAGAACTCCAGCGACGCCCGTGGATCCTTGATCCGCAGCATCGTGTGGTTGAACACGAAGCCGCGGGTGGCGGCATCGCGCTCGCTGGCGACACCGGACACCTGTGCCAGATCGGCACGCGTGGTTACGGTCATGGTGGGCTCCTGTCGTGAGGGGCCGGCCATTATCGGCGACGGCGCCTGCACCATTGCCTGCCGGGCCGTGCAAACAGACCCTCACGCCGCATCCGGCAGAATGTCGCGATGGCTGCCGAGTCCCCCACCCGACCGCCGCCGCCGTCGATCGACAGGGCCTGGGCACTGTTCCTCGACGTGGACGGCACGCTGCTTTCCTTTGCCACCGAACCGTCGGCGGTGGTTGTCGATCCCGCGTTGCGCGACAGCCTGGAGCACGCGCATCGGCACCTCGATGGCGCACTGGCATTGATCAGTGGACGCCCACTGGCGACGCTCGACAGGCTGTTTGCACCGCTGCAACTGCCCGCCGCCGGGTTGCACGGGCTGGAGCGACGCAATGGTGACCGGCAGTCCGCGCCGGCCGCTGCCCCGGATGCATTGCATCGCATCCGCACCGAGGCCGAAGCGCTGTCTGCACGGTTGCCGGGCACCGTGGTCGAGGACAAGGCCGTGGCGCTCGGCCTGCACTGGCGCGCGGCGCCACAGCACGGGCCGCAGCTGCGCGCCTTCGCGGAAGCGGCACTTCCGCGCCTGCCCGGCTACCGCCTGCAACCCGGCGATCATGTAGTCGAACTGCGCCCGACCGGCGCCGACAAGGGCGATGCCATCGCAGCCCTGCTCGAGCAGCCGCCATTCCGGGGACGCACGCCGGTGTTCGTCGGCGACGACCTCACCGACGAACACGGCTTCGCCGTCGTCAACGCGCGTCATGGGTTCAGCGTGCTGGTCGGCACGCGCGAGCCCAGCGCCGCCCATTACACATTGCCCGACGTCGCCGCCGTGCACGCCTGGCTGGAGGATGCCCTTCCCGCATGAACACCCCGTCCACCGCACCCTTTGCACCCGACACGGCTGCCACGCTCGACCTCGGCGTGATCGGCAACGGCAGCTTCGGCGCCCTGCTCGATTCGCGTGCGCGCGTGGTCTGGAGCTGCCTGCCGGCCTTCGATGGCGATCCCGCGTTCTGCGCACTGCTGTCGCCGCGCGAACATGACGGCGGCGATTTCGCCATCGAACTCGAGGATTTCGAACGCAGCGAGCAGGCCTACCTCGCCAACACCGCGATCCTGCGCACGGTGCTGTACGACCGCAACGGCGGTGCGGTGGAGATCGTCGATTTCGCGCCACGATGGCGCGAGCACGGGCGTCTTTACCGCCCGGTGACGATCATGCGCCGGATCACCCCGCTGTCCGGCAGCCCGCGCATCCGCGTGCGCCTGCGCCCGCTGACGCACTGGGGCGAACATCGCGCGGCGACGACCTGGGGCAGCAACCACATCCGCTACCTGCTGCCGGATTTCACCCTGCGCCTGACCACCGACATGCCGGTGCGTTTCGTCCGCGAGGGCACGCCGTTCGTCCTTGCCCACCGCGTGAACATGCTGCTCGGCGTCGACGAGACCCTGGCGCGGGCGCTGCCGGGCTTCATGGACGAGGCACTGGAACGCACCACCGGCTACTGGCGGGAATGGGTGCGCTACCTGTCGATTCCACTGGAATGGCAGGACGCGGTGATCCGCAGCGCGATCACGCTCAAGCTGTGCCAGTACGAGGACAGCGGCGCGATCATCGCCGCGATGACCACCTCCATCCCGGAAGCCGCGGGTTCCGCGCGCAACTGGGACTACCGCTACTGCTGGCTGCGCGACGCCGCCTTCGTGGTGCGCGCACTCAACCGCCTGGGTGCGACGCGCAGCATGGAGGAATTCCTGCGCTACATCTTCAACCTCGCCACCCATGACGACGGCCTGCAGCCGCTGTACGGCATCGATTTCGCCACCCGCCTGGACGAGCATGAAGTGGAGGCGCTGCAGGGTTACCGCGGCATGGGCCCGGTGCGGCGTGGCAACCTCGCCTGGGTGCAGCGGCAGCACGATGTCTATGGCAGCGTGGTGCTGGCCTCGACCCAGCTGTTCTTCGACCGCCGGCTCGCCGACCCCGGCAGCATCGCCGACTTCCAGCGCCTCGAGCCGCTGGGTGACCATGCGTTCGAACTCTACGAGGTGCCGGACGCCGGGCTCTGGGAATTCCGCGGTCGTACCGAGGTGCACACCTATACCGCGGTGATGTGCTGGGCCGCGTGCGACCGGCTGGCGAAGATCGCCGCGCACCTGGGGCTGGACGACCGCGCCACGCACTGGCGCGAACGCGCCGATGGCATGCGCGTGCGGATCCTCGAATGCGCCTGGCGCGCGGACGCCAATCACTTCAGCGCCTCGTTCCAGAGCGATTACCTGGATGCCTCGCTGCTGCTGCTGGCCGACGTCGGCTTCATCGCGCCGACCGACCCGCGCTTCGTGGCGACGGTGGACGCGATCGGACGTGACCTCAAGCGCGGCGACGGCGTGTTCCGCTACATCGCCCCGGATGACTTCGGCTCGCCCGAGACCAGCTTCACCATCTGCATCTTCTGGTACATCGACGCGCTGGCCGCGATCGGCCGTGTCGACGAGGCGCGCGAGATGTTCGAGCGCATCCTCGCCCGACGCAATCCGCTCGGCCTGCTCTCCGAAGACCTCGCGCTCGAGGACGGCGAGCTCTGGGGCAACTTCCCGCAGACCTATTCCCACGTCGGCCTGATCATGGCGGCGATGCGGCTTTCACGTTCGTGGGAGGAGGCGACATGAGCCGGCTGGTCGTCGTCTCCAACCGCGTGGCGGTGCCGGGCGAGAACCGTGCCGGCGGGCTCGCCGTGGCCCTGCACGCGGCACTGCAGGAGAACGGCGGGCTGTGGTTCGGCTGGAGCGGACGCGCGGTGCGCGGTGAAAGTGGCGCGGTCCACGAGCAGACGGAAGGCGACATCCGCTACGTCACCCTCGACATCAACCGCCGCGACTTCGACGCCTATTACAACGGCTTCGCCAACCGCACCCTGTGGCCGCTGCTGCACTTCCGCCTCGACCTGGTCGACTACGACCGCGACACCCGCGAGGGCTACGCGCGGGTCAACGCGCTGTTCGCCGACAAGCTGGCGCCGCAACTGCGCGACAGCGACACGCTGTGGATCCACGATTACCACCTGATCCCGCTGGCGGCGTTGCTGCGCGAGCGCGGCGTCGGCTGCCGGATGGGCTTCTTCCTGCATGTGCCGATGCCGTCGTCGGACCTGCTGGCGGCGATGCCCAACCACACCCGGCTGTTCTCGTCGCTGTACGCCTACGACCTGATCGGCATGCAGACCCAGCGCGATGTCGAACGTTTCCAGGACTACGTGCGCCTGTTCGGCGGCGGCCGCGTGCTCAACGATGGCTGGATGGAAGCGCCCGGCGGACGCAGGTTCCGCGCTGGCGCATATCCGATCAGCATCGATACCGAAACCATCGCCACGCAGGCGCGTGCAGCGGTCACCAAGACCGCCGTCAAGGACCTGCGCGCAAGCCTCGATGGTCGCGCGCTCGCCATCGGCGTGGACCGGCTGGACTATTCCAAGGGCCTGCCGGAACGCTTCCGCGGCTTCGAGCGCTATCTCGAAACCCGTCGCGAGCAGCGCGGCAAGCTCACCTACCTGCAGATCGCGCCGGTGTCGCGCGGCGAGGTCAGCGAGTACCAGCAGCTGCGCCAGGAGCTTGAGCAGATCGCCGGCCACGTCAATGGCGCCTACGCGGAGCCGGAGTGGACGCCGCTGCGCTACGTCAACCGCAACTTCGCCCACGCCACGTTGACCGGCTTCTACCGCAGCGCGCGGATCGGCCTGGTCACGCCGCTGCGCGACGGCATGAACCTGGTGGCCAAGGAATACATCGCCTCGCAGGATCCGGACGATCCCGGTGTCCTGGTGCTGTCGCTGCTGGCCGGCGCGGCCTATGAGCTCAAGGACGCGCTGCTGGTGAACCCGCACGATCTCGACGGCGTTGCCGACGCGATCGCGGTCGCGGCGACGATGCCGCGCGACCAGCGCATCGAACGCTGGCGATCGATGATGGACCACCTACGCAGGTACGACATCCACGCCTGGCGCCGCAGCTACCTCGAAGACCTGCGCGCGCTGTAGGGCGGGCGTCGCGACCTGCAGGAGCGCCCCAATGGGCGCGATCGGCGGGCCGTGGAGCCTTCGCGGCCAGCGGAGCATTCGCGGCCATGGGCCGCTCCTACGGGCGGTCTGATCTCCACACCAGCGTGGCCATGCGCCCGGTGCGCTGGTCACGACGGTGCGAATAGAAGCGCGCGGCATCGCTGATGGTGCACAGCCTGCCGCCGTGGATATCACCGGCGGCGATGCCCGTAGCGAGCAGCCGCTGCCGCGCCAGTGCGTACAGGTCGACCCGCCAGTGCCCCGGCCGCGTGGCGACGAAGGCGGTGGCTACCTGCGTGCCGCCGGCGACGAAGGCATCGTGCACTTCCCCGCCGACCTCGTAGGCATCCGGGCCGGCTGCGGGACCGAGCCACGCCAGCAACTGCGCCGGCGGCGTGGCCATTGCGGCCACCGTCGCTTCCAGCACGCCGCCGGCCAGCCCGCGCCAGCCGGCATGCGCGGCGCCGATCTCGCCGCCGTCCTTTGCGGCGAAGACGACCGGCAGGCAGTCGGCAGTGAGGATCGCCAGCACCACTCCGGGCACCGACGTCACCGAGGCGTCCGCTTCGGGAGGGTCGCCGGCAACGATGTCGTCAGCAGCGCTGCCGTCATCTGTGCGCCACTTTTCCCCAGGAACGGGAGAACGGTCGACGCGCGATCCGTCAAACCGCAGCACCCGAGAGCCATGCACCTGGCGCAACCATCGCGGTGCGGCCGGAGCACCCGCCAGCGCTACCAGCGCGTCACGGTTGCGCTGGACCACAGCGGGGTCGTCGCCGCTGCTGAGACCCAGGTTGAAACTGTCGAACGGTGCCTGCGACGCGCCCGCGCCATGGCGCAGCGTGGTGAGCGCGGTGACGCCGGGTGACACCGGCCAGTCGGCGGCGAGCCATGCGTCCGCACCGCCCATGTCAGCAGTCCTGTCCGTGCAAGTCGCTTTCCATCAAGCCAGCGCGACTACTCCTTGCGTCGCGCGGCGCCATGTCAGCGGCGGCCGTCGTCGGCGAAGGCGCGGGTGTCCTCGCGCAGCACCCGCAGCAGCGTGCGCATGTCCTCGGGGATCGGCGCGGTGGCCCGCACCGGTTCGCCGGTGCTCGGATGCACGAATTCCAGCGTTTCCGCATGCAGCGCCTGCCGGCGCAGCCCGCGCAGGGCGGCCGCGAGTTCCGGCGTCGCGGCCTTTGGCAGCTTCAGCGCGCCGCCGTACAGCGGGTCGCCGATGATCGGGTTGCGCAGGTGCTGCATGTGCACGCGGATCTGGTGGGTGCGACCCGTTTCCAGGCGGCATTCCAGCGCGGTGTGGGCGCGGAAACGCTCGCGCAGCCGGTAGTGGGTGACCGCCTCGCGGCCGCCCTCGCGTACTGCCATGCGCAGGCGGTCGCGCGGATGGCGGTCGATCGGCGCATCGGCGGTGCCGCCACTGACCAGCGCGCCCACCACGATCGCGAGGTACTGGCGGTGCACCGCGCGCGCCGACAGCTGCTCGACCAGCGCCGCGTGCGCCTGGACGGTGCGCGCGATCACCATGACGCCCGAGGTGTCCTTGTCCAGACGATGCACGATCCCCGCGCGCGGCAGCGTGGACAGCGACGGATCCCGGAACAGCAGGCCGTTGACGAGGGTGCCGGTGCGGTTGCCCGCACCCGGGTGCACCACCATGCCGGCCGGCTTGTCGATCACCAGCACGTCGGCATCCTCGTACAGCACCTCGAGCGGAATGTCCTCGGGCTCGTCGTGGGTCTGGTCCTCCAGCACCACGTCGAGCACGATCGTCTCGCCACCGGCCACCGGATCACGCGGGCGCACCTGGCGCCCGTCGAGCAGCGCATCACCGGACTTGATCCATTCGCTCAGGCGCGACCGCGAGAACTCCGGCAGCAGCTCGGCAAGCACCTGGTCGAAGCGGCGCCCGGCAAGCGCCGGGGGCACCACCACGGTGCGCGGTTCGAGCTCGTCGTCGGCGCGATCGGCGTCGCTGGCGTGGGGGTCGGTCATCATCGGGTCCGGTTCAGGGGGGACCGGACGGGCATCCGGCCGGGACTGCTATTATCGGCGCTTCGCGCTTTGAACGCCCAGCAGCCCATGACCCGAACCCCGTCCGTCTTCCGTGTCGCAGTAATCCTGTCGCTGCTGGCCATCTTCCTGGCGAGTGGATGCTCGCGTTTGCGTGGCGACCGCGAGGACGTCAACGAGGGGGTGCCGGTCGAGGAGCTGTACGACAAGGGCCACCAGTCGATGCGCTACGGCAACTGGAGCGCGGCGGCGACCACGTTCCGCCGCCTCGTCGCCCAGTATCCGTACGGGCCGCTCACCGAGCAGGCGCTGGTCGAAACCGCGTACGCGCAGTACAAGATGGGCAACAACGAGGAGGCGATTTCCAGCATCGACCGCTTCCTGCGCACCTATCCCACGCATCGCAACACCGCCTACATGTACTACCTGCGCGGGCTGGTGAACTCAAACCGCGACACCGTGTTCCTGCAGCGGGTGTGGAGCCTGGACGCCAGCCGGCGCGACCTCGCCACGCCGAACCAGGCGTACTCGGACTTCGGCATCGTCGCCGAGCGCTTCCCGAACAGCCGCTACGCCGAAGACGCGCGCCAGCGCATGGTCGCGCTGCGCAACATGTTCGCGCGGCACGAGGTGGACTCCGCCCTGTACTACCTGCGGCGCGGTGCCTGGGTGGCGGCCGTGAACCGCGCCACCTACGCGCTCGAGACCTATCCGCAGAGCGAATACCAGAACGACGCGGTCGCAGTGCTGGCCGAGGCCTACACCCAGCTCGGCAACGAGGCCCTGGCCGCCGACGCCCGCCGCGTGCTCGAGCTCAACGAGCCGTCGCATGCGTGGCTGCAGGGTCGCAACTGGCCGGACTACCCATGGGCGATCCGCAAGCTCAACCCGTTTGCCGGCGAGCGCTCGCCGCTGCAGAACGACTGAGGCCAGCGCAGGCCCGGAAAGAAGAAGCCGGCCCAGTGGCCGGCTTCTTCTTTTCTGCACCTAGTGTCCGCCGACCGCGTGGGATCCGGTTTCCAGCGGTGCACGTCGGTCCTGCACTAACCCGCCACGCCACGCGGCGCGATCACTCGCGGCGCGCGGGCCACACATAGCCGGACAGCTGCGCCAGTTCTTCGGGCGTCTTCAATCCGGGGTGGTGCAGTCCATGGATCACCCAGGTCGGGTACGCACCCACGCCGGCCCGCGCGCAGGCGCCGGCCACCGGGCCGCCACGCCCTTCCGGCGTGCATTCGACATACGGCAGCCGGCTGGCCGAGGCGCCGAACATCCGCGTCTGCTTCCGGCAGTTCGCACACCACGAGGCGCCGTAGTAGGTCGCACCGATCGCATCCAGATGGTCGACCAGGCCGGCCACCCGCGGGTCCTCGGGACGCCGGTCGAGTACGCCGCTGCCGCTGACCACAATCAGCGCCATGGCCGCAGCCGCGACCAGGCCGTTACCCAGCCACCAGCTGGTCCAGCCGGCGCGGCCCGGTGCACCCGCGGGACGACGGGCATGCACCCACGCGAACAGCGCAACCCACAGCAGCAACGACAGCAGGCACCAGACGCAGCTGGCACCGACATCGATCCAGCCCACCACCGTCAACAGCACGCTGATCGCAAGCCCCAGCAGCGACAGCCGCGACAACCAGCGCCAGCGCGCCAGCGCCGAACGCCCGGTCGCCGCAGCCAGCGCCACCAGCGCGTAGAGCCCGAAGCCCCACAGCGCGAGCGGCAGGCCCAACAGGGTCGACCAGGCACTGGACTGGATCGCGTCGCAACCACTGCCCGCCGTGCACAGCGCAGGCGCGGCGCCGCGCCAGGCCAGCGCGGTGAGATATCCGGTCAGCAAGAGGCCGGCTGCTGCAATCGCAAGTGCAACCAGATCCGGCCGCAAGCGCGGCCTCGCCACGCGTGCACCGCCAATACGTTCCGGACCTGCCACCGGCCGGCGTTTCTTCTTTGCCATGAGCGTCCCCTTGCAATCGCTCCGCATTCTAGTCGCGGCCTGCCAACGCTGCCGCTGATACGCGTAACTGCGGCATACATCACGCGATTGGCGAGGCAATTGCACGCACCAGCCACGTCATACAACGCCAGCTGACTGCGAAACCCCTGAAAACCCGCGTTTTTATCGGGGGTCCATGCGCGGTTGCCTACGGTAGGCGCATGGCACGTAGCGCGCGGGCGGCCTCAATACCCGCGCGAAGTCGACCGGAGACGTACATGGCCAGGCAGGAAGGCGCCGCAGGCTTCACGCTGATCGAACTGATGGTGGTGGTGGCGATCGTCGCGATCCTCGCCGCCATCGCGTTGCCGGCGTACGGCAACTATGTGCTGCGCGGCAAGATCCGCGTCGCCCAGGCGGACCTGCTGGCGTTGTCGGCGAACGTCGAGAACCACCGCCAGCGCACCCTGCTGTATCCGGCCAGTGCGCTCGGCAGCACGGCGACGTTGCGCGCGACCTTCAATGGCTGGTCACCGGCGTCGAATGCCGGCGACTTCTCCTTCGCCTACGCGCCGCAGAACGGCTACACGCTGACCGCCACTGGCAGCGGTGGCCGGCTGACGGGATGCACGCTGCGGCTCACCGCAGGCAACACGCGCACAAGCGAAGGCTGCCCCGACGTCGGCGGCACATCGTGGTGAACCCGATGACGCACACGGCGGTCGTGGCCTGCGCATGCACGCCCACCAGGGGCCTGCGCGTTCGCCGATGCATGCGCGGCGTCACCCTGATCGAACTGGTGATCACCCTGGCGATCGCCGCGATGCTGATGCTGGTCGGCGTGCCTTTGACTGCCGGCTGGATCGACGGTTCGCGGCAGATGCATGTGCGGGCGCAGGCAACCGAGGCGGTGGCGCAGGCGCGCGCGCTGGCCTTGCGCAATCCCGGCGCACTGCCGGCGGGCACCACCGGCGGGGTGGCACGCCTGGAGCTGGTCGTGGACGACGACCGTCGCCGATTGCAGGTGCGGGTGCGCAATGCCGATGGCAGCTGGCGCACGGCGCCCGAATGGCAGGCGGAACTGCCGGCCCATCGCGACATGGCGCTGAAGAGCACCGGCATCGGCGGCTTCGCCGATCTGGCGAGCTTCCGCGCCGATGGCAACCTGTTTTCGTGCGTGGCTTTCGACAGCCACGGCCATCGCACCGATGCCCCCGGGTGCGCACTCGTCACCCAGGAACGCATCGCGATCGGGGCCGGCAACCAGGCGCTGGAATATGTCGAGCTGCTCTAGGCCCGTGCGCAGGCACCAGCGCGGCGACGTGCTGCTGGAAGCCCTGGTCGGGGTGCTGATCACCGCGCTGCTCGGCGCGTCGATGGCGCATGTGGCGGGACGCATCGCCGCCGGACAGCACGAGGCACGGATCGCCAATCTCTCCGTCGAACAGCTGCGCAACACCCTGCAGATGGAAGGTGTATCGCTGTGCGATGCCGGTGGTACCACCATCGTCGCGCCGTGGACGGTGCAGGGTGAGCAGCCGGTCGCGGTGCAGTGCGCGCCGGGCCCGACGGTGTCGCTGGCGTTTGGAAGCGGCGCCAACGCGGCCGTGACCACGCCGCGCGAAGTGGCACTGCGCGTGCCAGTGCGTGCGCTCGAGGGCACCACGTCACAGGTGCCCGACGCAGCACCGCTGGTGGTCGGCACCCGGCAGGTGGCGCGATGACCACGCGCGCGCCACGCGGCCCGCGCCGGCAGCGCGGCCAGAGCCTGATCAGCATGATGGTCGGCGTATTGATCTCGCTGCTGACGATCGCGGCGATGGTGTCGATCTACCGCGTACTGATCGACGTGTCGGGCAATGCATCGCGCAGTGCGCAACGCGATGGCCAACTCGCGTCCGCCCTGCTGACCGTGCAGATGGAGCTGCAGCGGGCCGGGTTCGGCATCGCACCCGGCGAGCCCGGCGTGCTGGCGATCGTCGATGGCGGGCGACAGATCGTCTGGCGCTACAGCCTGCACCCGGATCCCGGGCATGCCTGCGCCGGATTGCGCATCGCCACCGCTGCGAACGCACCGGGACTGCGGGTAACGCCTGCCGATGCGGGCGCCGACCGCCGCGGCCTGTACTGGTTGCCGGGCCGCAGCTGCAGCGCTGCGGATGATCCGGCACTCGCCTGGACCGCGGCCGGCCCGCTGGCACCGCGCCGGCTGGTCTCGGCCACCGGTTTCTTCGTGCCGCAGGCGGCGGACGGCACCGCGCTTGGCGACGAGGCTGGTGTGCATGCACTGGCCGGCGCGCACTTCGAACGCGACGGCGCCTGCAGCCTGCCGTATGCCCAGCAGGCGGACCTGCTGCCGGTGTCGCAGCGGGTGTCGCTGAAGGTCGGCAGTGACGTGGTGTTCTCCACCTGCCTCGCCAACCTGCGCGCAAGCGGCGGAGGCATGGGGTGAGTACGGTCCGCATCCACCGCCGCAGTGCCGCACACCGCGAACGCGGCGTGGCGACGATCCTCGTGCTGCTGCTGCTCGGCCTGGTGGTCGGCACCACCGTGTTCACCATGACCGGTTCGCTGCGCGGCACCCAGCAGCGCCAGCTCACCGTGCATGCCGCCACGGCAGCCCAGGGTGCGGCCTGGCGCGGCGTCGAGACCATCCGCACCGCGCTGCTGGAACTGCCGGAGGACCGTTACGAGCGCTGGGCCAATGGCGAAGGCTGGAACCGCCGCGATGCCTTGCCCGCGACGCCTGCCGCCGCTGCCGCGGCAGCGGCCTCCACAGAGCCGTACGCCTGCCAAGGCACGCCGGTGCGCGGGGAGATCGCCATCACCGGCGCCGACGCCATCGCGGTGCCGCGGGCGACGATCAGCGAGGTCTGCCGGCTGTCGGGCGCGTCCACCTACCGCGTCACTGCGCAGGTCACCGGTCGCGCGTCCGAAGGCACTTCCGCCACCACCTCCACGGTGGAAGCGGTGTACGTCGTGGCGCTGCCGGGAGCTGCGGCACCGCCTGGTGGAGGTGCCGCAACGCTGGGCGCGATCAACATCTATCGCGATCTCGACATTTCCGGCGGCATCGCCTTCACCGGCGAGAACGCCGTCATCAACGTCGATGGCAACGTGCGCCTCGACAATGCATCGATCACCGGCATCGACACGCTGCGCGCCACCGGCAACGTCACCATCGGCAGCGGCATCCGGGTGAACACCGTGGAGAGCGACGGCGACGTGGTGCTGCGCGGCAGTTCCGGCGTGTCGCAGGTGCGTGCGAAGGGGAATGTGCGCGTCGAAGGCGGTGCCAGGCCGATGTCGATCCGCAGCGACGGCAGCGTCACCTTCGCCGGCGGCAACGGCGACGTGGTGGAGGCGAAGGGCGACGTGCTGGTGACCGCGGGCGGCGTCAACATCAGCGCGATCAGCACCGAAGGCAGCGTGCGCTGGACCGGCAGTGGCGGCGGTGCCGGCTCGATCCGCGCCAACGTCGACATCGATTACGGCGGCGCCAACCGCAACCCGACCACCCTGGTGGCAGGCCGCAACATCAGCATCGTCGCCGGCGCGACGTCGGCCCACGCCGGTGGCCGCGTGCAGCTGTCCGGCTGGGGCCACACCGGCCAGGTGCGCGCTGGGGGCGACGTGGTGCTGCTGGGCAGCGCCTCGGCGGGCAGCATCACCAGCCGAGGCAATGTGCGGCTCGAAGGCAGCGGCGCGGCGGATGCGGTGTTCGCCAGCGGCTCGCTGTACGTGTCCGGCTGGCAGGGCGTTGGCACGGGCACCATCGGCGGCACGTTGCAGCGCGGGCAGACCGGCAACAACGGCATCCGCGTGACCGTGCAGCGCGGCTATCAGGCCGGCGTCCAAACGCCGGCTGCGGTTGCCGTCCCCCTGCTCGCCGCGATCGACATCCCGCGCGTGCGGGTCGATGCCTACCCGCTGCGCGAGGCCGCCAACTACCGCTTCGAAATCATCAACGGGCGCATCCAGGTCACCGTCGCCCATGTGCAGGGCATACCTGCTGGCACCTATGTGCTCGGCGAACGGATGGCCAACAACACCCGCCAGCCCGACTGGCTGTGCCGGCCGCAGGACATGTCCGGCACCCTGTGCACCCGGCCCGTCGCCACAATCTGCCAGGGCTTCTCGCCACAGAACAGCTGCTTCGCCCACGCCAATGGCAAATGGACCGTCAACGGCGGTTCGATGGCGCGTGGCATCGCCTGGTTCGACGGCAACCTGGAAGTCGCCAACGGCACCTACGTCAACACCTTCATCGCCACCGGCAACATCAGCACCGCGGGCGCGCACCGCACCATGGCGCCCAACTGGGCGGGTTACGCATCCACCTGCACCAATGCTTCCGTGACCGGGGGCGCCAACGCCAATTTCGCCCAGCTGATTCCCACCAACCTGTGCGATACCGCCAGCCGCACGCTGCTCGAAAGCACGCTCGCCAACGCCGCCTATATCGCCGGTGGCTACCGACCGAACGGCTCGTACGGCGGCGGCCTCATCGACCTTGGCGCGTCGACGGTGGCTTCAGGCAACGTGGTAGCCGGCGACAACCTCGCCACCGGCGGCAGCACGCGGATCGACGGCTCGATCATCGTCGCCGCGCAGTCGGGCGCCACCGGCCAGGCGCGGATCAGCGGCAGCACCACGATCAACCAGACCACCGGCGACATCGCCTTCGATCCCGATGCGCTGCCCTGCATCGGCAGTTCCTGCGGCGGTGCCGGCACTGCGCCGCCCACTGGGAGCCCGGAAGCAACCGTGCTGTGGACGCGCTACCGCTGACCGCTCAGGCGCCGTAGCCGTTGCTGATCGGATAGCGCCGCTCGCGCCCGAATGCACGGCGGGAGATCTTCGGGCCTGGCGCGGCCTGGTGGCGTTTCCACTCGCTGGTGCGCACCAGCCGCAGCACGCGATCGACCAGCGTGGTCTCGAACCCGGCGGCGACGATCTCGTCGCGCGACTGCTCGTAATCGACGTGACGCAGCAGGATGGCGTCGAGCACGTCGTAGGGCGGCAGCGAATCCTGGTCGGTCTGCCCGGCGCGCAACTCCGCCGACGGTGGGCGGCTGATCACCCCGCGCGGGATCGCCGGCGCACCGCCTACGGTATTGCGCCACTTCGCCAGGCCATAGACCTCGGTCTTGTACAGATCCTTGAGCGGCGCATAGCCGCCAGCCATGTCGCCGTAGATGGTGGCGTAGCCGACCGCGTATTCGCTCTTGTTGCCGGTGGTCAGCACCAGCCCGCCGAACCTGTTGGACAACGCCATCAGCATCGCGCCACGGATGCGCGACTGCAGGTTCTCCTCGGTGACGTCCGGCTCCTGGCCGGCGAAGGTCTCCGCCAGCGTGTCGAGATAGGCCTTGAACGGCGCCTCGATGGGCAGGCTCATCATGCGCACACCGAGCGCTTCGCACTGCTCGGCGGCGAGGTCGTTGCTCAAGCCCGCGGTGTAGCGCGAGGGCAACCGCACCGCGGTGACATGCTCGGCACCGATCGCATCGACCGCCATCGCCAGCACCACCGAGGAATCCAGTCCGCCGGACAGTCCGATCCACGCGTGCTCGAAGCCGTTCTTGCCGAAGTAGTCGCGGATGCCACGCGTCACCGCGCGCCACGCCAGCGCATCGATGCTCTCGTCGCCATCGTCCACCCACACCACCGGCGTGAACCGGCGCGTCGCCGCGTCGTAATCCACCACCAGCCACTGGTCGGCGAAGGCCACTGCCGCGGGATGGATCGAACCATCGCCGTCGGCGACCAGCGAGGCGCCGTCGAACACCAGTGCGTCCTGGCCGCCGACGACATTGACGTAGGCGATCGCCGCACCGGTGTCGGCGATGCGATCGGCCAGCATGCCGTCGCGCTCGGCGTGCTTGCCACGCTCATATGGCGAGGCATTGGGCACCAGCACCAGCTCGGCGCCCTCGCGCACGGTGTCGGCCATCGGCTCGGCGAACCACAGGTCCTCGCAGACCAGCAGGCCGAGTGGCACGCCCTTGACCTCGAACACGCACGAACCGCCGTCCGGATCGACATGGAAGTAGCGGCGCTCGTCGAACACGTTGTAGTTGGGCAGTTCGCGCTTGCGATAGGTCTGCTCCACGCGACCATCGCGCAGCACGCTGGCCGAGTTGTAGAGCACGCTGCCCACGGACTCCGGCCAGCCGACCACTGCGACGATGCCCTTCGTCTCCGTCGCCACGCGCTGCAGCGCACGCTCGCAGGCGGCCAGGAACGACGGCCGCATCAGCAGGTCCTCGGGCGGATAACCGCTGATCGCCAGCTCCGGGAATACCACCACGTCGGCGCCGAACTCGTCGCGCGCTTCCAGGATCATCTGGCTGATCCGCTCGGCATTGCGCTCGACCGCACCCACCGGGAAATCGAACTGCGCCATCGCGATGCGGAGAGTCGTGGACATGGGGACACCGGAACCTGGAAAGGCGACCATTATTCCAGACCGCAATGTACGGGCTGCATGCGTTGGATCAGGCGACCGACCTGCCGGGCAGCACGATCGTCGGCCAGATCGATGGCGGGAAGGGGCATCCCACATCGGTCTGCCGTGGTGCAGGACCCGGACCCTCGAAGGGCGCGCGATGCCGGACA
This sequence comes from Luteimonas yindakuii, assembly GCF_004803715.2. Classification (NCBI taxonomy): domain Bacteria; kingdom Pseudomonadati; phylum Pseudomonadota; class Gammaproteobacteria; order Lysobacterales; family Lysobacteraceae; genus Luteimonas; species Luteimonas yindakuii. Next base: position 2,557,545 of record NZ_CP039383.2, read on the forward strand.
GTCGGTCGCCGCTGTCTGGACCCTCTCCCGCGTGTGCGGAAGGCCGCTGTCTCTCCCGCCTGCCAGAGGCCGCTGTCTGGACCCTTCTCCCGCGTGCGGGAGAAGGTGCCCCGAAGGGGCGGATGAGGGTGTCTCAGGCCGGCTGGACCTTGCTCCACCGCGAAGCCACGGTCGCGCACGCGCAATCCGCTACGTCCAGCTCTGCCACGATCGCCTCCAGCACCTGCGGGGTTCGCACCAGCACATCGTGATTCCAGAACCGCAGCACCCGGTAACCGCGACGCTCGAGGAATTGGGTCCGCGCGGCGTCCACATCGCTGCCGTGCTGCGATCCATCGATCTCGACGATCAGGCGCGCTTCCGCACAGACAAAGCCGGCTACGAAAGGACCCACGGGACACTGGCGACGGAACTTCGCGCCCAGCATGGCCCGGTTACGCAGGTGGAACCACATCAGCCGCTCGGCGTCGGTCATCTCGCGGCGCAACTGGCGTGCGAACCCGTGTTTCGCGTTCTGGCGCATCCGTGCGCTCCGGCCCGGCGACGAACGCAATGTGCGACACCCGCCCTGCTGCGACCATCGGAAAAGTCCACGCGTTGCTGTCGGATGCTCCGCCTTTCCGCCCTCACCCCAACCCCTCTCCCGCAGGCGGGAGAGGGGGTTAGAGCGCGCGCAGCGCTCATCGAACGTGCGCCGGCCCTTGATGCCGACGCGCAAATATCCACGCTAATCCTCTCTCGCGCGCGGGGTGAGGCGGCGCGCTTGCGAGCAACGGGCTCGCGTGCCGGCGAAGGCCCGAGCGGCGACGTGAGGGCTGGGCGCGAGATGGCGCGTAGCGGCGGATGAGGGGCTCGTGATCTGCGTTATGCCGTAAGCCCAAACCCCTGCCCCTCTCCCGCTCGCGGGACAGGGGTAATTCCGCGCGCCTGGAACAACTCGAACCTGCAGCCGCGAAGCACGCGCCCCCTTCTCCCGCCCGCGGGAGAAGGTGCCCCGAAGGGGCGGATGAGGACTGCTTCAATGCACCGGAAACGCCCTCAGCCTCTGTCCGCTCGCCGGAGAGGGGTCACTCCGCGCGACTGCAACGGCGCGCACCTCTGCACAAAAAAGGCCGCCCGGAGGCGGCCTTTTTCGACAGGTGCCTTCCGCACCCGTGTGCGCAGTGTGCGCTCTTACTTCACCAGCTCGGCAATCGCCGCGCCGAGGTCGCCCGGCGAGCGCACGGTTTTGACGCCAGCGGCTTCCATCGCCGCGAACTTGCCTTCGGCCGTGCCCGAACCGCCCGAGGCGATCGCGCCGGCGTGGCCCATGCGCTTGCCCGGAGGGGCCGAGGCACCGGCGATGAAGCCGACGACCGGCTTCCTGACGTGCGCCTTGATGTACTCGGCGCCGGCTTCCTCGGCGTCGCCGCCGATCTCGCCGACCATGATGATGCCTTCGGTCTGCGGGTCCTCGTTGAACAGCTTCAGGCAGTCGACGAAGTTGAGGCCGTTGACCGGATCGCCACCGATGCCGATCACCGTGGACTGGCCGAGGCCGGCGGCGGTGGTCTGCTTGACGGCTTCATAGGTCAGCGTGCCCGAGCGCGACACGATGCCGATCTTGCCCGGCATGTGGATGTGGCCCGGCATGATGCCGATCTTGCACTCGCCGGGGGTGATCACGCCGGGGCAGTTGGGCCCGATCAGCACCACGTCGTCGTGCTGCTTGAGCACGTTGTCGACGCGCAGCATGTCGAGCACCGGGATGCCCTCGGTGATGCAGACGATGACCTTGATGCCGGAGGCCGCGGCTTCGAGGATCGCGTCAGCCGCGAACGGCGGCGGCACGTAGATCACCGACGCGTTCGCACCGGTGGCCTCGACGGCCTCGCGCACGGTGTTGAACACCGGCAGGTCGATGTGGGTGGTGCCGCCCTTGCCGGGGGTCACGCCGCCAACGACCTGGGTGCCGTATTCCACCATCTGGGTGGCGTGGAAGGTGCCCTGCTGGCCGGTGAAGCCCTGCACGATCACCTTGGTGTCTTTATTGATCAAAACGGACATGGAATCTTCCTGTTGGAGCCCCGTTCCCGCAGGCGGGAGAGGGGTTGGGGCGAGGGCTGCAGTCTTGGTGCGCCCTCATCCGCCTTCGGCACCTTCTCCCGCGGGCGGGAGAAGGGAGGAAACAACGGATCGCGGAATCAGGCAGCGGCGGCGACGGCCTTGCGCGCGCCGTCGTTGATGTCGTCGGCCGGGGTGATCGCCAGGCCGGATTCGGCCAGCAGCTTCTTGCCCGCTTCGACGTTGGTACCCTCGAGGCGAACGACCACCGGCACCTTGACGTCCACTTCCTTGACCGCGGCGATGATGCCCTCGGCGATCATGTCGCAGCGGACGATGCCGCCGAAGATGTTGACGAAGATCGCCTTCACCTTGTCGCTGGACAGGATCAGCTTGAACGCCTCGGTCACGCGCTCCTTGGTGGCGCCACCGCCGACGTCGAGGAAGTTGGCCGGCGAGCCGCCCTCGAGCTGGATCACGTCCATCGTCGCCATCGCCAGGCCGGCGCCGTTGACCATGCAGCCGATGTTGCCGTCCATGGTCACGTAGTTGAGGTCGTGCTCGCTGGCGCGCACCTCGGCCTCGTCTTCCTGCGTGGTGTCACGCATGGCGGCGAGGTCCTTGTGGCGGAAGGTGGCGTTGTCGTCGGAGTTGACCTTGCCGTCGAGCGCGTAGAGATCACCCGAATCAAGGATCGCCAGCGGATTGAGCTCGACCAGCGCCAGGTCCTTCTCGTTGAACAGCCGGTAGAGGCCGCCCATGATCTTCGCCAGCTGGTTGGCCTGCTTGGCGTTGAGGCCGAGCTTGAAGCCGATCTCGCGCGCCTGGTAGGGCTGCAGGCCTTCGACGAAGTCGACGTTGAGGGTCTGGATCTTCTCGGGGGTCTCGGCTGCGACCTGCTCGATGTCGACGCCGCCTTCGGACGAGGCGATGAAGGTGATCGAACGCGTGCCGCGGTCCACCAGCACCGACAGGTACAGTTCCTTGGCGATCTCGCCGGCCTCGGTCACCAGCACCAGGTTCACCGGCAGCGCGACGCCCGCGGACTGGTAGGTGGCCATGTTGGTGCCGAGCATGCCGGCCGCCGCGGCCTTCACGTCGTCGGTGGTCTTGCAGAACTTGACGCCGCCGGCCTTGCCGCGGCCGCCAGCGTGGATCTGCGCCTTCACCATCCAGGGCCCGTTGCCAAGCGCGTTGGCGGCCTCGACGGCTTCATCGGCGGTGGACGCGACGCGCCCGGCCGGCACGGGGATGCCGTAGTCGGCAAACAGCTGCTTGGCCTGATATTCGTGGAAATTCATGTGGAATCCTGCGTGGGGTGACGGACCGCGCACGACGGACTCGCTGGCCAGGGGCTGGCGACAGGGGCGCGGGCAGACCGCCATTCTCGCCCATGCTGCGCTGCGGGGCAAAAGTGAGGGTCCTGGATCGGCATGGTGAATCGCTTCGATCGGGGCCGGGTTCTTTCCGACCCCTCTCCCGCTTGCGGGAGAGGGTGCCCCGAAGGGGCGGGTGAGGGCAGTTGATGCGACCGCCCTCATCCGGCGCTGCGCGCCACCTGGACTCGCGACTTCCATGTCGCTCGCCCTGCGGGCGGCTTCGCCGTCCAGATCGGCGGTCCTGCCGATCTGTCTCCCGCCCGCGGGAGAAGGGTCAGAAGCCCCGGAGCTCCGCCTTGTGGTGCCCCTATACTCGCAACGAACCACGCCCGGGAAGGCGCTTCTGTTCCAGCTGCCCGCCAGCATCGTCTACACCGATCGCGTCCTGCGGCGCGAACTGCACCTGCTGGCGCTGTACCGGCTGCTCGAAGCCAGCCTGCTCTGCCTGCTGGTGTTCAGCCCGATCGGCCCGCTGATCGCCGAACCGCACGACCCGGCCCTGGCCGTCAGCGTCGCCCTGGCCGGCCTTCCCGCCGCGTTCGCACTATGGCTGTGGACGCGGCGACCAAACGCCCATCTGGGCGAACTCGCACTGATCGGCGCCGGCGTGGACATCGCGCTGGCACTGCTGATCACCCATGCGCTGCCGGCCGCCGGCCCCGGAGTCGCCCTGCTGCTGCTGACCAACATCGGCGGCGCCGCGCTGTTCCTCAAGCTGCGGGTGGCGCTTCTTGTGGCATTTGCCGCGGCTGCGGCGATGATCGGCGAATACCTGTGGTCGCAGCTGGAAGGCGGTTCCGCGCGGCCGCTGGCCGAAGCGCTGATGTTCGCCATCAGCTTCGTCGCCATCGCCGTGCTGACCAACCTGCTGGGCGAGCGCATGCGCGAAAGCCATGCGCTGGCCGAGCGCCACGGCGAACACGCGGCCAATCTCGCCGGCCTCAACGAACTGATCATCCGGCGCATGCGCACCGGCGTGCTGATCGTCGATGGCCGCGACCATATCCAGCTGGCCAACGAGGCGGCCACGTTGGTGCTCGGCGGTGATGACGAGGGCGCACTCGACGGCACCGCACTGACGGCGCCCGCACCCGAGCTGGCCGCACGCCTGGCGGGCTGGCGCCGCGACGGCCGCAACGATGAATCGCCGATCGTCTGCGGCCCGGAGCGCATCGAGGTGCAGCCGAGGTTCGCCCGGTTGCTGCCAGGCAGCGATTCCACGCTGGTGTTCCTCGACGACGCCTCGCTGGTATCCAGGCGCGCGGAGTCGTTGACGCTGTCGGCGATGGGCCGCTTCTCGGCCAGCCTGGCCCACGAGATCCGCAACCCGCTGGCGGCGATCAACTACGCCGCCCAGCTGCTTGAGGAATCGCCGCTTGATGAAGCCGATCGCCGCCTGCTGCAGATCATCACGCAGCAGTGCCAGCGCACCAACGGCATCGTCGAAAGCGTGCTCGGCCTGGCCCGGCGCGAGCGCGCGATGCCCGAGCGGCTCGAACTGGTGGCGACGGTGCGCCGTTTCATTGCCGATTTCCACCTCACCCTGGCACCCGAGAACGGCAGCCTGCAGCAGGCCGGCCGTGAGCGCCCGCTGGAGGCCGTGTTCGACCCGCGCCACCTGCAGCAGATCCTCACCGTGCTGGTGCAGAACGCGATCAACCACGGCCGACTGCCCGGCGAGATCGCGCGGGTGACGGTGGCGGTGGAGGTGCGCGAGGGACGGCCGGCAATCGAGGTTGCCGACCGCGGCCCGGGCATCCCGGACGCCGTGGCGGCGCAGATCGGTCGGCCGTTCTTCACCACGTCCGAATACGGCACCGGCCTGGGGCTCTATATCGCCCGCGAACTGGCCAAGGCCAATGGGGCCAGCCTCGATTACGTCCCGGTGCCCGGTGGCGGTGCCTGCTTCCGTCTGGTGCTGTCGGGACGGAACCCGCTGCTTTCGGCATAATTGGTCACCTATTGACCTGCGCGGGCAAATGCTTGCGCTGCCAAGGATGCAGGCGAGCCCGCATTCACACTTTTCTGCCGGCGGAAGCGACTCGGGACGCAACCCCCCTTGCGCCCCGCCCACGCGGCCAATGCGCGTCACGGCCCTGCCAACCCCACCCCCCCACCGCATGGATCGCGGCCAAGCAACCCCAACGAGGATCCCCGGTGACCACGACCAGCGAACAACGCTCCGTACTGATCGTCGACGACGAACACGACATCCGCGAGCTGCTGGTGCTGACGCTGGGGCGGATGGGCCTGCGCACCGATACCGCGCCCACCCTCACCGCCGCCCGCGAACTGCTGGGTAGCGGCAGCTACGAGCTGTGCCTGACAGACATGCGCCTGCCGGACGGCTCCGGCCTCGAGCTGGTGGCCGAGATCACCACCCGCTTCCCGCGCACCCCGGTCGCGGTGATCACTGCCTACGGCAACGTCGAGGCCGCGGTGGAAGCGCTGAAGGCGGGCGCGTTCGATTTCGTCAGCAAGCCGGTCGACATCCACATGCTGCGCGGGCTGGTGCGCCAGGCGCTGGACCTCAACACGCGCCCCGCCCCTTCGGCCAGCGAGGAACCCGCCGGGCGCCTGTTCGGCGAATCCGACGCCATGGTCGACCTGCGCCGCACGGTGGCCAAGGTCGCGCGCAGCCAGGCGCCGGTGCATATCAGTGGCGAATCCGGCACCGGCAAGGAGCTGGTTGCCCGCACCATCCACGGGCAGAGCGCACGGGCGGCGGGCCCGTTCGTGCCGGTCAACTGCGGCGCCATCCCCAACGAGCTGATGGAAAGCGAATTCTTCGGCCACAGGAAGGGCAGCTTCACCGGCGCCCACGCAGACAAGCCCGGCCTGTTCCAGACCGCCGACGGCGGCACCCTGTTCCTCGACGAGGTGGCCGAGCTGCCACTGTCGATGCAGGTCAAGCTGCTGCGCGCGATCCAGGAAAAGACCATCCGCCCGGTCGGCGCCTCGATCGAGGTGCCGGTGGACGTGCGCATCCTTTCGGCCACCCACAAGGACCTCGCCCAGCTGGTCGACCTCGGCAGCTTCCGCCACGACCTCTACTACCGCATCAATGTCATCGGCCTGCACGTGCCGCCGCTGCGCGAACGCACCGGCGACCTCAAGCTGTTGTCCACCGGCATCCTGCAACGCCTCGCCCAGGCCATGCGCCGCCCCACCCCTGTACTGGCCCCCGCCGCGCTCGCGGCGCTGGAGGAGTACCCCTTCCCCGGCAACGTGCGCGAACTGGAGAACATCCTCGAACGCGCCCTGGCACTGGCCGAGGGCGACCTCATCCAGCCCGACGACCTGCACCTGCCCCGCGGCCAGCGTCCCGGCGCCCACCTCGCCCTCGGCGCCGCGAACCGCGGTGACACCGCACCCGGCCAGTCACCCGGCGGCATGCACGCGGCATCCACGCCCGACCCGCGCACCCTCAGCCCCTACGACACCGCTTCCACCGCGCTGCCCTCGTACATCGAGGAAATCGAACGCGCTGCCATCCAGCAGGCCCTGCAGGAAAACCGCTACAACAAGACCAAGACCGCGGCGGCGCTGGGCATCACCTTCCGGGCGCTGCGGTACAAGCTGAAGAAATTGGGGATTGATTGATCCCAAGATCGGTTGAGCCGGGCCTATTGCTCCGAGGGGTTCTTCCGCGCGCAACTCCCGCACCGAGGGCCTGGCGCCCACCCTTCTCCCCCACGCGGGAGAAGGTGCCCCAAAGGGGCGGATGAGGGCGCTTGTGAAAACTTTTCTTCGGCCCAAGAGAGGGTGGCGCGCAGCGCCAGCCAGCCATGAAACCCGCCGCCGCCCTGGTCACCCTCGCCACATCCGCGGCTATCTCGCACTGATGCAGGTGGAGCCGCGCTACAGCCTGCTCCAACCCCGCGGCGGCCTGCTCACCCTTTCAATCTCCTTCGTCATCGCGTGGGCCGGCATCCTCGCCGCCAGCCGCGACGACCTGCCGTTGGACAGACGCTTCCAGTACGCCATCGCCGCGTGGATCTGGCTCCTGGTGCAGACCTTCGGCATCGGCTACCTCTACTGGAATGCCGTATCGGCCTGAGCACGCCCGGCTCGCACACCCCTGGCCGAACCCTCAGCGTCACTTCCAACCAGAAATGTGACGCAACGGGTCATCCGGACCCTCTTCTAACATCCCGATCTGTGACCCCACCCGGCAAAACCTGCCGCTCGGGGAATCCCCCACAGGGTTGGCACGCCTGTTGCGTAGATCATGAGGCACGTGCGGGACGTCGCACGGCTGCCAACGGACCCGGCACCCGCCGACCACCGGCACGTGAGTTCAAATCACTCCTAGGGGATACACATGAAGAAGATGCAGAAGGGCTTCACGCTGATCGAACTGATGATCGTCGTCGCGATCATCGCCATCTTGGCCGCTATCGCGCTGCCGGCTTATCAGGACTACACCATCCGCGCTAAGGTCAGTGAAGGCATCGTTGCGGCAGCACCGGCAAAGCTCGCGGTTGCTGAGACCGCTCAGTCAAGGGGCATCCTTGCGACGGCCGTTACGGATAATGCGCTCGCCGGCATCACGTCGCAGCAGACGACGAACGTTGCTTCGGTGACGGTAGCGAACGGTGTGATCACGGTTGTGACGCGGGCCACGGGCGCGACGGTTGAGCCCACCCTCGTCTTCACGCCCACCCAGGCCGATCTCAACGCGCCGATTACCTGGGTCTGCACCCACAGCACGGGCGAGGCGAAGCACGTGCCTGCGTCCTGCCGTAGCTCCTCCGCAGCTCCCGCAGGCCCGTAATTACGCAACCCTGCTATCCGACCCCGGCCTTGCGCCGGGGTTTTTTTTGAGAGGAAGACCAATGTCCGCGACCCACATTCCCGACATCGGTGATCGAACTACCTCGCGCCTTCGCCAACGATATCTATTTGGTCCCACCATAGATCTTCTATTGCTCGGGGGTGGATCGTTAATCGCGCTATTGCTACTCCGCCTATTCCTCGGTGGCGACGAGAGTGCCCAGACATTGTCTCTAGGCGCAACACTCGCATTGGCCAACCTGATCAACCACCCGCACTTCGCGCACTCTTACCAGATCTTTTATAGCGGGATAAGAACGAAGTTGCGCTCTGACCAATATCCTTCTGACTTACGTCGCCAGTATCTATTTGTTGGCTTCGTGGCGCCGATGGTCATCGGGGGATATCTGGCTTGGACAGTAATCTTCGCTGCCCCACGAATGCTCGGGCTTGCTGCGAATGCGATGTTTTTTCTTGTCGGCTGGCACTATGTTAAGCAGGGATATGGCATGGCCATGGTTGATGCCGTGCTTAAGCGCGCCTTCTATACAGAGCATGAAAAGCGATGGCTTCTCGCCAATGCATATGCTACCTGGATTCTCTCGTGGCTTCTCATAAATTATCTTATTGGGAAATCCACTAAGGCTTACTTCGGCATCGAATACTTTGCGATTCCAGTACCCATTGAGGTCGTCATAGCCGCAGGCGCCGCCGCGGGCTTTACCGCGATCACCATCGGTCAATTACTTCTACGCAGCAAGCACCCTATCGCCTGGAACGGGCTGATAGCGTATTTCACGACTATTTACGCTTGGCTGCTGATCCGAGACCCCATTGTCATCCTTTGGGTCCCGCTCTTTCATTCACTTCAGTATCTCGCCGTTGTTTGGCGCTTTCAGTGGAACAAGTCGAGAGCTTCTCGGGTTACGGTACTTGGCAGTGATCTTGGATATGGCGTTCGCATGTTTGGATTTATCGTGGGAGGGAGCATCCTGGGATATGCAGGCTTCTGGGTTTTGCCCAGCTGGCTAAACGCAGTGGTGCCATATAACCGCGACTTGTTTGGCCCAAGCCTGTTCTTTTTCCTAGTATGGGTATTCATCAACATTCACCATTACCTACTTGACACCGTGATGTGGCGCAAAGGCAATCCGGACGTGGCAAAACACCTATTCAGCTAGATTATGCTCAAGTCATACCGGTGGATCTGGGAGGAGGCCGACGTGCAGGTGGGCGCGCCTACCGCGGTCACCTCACCGCGCAGGTCGACCCGCGCGATCTGGGGGTGAGAAAATGTGCGAACACCGCTCGTCGTGCGGGTTGCGCAACAGATCCTAGAGCACCCATCATCTACAAAAACGAGACTTGCGTCATGGCCGTTTCAATGGCGAAACAGATTTGGGCTTTTTTGGAAACGCTAACTCCCTCCCTACGGAGTCCCCCGGGAAGCACCTGACATGCCACAACGCAGTCTTTACATTAGTCAACGTCCCTGACTCCGCCAAGTCTTTGCGCTAGAGTCGCGATACTCTGACTGGAATACGTGTATGAGCGCAGTCGCAACCACCAACCTTGTCGGCATCACCGGCATCGCGCGCCGCCTGGTGATGGATGGAGCGCTGGACGAAAGCACTGCACGCGAAGCGTTAGACAAGGCTTCCGCCGAGCGCAAGCACGTCAGCACTTGGCTGCGCGAGCACCGCAGGATCACCGGCGCCCAATTGGCCGCAGCAAACTCGATCGAGTTTGGCATGCCGCTGTTCGACCCCGGTGCGATGAGCCCGGGAAAGCGCGGTGAAGCTGGTCAAGGACGAGCTGTTGCGCAAGCACTGCGTGCTGCCGCTGTTCAAGCGTGGTGCCAAGTTGTTCGTGGGCACTGCGGACCCGACGGATACCCGGGCCCTGGACGAGATCAAGTTCCACACCAACCTGGTGGTGGAACCGATCCTGGTCGACGAGGAGGTGCTACGGCGCACCGTCGACCTGTGGCTTGAGGCCAACGACAGCTTTCGGCGACGCGCTCGAAGATGCGGAAGGACTCGAAAGCCTGGACGTGGGCGGCGACGAGGACGGGCGCCCCGACACCGTCGCTGACGGCAAGGACGACACGCCGATTGTCAAGTTTGTCAACAAAGTGCTGGTGGATGCCATCCGCAAGGGCGCCTCCGACATCCATTTCGAGCCTTATGAGGACGACTACCGGGTGCGCTTGCGCATCGACGGCATCCTGAAACAGGCCGCCAAAATGCCAGTCAAACTCAATGGCCGCATCACCGCGCGCCTGAAGGTAATGGCGCAGCTGGACATCGCCGAGAAGCGTGTTCCACAGGATGGACGCATCAAGCTCAACCTGTCCAAGACCAAGCAGATCGACTTCCGCGTCAGCACCTTGCCGACGCTGTTTGGCGAAAAGGTGGTGCTGCGTATCCTCGATGGCAGCGCGGCGAAGCTCGGCATCGAGAAGCTGGGCTATGAGGCCGATCAGCAGAAACTGTTCATGGATGCCGTCCACAAGCCGTACGGCATGGTGCTGGTGACTGGCCCCACGGGTTCGGGCAAAACCGTGTCGCTGTACACAGCGCTGGGCATTCTCAACGACGAGCAGCGCAACATCTCGACCGTCGAGGATCCGGTGGAAATCCGCCTGCCGGGCGTGAACCAGGTGCAGCAGAACGTCAAGCGTGGCATGACCTTTGCCGCCGCACTGCGTTCGTTCCTGCGACAGGATCCGGACATCATCATGGTCGGCGAAATCCGTGACCTGGAAACCGCGGAGATCGCGGTCAAGGCGGCGCAGACCGGTCATATGGTGCTGTCGACGCTGCACACCAACGACGCCCCGCAAACGATTGCGCGCCTGATGAACATGGGCATCGCGCCGTACAACATCACCTCTTCGGTAACGCTGGTGATTGCGCAGCGCCTGGCACGGCGGCTGTGCGACAAGTGCAAGAAGCCGTTGGACCTGCCGGAGAACGCGTTGCTGGCGGAGGGATTCACGGCGGACGAAGTGCATGCCGGGCTCAAGCTGTTCGATGCCGTGGGCTGCGACGACTGCACCAACGGCTACAAGGGCCGGACCGGCATCTATCAGGTGATGCCGATGAGCGAACAGATCCAGGAGATCGTGCTGGCGGGCGGGAACGCGTTGGAGATCGCCGAAGCGTCGCGGCGTTCCGGGGTGCGGGATCTGCGGCAGTCGGCGCTGTGGAAGGTGAAGCAGGGGGTGACCAGCCTGGCGGAGATCAATCGGGTGACGAAGGATTGAGCAAGGAGCGCCCTCGCCACACCCCTGCGGGACACTACGCTCCGCGCCCCCGGCCCTCGCGTTACCGCTCTGGCGTTCGTCGGCACGTGAGCCAGTGGCTCGCCGACGTGCCGTCTCACCCCGCCTTGCGGAAGAGGGGTAAAGCGCGGGAATGGCCCACAGTGATGCAAAAGCTGCTGGGCGTCACAGTGGGAAATTCCGCACGGGGCCGCGACGCGCTACCATGCAGGCGTTACCCGGCCCGGGGAGGCCGGTCAAGGGGATGAACCGATGTCCGTGACGCGATCCGCCGCCAAGTCCGCGGCCCGCAAGCCTGTGTCACCCGGCCGCCAGGGCGTGACCCTGGAGACGTTTGTCTGGGAGGGCACCGACAAGCGCGGCAAGAAGATGAAGGGCGAGCAGGCAGCGCGCAATGCCAGCCTGCTGAAGGCGGAACTGCGCAGGCAGGGCATCAGCCCCGGGGTGGTCAAGCCGAAGAAGAAGCCGCTGTTCGGCGGCGCCGGCAAGAACATCACGCCGAAGGACATCGCGGTCTTCAGCCGCCAGATCGCTACGATGATCAAGTCCGGCGTGCCGATCGTGCAGGCCCTGGAAATCATCGGCAGCGGGCACAAGAACCCGAAGATGGCCGACATGATCAACGCCATCCGGGTGGACCTCGAGAACGGCACGCCGTTCGCCGAAGCGCTGGGCAAGTACCCGGTGCAGTTCGACGAACTGACGCGCAACCTGGTCAAGGTGGGCGAGTCCGCCGGTGTACTGGAAACGGTCCTGGACAGCATTGCCACCTACAAGGAGAACATCGAAACCCTCAAGGGCAAGATCAAGAAGGCGCTGTTCTATCCGGCGACGGTCATCGCCGTGGCCCTAATCGTCAGCGCGATCCTGCTGATCTTCGTGGTGCCGCAGTTCGAATCGGTGTTCGCCAACTTCGGCGCGGAATTGCCGGCGTTTACCCAGATGATCGTGGCCGCCAGCCGCTTCATGGTGGCGTACTGGTGGATGATTTTGGCGATCGTGGTCGCCGCGATTGTCAGCTTTGTCTATTCCTACAAGCGGTCGACCGCGTTGCAGCACACCGTCGACCGCTGGATGCTGAAGATCCCGGTGATCGGCCAGATCCTGCACAACTCGGCGATCGCGCGTTTCAGCCGCACGCTGGCGACGACCTTCAAGGCCGGCGTGCCGCTGGTGGAAGCGCTGGAGTCCGTGGCCGGCGCCACCGGCAGCACCGTCTACGAGAAGGCCACCTGGCTGATCCGCGACGACGTCTCCGTCGGCTACCCGATGAACCTGGCGATGAAGCAGGTCAACCTGTTTCCGCACATGGTGGTGCAGATGACCGCGATCGGCGAGGAGGCGGGTGCGCTCGACACCATGCTGTTCAAGGTGGCGGACTTCTACGAGGAAGAAGTCAACAACGCGGTCGATGCGCTGTCGAGCCTGATCGAGCCGATGATCATGATCTTCATCGGCGTGGTCGTCGGCGGCATGGTCATCGGCATGTACCTGCCGATCTTCAAGCTGGCGGCCGTGGTCTGATCCGCAGCCGCTAGTCAGCTCCTCTAGAATCCCGCGCATGGCATTTCTCGATCAGCACCCCGAACTGGGGTATCCGGCTGCGGCTGCGCTCGGGCTCATGCTCGGCAGCTTCCTGAATGTGGTGATCCTGCGGCTTCCGCGGCGGCTGGAATGGGAGTGGAAGCGCGACGCGCGCGAGGTGCTGGAGGCGCCGGAAATCTACGATCCGCCGCCGCCCGGCATCGTGGTGGAGCGTTCGCACTGCCCGCACTGCGGCCACCAGCTGAGCTGGTACGAGAACATCCCGGTCTTCAGCTGGCTGGCGCTGCGCGGCAAGTGCCGCTCGTGCAAGGCGCCGATCTCGATCCAGTACCCGCTGGTCGAGCTGCTGACGATGCTGCTGGTGCTGGCCTGCGTGTGGAACTTCGGCTTCGGCTGGCAGGGCTTCGGCGCGATCGTGCTGACCTGTTTCCTCGTCGCGCTGTCGGGCATCGACCTGCGCACGCAATTGCTGCCGGACCAGTTGACGCTGCCATTGATGTGGCTGGGGTTGATTGCCGCTGCCGACAACCTCTACATGCCGGCGAAGCCCGCGCTGCTGGGCGCGATCGCGGGATATGTGAGCCTGTGGTCGGTGTGGTGGGTGTTCAAGCAGCTCACCGGCAAGGAAGGCATGGGCCACGGCGACTTCAAGCTGCTGGCGGCGCTGGGCGCGTGGTGTGGATTGATGGGCATCCTGCCGATCATCCTGCTGTCGGCGGTGGCCGGTGCGATCATCGGCTCGATCTGGCTGGCGTCGCAGGGTCGCGACCGCGCGACGCCGATTCCGTTCGGGCCCTATCTGGCAATTGCCGGCTGGATCGTCTTCATGTGGGGCGACCAGTTGATAGGCGCATATATGCGCTACGCGGGGCTGGGGGCCTGAAGAGCCCTCATCCGGCGCTTCGCGCCACCTGCACTCGCGCCATCCATGGCGCTCGCCCTACGGGCGGCTTCGCCGTGCAACGCGGCGCTCCTGCCGCGTTGTCTCCCGCGTGCGGGAGAAGGGTCCGAAAGAGCCGGAAAGGGTCGCCACCTCAACCACCTGGGAACGCCGCTACTACGCCGCCTGTTGCGGCGCGTCGGTGGACGGGTGCTCGGCGATCATCAGCGTGACGCGCAGCTGGAAAGCGGCGCGTTCCGCGGCGTTCATGGGCTGGGCTTCGATCGGTCGCAGCTCGCGGTGGAACCAGTTCCAGAAGTCGTCATCGACGCGATAACGCTCCCGGGCATCGGCGAGGCGGCTTTCCAGGCAACGCAGGCGTTCGTCGATCTCGCAGGAAAGCGTGCCCGCGTGGACTGCGCGCACGTGCATGGGCGTCATCGGCGCGTCCTGGTTGATGGATGCTTCGTCTGCCACGGAGTGCTCCTTCTGCCTGTGGCGCGACGCTAGGACTGCGCTCGTCACGACGGCGACAAGAAATCCACTATTCACCCGGCCCGCATGGCCGCGTACCTAGCTTGGGCCTCCACGGCGCATGGCGGCCCTGCCCCCGCGCCTACCGGAGACCCCCAATGCCCGCCCGCAAGACGCTCAGGCTCGCGACCTTCAACGTCAACGGCATCGGCACCCGCCTGCCGCACCTGCTGGCGTGGCTGGAGCGCGAGCAGCCCGACATCGTCGCCCTGCAGGAGCTGAAGGCGCTCGACGAGGCCTTTCCGGTCGGCGCACTCGAAGAGGCGGGCTATGGCGCGATCTGGCAGGGCCAGCGTTCCTGGAATGGCGTGGCGCTGCTGGCGCGCGGCAGCGTGCCGGTGGAGAGCCGCCGCGGCCTGCCCGGCGACGGCGAGGACACCCAGAGCCGCTATCTGGAGGCCGCGGTGCACGGCATCGTCGTCGCCTGCCTGTACCTGCCCAACGGCAACCCGCAGCCGGGGCCGAAGTTCGACTACAAGCTCGCGTGGATGGAACGCCTGATCACGCACACGCGCGGGCTGGTCGACCTGCCGCACCCGGTGGCGCTGATCGGTGACTTCAACGTCATCCCCACCGACGCCGACGTCTACGACCCCAAGTCCTGGCGCAAGGACGCGCTGCTGCAGCCGGAAGTGCGCGAGGCATTCGAGCGGCTGCTGGCGCAGGGTTGGACGGACGCGCTGCGCAAGCTGCATCCGGACGAAACCATCTACACGTTCTGGGACTATTTCCGCCAGCACTTCCAGCGTGATCGCGGCCTGCGCATCGACCATCTGCTGCTCAACCCGCCACTGGCCAAACGCCTCAGAGCGGCCGGCGTCGACCGCTGGGTGCGCGCGCTGGAAAAGCCCAGCGACCACGCGCCGACCTGGATCGAGGTGACCGCGCCCGCCGCGCCACGCAAGCGCGCAAAGGCCGACTGAGCGGCACGCCCGGTTCACGGCGGCACCACGGAGGCCGTCGCACGGTGTGGCCACCCTCACCCGGAGACATCCCATGGCCGACGACAAGAAGCAGACCGGAAGCCCGGACCGCGACCGCATCAACATGAGCGAGGACTACGAGGTCCAGTACTGGACCAAGGCGCTCGGCGTGAGCCGCGAACAGCTGCAGGAAGCCGTCGATGCGGCAGGCCCCACCGCCGATGCGGTGCGCCGCCATCTCGGCCAGTAAGGCCACCGCGCCGGCATGAGCCTGGCCGACTACCGCCGTAAGCGGAGCTTCGACAAGACCCGCGAGCCCGAACCCGGCAAGCCCGTACCCAAGGGCAAGCGCGCGATCTTCGTGGTGCAACTGCACCACGCCAGCCGCCGCCATTACGACTTCCGCCTGCAGGTCGGCGATGCCCTGAAGAGCTGGGCGGTGCCGAAAGGCCCGAGCTACGACCCGGACGTCAAGCGGATGGCGGTGGAAGTCGAGGACCATCCGGTCGACTACGCCGGCTTCGAGGGCGAGATCCCCAAGGGCCAGTACGGTGGCGGCCACGTCGCACGCTTCGACCACGGTGTGTGGGCGACGACCGGCGACCCGGAGGCGCAACTGGCCAAGGGCCATCTGCGCTTCGAACTCTTCGGCGACAAGCTCAAGGGCGGCTGGCACCTGGTGCGCTCGGGCAAGCCGGCCCGGCAGCCGCAATGGCTGCTGTTCAAGGACAAGGATGCGTACGCCGGCACGCTCGAAGCCGATGACCTGCTGGCCGACGTGGCCGCGCCGCCCGCCGCAGATCTCAAGCGCGCCGGCAGCGGCAAGGCGGTCAAGAAGAAGCTCGCCACGGCGCCGGCACCGGCGCGCAAACGTCGCAAGGACTGGGCAAGGAAGGCATTGGCACTGGAAGGTGCCAGGCGCGCCGAGGCGCCAACCGGGCCGTTCCAGCCACAGCTGGCCAAGCTCGGGGAGTCCCCACCCAAGGGCGAACAGTGGCTGCACGAACTCAAATGGGATGGCTACCGCATCCTCGCCACGATTGCCGGCGGCGAGGTGCGGCTGTGGTCGCGCAATGCGCTGGAGTGGACCGACAGGATTCCCGAGATCCGCGATGCCATCGCCGCCCTGGGTCTGAAGTCCGGCGCGCTGGACGGTGAACTCATCGCCGGCAAGGGCACCAAGGAGGACTTCAACCTGCTGCAGTCCACGCTGTCCGGCGAACGCCAGGGCGCGCTGGCGTTCGCGCTATTCGACCTGCTGCATCTCGACGGCGTGGACGTCACCGCCGCCCCGCTGATCACGCGCAAGGCGCTGCTGCAGGACGTGCTGGACGGCGGCCCGCCGCACCTGGCCTACAGCTCGCATATCGAGGGCGATGGCGACGCGGCGTTCAAGCTGGCCGGCGACACTCATTTCGAGGGCATCATCTCCAAGCGCGTGGATCGCCCCTACCACGGCGGTCGCAGCGACGACTGGCGCAAGACCAAGCTGCTGGCGAGCGACGAGTTCGCGGTGGTCGGCTACACGGCACCCAGGGGCAGCCGCACCGGCTTCGGCTCGCTGCTGCTGGCGAAGCCGGATGCCGAACATGGCTGGCTGTACGCGGGCCGTGTCGGCAGCGGTTTCAAACG
The DNA here is from genome assembly GCF_004803715.2 of Luteimonas yindakuii. Lineage (NCBI taxonomy): Bacteria > Pseudomonadati > Pseudomonadota > Gammaproteobacteria > Lysobacterales > Lysobacteraceae > Luteimonas > Luteimonas yindakuii. Next base: position 2,574,543 of record NZ_CP039383.2, read on the forward strand.
ACACGCTGATGCGCGAGGTCACCGCGAAACTCGGCAAGGGCGGCGTGCGCAAACCCACCGTGCATGTGGGCACCACCGATACCGACCTGCGCACCGCGACCTGGTTCGAACCGTGCTTCGTGGTGGAGGTGTTCTACCGCGGCATCGGCCGGCAGGAGCTGCTGCGGCAGCCGTCGCTGAAGGCGGTGCGCTGGGACAAGTCGGTCGACGATCTTGTCGATTCCGATCGCGGGCCCGGTGCCGGCACAGGCAGGTCGACGAAGGCGGCGAAGACCGTGGCGAAGGCCACCGTGGGTAAAGCGGCAACGAAGGCGGCCACGAAGACTGGTGAAAAGCCGGCGAAGAGGGCGGCGGCGTCGAAGGCCGTTGCCACTGCGGACCAGGCGTCGGCGGCCGTGCGCACACCGCCGCGATTGTCCAGCCCGACCAAGGTGATATTCCCCGATATCGGTGCCACCAAGAAGGATGTGTGGGACTACTACTCCGCCGTGGTCGACCATCTGCTGCCGGAGATCGCCGGCAGGCCGTTGTCGATTATCCGCTGCCCCAGCGGCGTGGAGCGGCCCTGTTTCTTCCAGAAGCATCACACCGCGGGGCTCGAGCTGGTGGCGTCGGTGCGGCTCAAGGAGGACAGCGGTGTCAACGCCCATTACCTCGTGGTGGAGGATGAGGCCGCGTTGATGGAGCTGGTGCAGTTCAACGCGATCGAGTTCCACCCCTGGGGCTCGCATGCAGCCGAACCCGATATCGCCGATCGCGTGGTGTTCGATCTCGACCCCGGGCCGGACGTGCCGTTCGCCGAGGTCAGGAAGGCCGCGGTCGACATCCGCAAGCTGCTCGAGCAACTGGAACTCGAATCGTTCCTGCGTGTCTCCGGCGGCAAGGGCCTGCACGTGGTGGTGCCGCTCAACCCAGGCTGCCACTGGGACCTGACCAAGCGCTTCGCACACGGCTTCGCCGATGCACTGGCACGCGCGCAGCCGGACCGGTTCCTCGCCACCGCCACCAAGAGCCTGCGCAACAAGCGCATCTTCGTCGACTACCTGCGCAACGGCCGCGGCGCGACCGCGGTCGCTTCGTATTCGCTGCGCGGTCGGCCCGGCGCGCCGGTGGCGCTGCCACTGGCGTGGAGCGAGCTGTCGAAACTCAAGCGCGCCGATGCGTTCACCATCCACGAGGTGCCCGCCCTGCTGCGGCGCCGGCGCAAGCACCCGTGGGCCGATATCGACCGCATCACCCAGGACCTGTCGCGCTGGTCCGACGTGGAATAGCGCTGGCCCGCCAGGGCCGGTCGCGTTGCCCTCAGCCCTGCCCCTCTCCCGCGGGCGGGGGAGGGGTGAAGAGCAGCGACCCTCGCAATGCCATCTCCGCGCCGCGTCCTTCCCTCCAAGCGGACGACGACGGAGGCAAGGCGGAGGGCTGGCTTTGAATCCTTCTCCCGCGAGCGGGAGACAACGCGGCAGGAGTGCCGCGTTGCACGGCGAAGCCGCCCGGAGGGCGAGCGCCATGGATGGCGCGAGTGCAGGTGGCGCACAGCGCCGGATGAGGGCACGAGCAGCTTGACGCGTGGACATCACGCGTACGACGGCGACAATGACCGTCGACACCACCCCGAACCGTCCGCATGACCCCAGCGCCCCGGCTCCGCCGCAGTTCTGCCCGTTCCATGCCGCCGGCGCTGGGCCGATCGCTGCCGGCACGCATCGCCACGATGCTGTTGTGGTTGTTGCTGATGGCACCGGCGCTTGCGCAGTCCACCGCGGAGTCGACGGCGCCCGTCCCCGCGGCGGAGGCTGCAGCCGCAACGCTGGACACCGCCGACGACGAGCTGCTGGCACTGCGCGAGCGTCTGGACGAAACCAGCGACACCGCCGGCTTCGTGCAGCTGCGCGACGCCGCAGTGGCGCTGGACGTGCGCGTGCAGGACGCCGTGCGCACGCTGGAAGCGGAGCTGGCCGGCGTGCAGGGTCGGCTCGACGAGCTCGGCCCGGTGCCGGAGGATGCCGCCGGCGAGGATGCAGGGATCCGAGCACGCCGCGCCGAACTCGCCGCGCGCGTGTCGGTGCTCGATGGCGCGGTGAAGCGCGGCCGCCTGCTCGGCATCGACATCCGCGACGTGCGCGAGGCGATCACCTCCACGCAGAGTCGCCAGCTTGGCGAGCAACTGTCGCAGCGCCACGGCTCTCCGCTCACGCCGCGGCTGTGGCATGCGGTGGCCACGGATTTCCCCAGCGACCGCCAGCGTGTGGAGGCGTTCCTGGGCCTGCTGGAGCGCAGCGTCCGCGATGGCATCGCCCGCTTCGGCGTGCCGGTCGCGATCGGTGTCGTGCTGCTGGCCGGCGTGCTGGCGTGGCCGGTGCGGCGGCTGTTGCGCCGTGCCGGTCGCCGCTTCGCGCTGCGCCACACCCCCGGCGACAGCCGCTTGCGCCGCACCGCGCTGGCGGGGTGGCTGGTGGTGTCGAGCCTGCTGTGCATCGGCGTGGCCGCGTGGCTGCTGTCGCACCTGCTGCGCTGGGGCGATCCGCCGGTCGCGGTGATGGATCAGCTGGCCAACGCGCTGGTCGCCGCCGCCGTGTATGGCGCGCTGGTGGCGAGCCTCGGCAACAGCCTGCTGATGCGCGCCGCCCCCGAGTGGCGCCTGCCGCCGCTGTCGGAAGATCTCGTCGGCGGGCTGCGGCCGTATCCGTGGCTGGCCGGCGGGCTGGTGTTCGTCGACCGGCTGGTCGAAGGGGTGATGGTCGCGATCAACCCGCATGCGGCGCTGGCCGCCACGGTGACCGGCGCGGTGGCGCTGAGCTATGCGCTGCTGGCGATCAGCGTGCGGCGGCGGCAGCTGCCGCTGGGCGGCGGCACCGACACCGTGGCCGTCGCCGCCTGGGTGCGGGTGCTGCTGACGCTGGTGCGGCTGGCGGTGCTGGCGCTCGTGGTGGCATTGGCGCTGGGCTATTTCCAGCTGGCGCTGCTGATCGGCCGCGAGGTGGTCTGGGTCGGCGTGGTGGCGATGGGCCTGTACCTGGCCTGGGTCGGCATCGACGACCTCTGCGGGTTGATGTTCGGCGACGACGGCCGGGTGGCGACCGCCACCGCGCGCGCCACCGGGATCCGCCCGCACCGGCTGCGCCAGGCCGGCCTGATCGTGGCGGCGATCGGCCGCGTGCTGCTGGTGCTGATCGCGATCGCACTGGTGCTGGCACCGCTGGGCACCAGTTTCTCCGGATGGCGTGAGCTGGTGGCGGTCGCGGCCACCGGGCTGCGCATTGGCGAGGTGGTGATCTCGCCGTCCGGCGTGCTCAGGGCGGTGCTGATCTTCGGCGGCGGCTGGATGGCCGTGCAGGCCCTGCACGGCTGGCTGGTGGAACGCTACCTGCCCGCCACCGACCTCGACGCCGCCTCGCGCAATTCGGTGGCCACGGTGGCGCGCTACTTCGGCATCACCGTGGTGCTGGCGCTGGGACTGGCCGCGCTCGGCATCGGCATCCAGCAGATCGGCCTGGTGGTGGGTGCACTGTCGGTCGGCATCGGCTTCGGCCTGCAGGCGATCACCCAGAACTTCATCTCCGGGCTGATCCTGCTCGCGGAGCGGCCGGTGAAGATCGGCGACTGGGTGCGGGTGGGCGACTTCGAGGGTGATGTGCAGCGCATCAGCGTGCGCGCGACCGAGATCCGCGTGGCCGACCGCTCCACGGTGATCGTGCCGAACTCGGAGCTCATCACCAAACCACTGCGCAACATGACCCTGGCCAACCCGCTGGGCCGGGTGCTGCTGCAGTTCCCGGTGCCGCTGGATACCGATGTCGACCGCCTGCGCGACATCCTGCTGGAAACCTTCGCCGCCCATCCCGCGGTGCTCGACGACCCGGCGCCCTCGCAGACGCTCGACGGCATCGCCGCCACCGGCATCAGCGTCACCGCGGTGGGCTTCACCGATTCCCCGCGCAGCGCCGGCGGCGTGCGCAGCGAACTGCTGTTCACCCTGCTGCGGCGGTTGCGCGAGGAAGGCATCCGCCTGGCGCCGATGGCGCAGAGCATCCGCGTGCTGCGTGACGAGGCCGGGTTGTTCGTGCAGGACGATCCCGCCGCGGAGGACGGCGCATGAGCGCCTACGTGGTTGGGCTGACCGGCGGCGTCGCCTCGGGCAAGACCGAAGTGGAACGGCGCTTCGCCGCGCTCCGGGTGGCCGTGGCGGACGCCGACGTCGCCGCCCGCGAAGCGGTCGCGCTGGGCAGCGAGGGACTGGCGGACGTGGTCGCCACGTTCGGTACCGGGGTGTTGCAGGCCGATGGCAACCTCGACCGCGCGCGCATGCGCCAGCTCGTGTTTGCCGACGACGACGCACGCCGTCGGCTGGAAGCCATCGTCCACCCGCAGGTGCGCATCCGCCTGCGCGCGGCCTGCGCGGCGGCATCCGGCCCCTACGCGATCGCGGCGATTCCGCTGCTGGCCGAGGGCGGTCGCGGCCATTACCCGTGGATCGACCGGGTGCTGGTGGTGGACGTGCCACGCGCGGTGCAGCTGGCCCGCCTGCAACGGCGCGACGGCATCGACGCCGTGCTGGCCGAACGCATGCTGGCGGCCCAGGTCGATCGGGACACGCGGCTGGCGGTGGCGGACGACGTGATCTACAACGACGGCCCGCTCGCGGCGCTCGACGCACATGTCGCGGCGCTGGACGCGCAGTACCGGCGACTGGCCGGCGCGCGCGGCTGAACAGGGCGGCTGGTTGGGCCGCTGGCCGGCGGCGGCGGGGCTCGCGGCCGATACCGGCCTGCCTATGCGCCACGCTCACGAGCCGGTGTCTACGGTCTGCCATCCCCGCCTCCCCCAACCAGGAGTCATACGATGGCGATCAAGACGATTGAAGACCTCTTCATCCATGAACTGTCCGACACCTACAGCGCCGAGAAGCAGATGACCAAGTCGCTGCCGCGGCTGGCGAAGGCGGCCACCGACGAAGGCCTGGTCGCGGCGTTCGAGGCCCACCTGACCGAGACCGAGGCGCAGGTCGAGCGCCTGGAGCAGGTCGCAGAAGTGCTTGGCGTCAAGCTCAAGCGCATCAAGTGCGAGGCGATGGAAGGCCTGGTCGAGGAAGCGAAGGACACCATCGAATCGATCGAGGCCGGTCCGTTGCGCGATGCCGCGCTGATCGGTGGCGCGCAGAAGGCCGAGCACTACGAGATCGCGGCCTACGGCACGCTGTGCGCGATGGCCAAGAGCCTCGGCTACAAGGACGCGCTGCCGCTGCTGCTGGAGACGCTCGAGGAAGAGAAGGCCACCGACGAGAAGCTCACCATCCTCGCCGAGCAGGGTGGCAACCAGCGCGCGGCGCAGAAGGCCGCCTGATCGGAACGGGCCGCCCGCGTGGCGGCCCGGTGATTCGGGTGCTGCCTTCGCACGCGAAGGCGCAGATGACGTGGTCCGGTGGGTTGCCCTGCCGGACCATTTTCTTTGGGTCCAGCGAAGTCGCGTGAGTCAGGCCACGCGGCTCCTGCCGCGACGCCGGCCGGGAGCAGGCGCAGGCTCCGCCGCCCAGAACCCGCGGATCGCCGCGATGCCCTGCGCGCCATGCGCGCGCGCCAGCGCGAGCCCGTCGGTGGCGAGGCCACCGATCGCATAGATCGGCAATGACACCTCTTCGCGCATCGCGGCGAAGGCGTCCCAGCCCAGCCCGGGCACGCCGGGATGACTGGCGGTCGCCGCCACCGGGCCGAGCACCACGAAGTCGCAGCCCACGCGCTCGGCCTGCCGCAGCTGGTCGACATCGTGGCAGGACGCGCCGAACGGAATGTCCTCGGCCACCGGACGCGCCTCGCAGGCCATCAGCTGGCGTGCCGGCAGGTGCAGGCCGCAGCCGTGCTCGGCTGCAAGCACCGCATCGCCATTCACCAGCACGTCGGCGTGCACCGCCCGCCCCAGCAGCGCGGCCGCCGCCACCAGCCGTTTGCGGCGATCGACCTCGATGTCGGGCAGCCGCAACTGCAGGCGGCGGATGCCATTGGCGAGCAGGCGCTCCACGCCGGCCAGCCAGTCCTCGTCGCGTTCGTCGGGACCGGGAGACGGGGTCACCGCATAGCGATCGGGCTGGCGCAGCGCGGCCACGACCGGACGGTCCGCGGGCGGCATCATGTAACGCTCGAGCTTGTCCTGCGGCACCCAGGCCATGGCCTGGCCTTCGTGTCCCTTCGGTGCGCCGCGCCAGCCGTCGATCATCCGCACGTCGAGCCGCAGGCGCTTGTGCGGGTAGCGCTGCGGCACCGTGATCAGCGGCGCACCGATCTCCACGCGGATGCCCAGCTCCTCGTCGAGCTCACGCGCCAGCGCCTGCTCCCGGGTCTCGCCCGGCTCGCGCTTGCCGCCCGGGAATTCCCACAGCCCGGCAAGGTCGCGCCCCTCGGTCCGGCGGGTCAGCAGCACGCGTCCGCGCGCGTCGGTAATCACGCCCGCCATCACCTCGACGACGGGGGCAGTGTCCTGGTCACTCATGGAGACATCATCGGAAGAAGTGGTTCTGCCGGTGGTGAACGTTGGCGGTTGCGGGTGCCGGGCGGCGTAAGTCGAAGACACCGGACTACAGCGCTTTCCCTCATCCGGCGCTTCGCGCCACCTGCACTCGCGCCTCCCATGGCGCTCGCGCTACGGGCGGCTTCGCCGCATAACGCGGCATTCCTGCCGCGTTGTCTCCCGCGCGCGGGAGAAGGCCTGTTAGCGCCTCTGTGCTGACCCGCGTCTATCCAACGCCGGGAAGCGCCGCGGCGCCAACCAGTGCAGGTTGCCCTTCCCGGAGGAAAGCCCCCCTGAGTGAGGGGGGCGCGCCAACGGCGCGGGGGTGTGGAAGCAACCCCGTGGCACCCCACGGCCCGCATAGCGGACCTGGGGTTGCCGCCCGCTATGCGGGCGGCACCACGGGCAGCTCAGCTCAGCTGAGCTGCCCGTGGCAATGCTTGTACTTCTTGCCGCTGCCGCAGGGGCAGGGATCGTTGCGGCCGACCTTGGGCGCGTCACGGGTGACCTGGGCGACGCCACCCTGCGCGGCCAGGCCGCGCTGCACCGCTTCGGCTTCCTCGTCGGCGCCGAAGCCGCCGGCGTCGGCATGCTGGAACTGCGCCTGGTTGAGCTTGGCCTCGATCTGGCGGCGCTCCTCGGCTTCCATCGCCGCCATCTCTTCCTCGCTGCGCACGCGCACGCGCGCCAGCATGGCGATCACCTCGCGCTTGACCTTGTCGAGCAGCTCCGAGAACAGCAGGAACGCTTCGCGCTTGTACTCCTGCTTCGGCTGCTTCTGCGCGTAACCGCGCAGGTAGATGCCCTGGCGCAGGTAGTCCATGCGCGCCAGGTGCTCCTTCCAGCTCTGGTCGACCACGTTGAGCATCAGGTGCTTTTCCAGCATGCGCATGGTCTCGCTGCCGATCTGCTGCTCCTTGGCCGCGAACAGCGCGTCGACGGCTTCCTGCACATGCGCGGTGATGCCCTCGGCGTCGATCTCCTCCTCGACCAGCTTGCGCAGGTCCAGGCGCAGGCCGAAGTCGGCTTCCAGCGCCGCCTCCAGGCCCGGCAGGTCCCACTGCGCGTCGATCGAATCCGGCGGCACGAAGCGCGCGACCGTCTCCGCCACCACGTCGGCGCGGATGCCGTCGACGGTCTCCTTGACGCTGTCGGCTTCCAGCAGCTCGTCGCGCTGGCCGTAGATGACCTTGCGCTGGTCGTTGTTGACGTCGTCGAAGTCCAGCAGGTTCTTGCGGATGTCGAAGTTGTGGGCTTCGACCTTGCGCTGCGCGTTGGCGATCTGCTTGGTGACCAGCGGCGACTCGATGATGTCGTCTTCCTGCAGGCCCATCCGCGCCATCACCTTCTGCACCCAGTCGGCGGCGAAGATGCGCATCAGGTTGTCTTCCAGCGACAGGTAGAAGCGGCTGGAACCCGGGTCGCCCTGGCGGCCGGAACGGCCGCGCAGCTGGTTGTCGATGCGGCGCGATTCGTGACGCTCGGTGCCGATGATGTGCAGCCCTCCGACCGAGACCACCTGCTCATGGCGCTGCTGCCATGCGGCGCGCAGCGCGGCCTTCTGCTCGTCGCCGGCGTCCTCGCCGAGTTCGTGCAGCTCGGCTTCGAGCGAACCGCCGAGCACGATGTCGGTACCGCGACCGGCCATGTTGGTGGCAATGGTCACCGCCTTCGGACGACCGGCGTGGGCGATGATCTGCGCCTCGCGCTCGTGCTGCTTGGCGTTGAGCACCTCGTGCGGGATGTTGTCCTTGCGCAGTTCACCCGACAGCAGCTCGGAGACCTCGATCGAGGTGGTGCCGACCAGCACCGGCTGGCCGCGCTCGTAGGCGTCCTTGATCTCGCGGGCGACCGCGCGGTACTTGCCGGCGCGGTTGAGGAACACCGCGTCCGGATGGTCCTTGCGCACCATCGGCCGATGGGTCGGGATCACCACCACTTCCAGGCCGTAGATCGACTGGAATTCGTAGGCTTCCGTGTCGGCGGTGCCGGTCATGCCCGACAGCTTGCCGTACATGCGGAACAGGTTCTGGAAGGTGATCGACGCCAGCGTCTGGTTCTCGCGCTGCACCGGCACGCCTTCCTTCGCCTCGACCGCCTGGTGCAGGCCGTCGGACCAGCGCCGGCCCGGCAGCGTGCGGCCGGTGAACTCGTCGACGATCACCACCTCGCCGTCGCGCACGATGTAGTCGACGTCGCGCTGGTAGATCGAATGCGCGCGCATCGCCGCATTGAGGTGATGGACGACGTGGATGTTGTGCGGGTCGTACAGGCCCTCGTCCTCGCCGATGATGCCGGCCTTGCGCAGCAGCTCCTCGGCGTGCTCCTGGCCCGCCTCCGACATATGCACCTGCTTCTGCTTCTCGTCGACCCAGAAGTCGCCGACGCCGTCCTCGACCTCCTGGCGCTTGAGCGACGGGACGATGCGATTGACCTTGATGTAGAGGTCGGGGGTCTCGTCGGCCGGGCCGGAGATGATCAGCGGCGTGCGCGCCTCGTCGATCAGGATCGAGTCGACCTCGTCGACGATCGCGTAGTTCAGCCCGCGCTGGTAGCGGTCGGCCTTCGACAGCGCCATGTTGTCGCGCAGGTAGTCGAAGCCGAATTCGTTGTTGGTGCCGTAGGTGATGTCGGCGCCGTAGGCGGCGTGCTTGTCGCCGTGCGGCATGCCCGGATAGACCACGCCGACGGTAAGGCCTAGCCAGTTGTAGAGCTTGCCCATCTGCGCGGCATCGCGCCGTGCCAGGTAGTCGTTGACCGTGACCACGTGCACGCCCTTGCCTTCCAGGGCGTTGAGGTAGACAGGCAGCGTGGCCACCAGGGTCTTGCCTTCGCCGGTGCGCATCTCGGCGATCTTGCCCATGTGCAGCACCATGCCGCCGATCAGCTGGACGTCGTAATGGCGCATCCCCAGCACCCGGCGACTGGCCTCGCGGCACACCGCGAACACTTCCGGCAGCAGCTTGTCGAGCGACTCGCCGTCGGCGACGCGCTGGCGGAAATGCGGGGTCTTGGCCTGCAGCTCGGCATCGGTGAGCTTCTGCATCTCCGGCTCGAGCGCATTGACCTTCTGGGCGACCTTGTCGAGCTGTTTGACGAGGCGTTCGTTGCGGCTGCCGAAGACGCTGGTGAGCAGGCGGTTGAGCATGGGTGTACCGGTTCGGGGTTCGGGGACGGGCCGGTGGTACAGGCCCGCAACGAAAAAAGGGCGCGGGGCGCCCTTTTTCATGGCAACGCGGATTGTAGCGTGGTGACGCGGGGCCTGCGTTTCAAGCGCCGCGCCGCCCCGCTGGACACTACTGGCGCGAGACGCCCATGTCGGCGAGGAACTGGCGCGGATTGAGCACGCGACCGCCTTCCCACACTTCGAAGTGCACGTGGACGCCGGTGGAGCGCCCGGTCGAGCCAGCCTTCGCCAGCTCGGTGCCGGCGCGGACCAGGTCGCCGACCCGGGTGGTGTTGCGCGAGTTGTGCGCGTAGCGGGTGACGTAGCCGTTGCCGTGGTCGACCTCGACCACGTTGCCGTAGCCGGCGCGCTGGCCGGAGTAGCTGACCACCCCGTCAGCCACCGCCATCACCGGATCACCGTGGCGGGCACTGAAGTCGATGCCGCGGTGGAAGGCGCGGCCACCGCTGAACGGGTCGGCGCGATAGCCATAGCTCGAGGTGACATAGCTGCTGGCCACCGGCGAGCGCGACGGCAGTGCCGCGCGCTCCATTTCCTCGCCCAGCAGCAGGGCCTCGAGCACCGAAAGCTGGTCGCCCGAGGTGCGGAACTGGGTGTCCACCTGCTCCATGCCTTCCTGCAGTGCGTGCGGCGGCATGTCGAGCACCGGCCCGGGACCACCCACGCCGACCGCGGCGGTGAAGTCGAACTCGCCCTCGCCGAGCTTGCCGATGCGGGTCAGGCGCTCGCCCAGTGCGTTGAGCCGGTTGGCCTGGGCCTGCAGTTCGCCGAGGCGGGCGGCGAGCGCGTTGACTTCGCGCTGCGCTTCCTGGCGGGTGTTGTCGATCATCGCCTGCTGGCGGGTGTTTTCCGCCTTGAGGCGGGAGATCTCGCCGGCGCCGGCGGCGGCACCGAAGGCGAGGCCCGAGCATGCCAGCACGGCGGCGGCGGTCATCGGGCGGCGGGCGATCTGTACGCGCGTGCACTGCAACCAGTGCATCATGCGGGCTCGCGCCTGCTGGGTAAAAGTGTTCAAGGTCATTGCGTCACATGTCCGGAGTTCGTTCAAAGCCGCCAGGAACCGGTCCGCAAACCCCCCAGCCGGCGCTCGATACGCTGCTGGGCGGTGCGGCCGGCGATCCGCTGCGTCGTGCTCTCTGGCTCGACGACCTGGACCGGCGACTGCGTCCCCTGCTTCCCCCGGCGCTCGCCGCGCATGCGCGGCTGGGCAACGTCGACGGTGGCAGGCTCGTACTGCTGGTGGAAGCTGCTGTCTGGCATGCCCGTGCAAGGCTGGCCGGTCCGCAGATCCTCGAAGCCGCCCGCTCCCTCGGGCTGGATGTCACGGTGCTGGTGGTGCGTACGACCAGCCGACCCGCCTCGCCGCCCCCCGCGGCCGGGCCCAGGTCACGTCCTCTTTCGCCTCACGCCGAGCAGGCCCTGCGCGAGGCGGTCACGCTCCTGTCGACCACTGACACCGACGATCGAAGCGGGTCCTGACACCGTCGCGGCTTCACACAGCCTCCACGACGGCGACGGGGCATCCTATCGGCCATACCCGGGCGAAGGGTTAACGACTCGATAAGTGAGCGTAAATTTTCGTTAAATTTACGTTATGAATTCACTCCGAACTCACGTTGGTGAGCATCGGGAGCTTTCAATGGGCAGACGGCACAGGCTCGCTGAGCCGCCAACGCACTGATTTCATTGGCAGCGGCGTCGCTCGAGGATCCGGAGCAACCGGTGGCTAGACCGGATTGCCGCCAGTGCCCGGTCGTCTGCCGGGCGAGACGTCAGCACACCGTCGATTGGAATCCGCCTGGCGGAAGTCACCGGAATGCGGAACGTGCAGACACGCCCGCGATGCGCGAGGCGATCGCGGCAGTTACTTAGTCCGCAGTGACAACAGAGAGACCCGTGCCGAGGGATCAGGCAGCGACAGGGACGCCGTAGGACACCGGCGCGTCGGCGTGTTCGCCGAAGCTCACTTCTTCCCAGGCCGACGGCTCCGCCAGAAGTGCGCGCACCAGCTTGTTGTTGAGCGCGTGGCCGGACTTGAAGCCCTCGAACGCGCCAAGGATCGGGTGGCCGGCCAGATACAGATCGCCGACAGCATCGAGGATCTTGTGGCGGACGAACTCGTTGGCGTAGCGCAGGCCGTCGTCGTTGAGCACGCGGAATTCGTCGAGGACGATCGCGTTGTCCATCGAGCCGCCAAGGCCGAGGTTGCGCTCGCGCATGAACTCGAGGTCGCGCATGAAGCCGAAGGTGCGCGCACGGCTCACTTCGCGGATGTAGTTCTCGGTGGAGAACTCGACCACCGCGCGCGACTGCGTCGCCGGGATGGCCGGATGGTCGAACTCGATGGTGAAGTCGAGCTTGAACCCGTCGTATGGCGTGAAGCGGGCGATCTTGTCGCTGTCGCGCACTTCGATCTCGCGCTTGATGCGGATGAAGCGCTTGGGTGCATCCTGCAACACGATCCCGGCCGACTGCAGCAGGAACACGAACGGGCCGGACGAGCCGTCCATGATCGGCACCTCGGCCGCGGACAGTTCGACGTAGATGTTGTCCACGCCGAGGCCGGCCAGCGCCGACATCAGGTGCTCGACCGTCATCACCTTGCCGGCGCCGCGGGTCAGCCCGGTGCACAGCATGGTTTCGGTGACGAGCTCGCCGCTGGCGGGGATTTCCACCACCGGGTCGAGGTCGACGCGGCGGAACACGATGCCGGTATCGACGGGCGCGGGGCGCAGCGTTAGGAAAACCTTCTCGCCGCTGTGCAGGCCTACGCCGGTGGCGCGGATGGTGTTCTTGAGGGTGCGTTGCTTGGGCATCAGGGGTCTGCCAGGGGCGCGGGAACCCGGTGGGCCAACGCGGAACGCGCGAAGGTTAGCACGCGACCGGCTTAACCTGAACGGAAGCGGCTGGCGCCTTCGGGCTTGCCAGGGACCTGCCACGGAGCTTTCGGGAAGCAGGCCATAAATGCACCGCGAGTGGGTTTTCCCGCCCGCACGCATGCGTCGGCGACGGGCTGATCCACCCTCGGGAGGAAACGCCACCGGGCCGGCGCAGGCCCGGTGGCAAAGGACACAGCAGTACCACACGGTCCGGGACGGACGGCCCGGACCGGTCCAGCGATGCAGCCGTCAGTCGGCCTGACGACGCAGGAACGCAGGAATATCCAGGTAGCTGCTGTCGCTGCCGAAATCGGCCACGGCCGGCTTCGACGATTCCTCCGCGGCAACGCTGCGGCCACGCAGGGCCGAGGCGATGCTCGGCGCCTGGCCTGCAACCGCATCGTCGATCGCCAGGCCCGTGGTGCCGTCGCGCTTGGCCTGGGTGTGGATCAGCTGCACCTGCGGGCGACGCACCTGCTCGCCGGCATGGTCACTGCCACGCACGCCGGCACGGGCGCTCGCGCGGTTGAGGCCGGTGGCGACCACGGTGACGCGCACTTCGTCCTGCATGTCCGGATCGAGCACGGTGCCGATGACGACGGTCGCGTCCTCGCTGGCGAAGTTTTCCACGGTGCGACCGACCTCGTCGAACTCCGACATGGTGAAGTCCGGGCCGGCGGTGATGTTGACCAGGATGCCGTTGGCGCCGGCGAGGTTGACGTCGTCGAGCAGCGGGTTCTGGATCGCCGACTCAGCGGCCGCCTGCGCGCGGTCGTCGCCGCGGGCGTGGCCGGTGCCCATCATCGCCAGGCCCATTTCGGACATGACGGTGCGCACGTCGGCGAAGTCGACGTTGATCAGGCCCGGACGCACGATCAGGTCGGCGATGCCCTGCACGGCGCCCAGCAGCACGTCGTTGGCGGCACGGAACGCCTGGATCATCGTGGCGTTGCGGCCGAGCACGGTGATCAGCTTCTCGTTGGGGATGGTGATCAGCGAATCGACGTGCTGCGACAGGTCCTCGATGCCCTTCAGCGCTACCTGCATGCGGCGGCGGCCCTCGAACGGGAACGGCTTGGTGACCACGGCGACGGTCAGGATGCCCATCTCCTTGGCCAGCTGCGCCACCACCGGTGCCGCACCGGTGCCGGTGCCGCCGCCCATGCCGGCGGTGATGAACACCATGTCGGCGCCCTGCAGCGCGTCCATGATGATCTCGCGGTCTTCCAGTGCGGCCTGACGGCCGACCTCCGGGTTCGCGCCCGCACCCAGGCCCTTGGTGACGTTGCCGCCGAGCTGCAGCTGCAGCTTCGCGCCGCAGTTCTTGATCGCCTGCGAGTCGGTATTAGCGGTGATGAACTCCACCCCGTCCACGCTGCTGCTGACCATGTGGGCCACGGCGTTGCCACCGCCACCGCCCACGCCAATGACCTTGATGACGGCATTGGGTGCCATCTTCTCTACCAGTTCGAAATGCGCCATGTCCGTTGTCCTCGCAAGTGTGTGTTGCTTATCGATATGTTGTTGAAACGCCCTGCTCCGCCCTGCTTCCCTCCGTCCGGCCCGCGCGTAGCGGGCCGGCTCAGAACTCGCCCCGGTACCACTCCTTCAACTTCTTGAAGAAGCTGCCTGCACGCCCGGTCGGGATCACCGGGCGACGGGGATGTTCGATCTGGCTTCCCATCAGCAGCAGGCCGACGCCGGTGGCATGCACCGGGTTGCCGACCACTTCGCCCAGGCCGGTCACGTGCTGCGGGATGCCCACCCGCACCGGCATCTGCAGCATCTCCTCGGCGAGCTCGACCACGCCTTCCATCTTCGCGGCGCCGCCGGTCAGGACCATGCCGGCGCGCACGTGCTGCTCGAAGCCCGAGCGGCGCAGTTCGGCCTGCACCATCTCGAAGATCTCCTCGTAGCGTGCCTGCACCGCCTGCGCCAGCGACTGCCGCGGCAGGCGCCGCGGCGGGCGGTCGCCGACCGACGGCACCTGGATCGATTCCTCGCTGGTGGCCAGCTGCGCCAGCGCGCAGGCGTAGCGCACCTTGATCTGCTCGGCTTCCGGCGTCGGCGTGCGCAGCATGTGCGCGATGTCCTCGGTGACCTTGTCGCCGGCGATCGGCAGCGACGAGGTGTGCGAGATCGCGCCCTGCACGAACACCGCGAGATCGGTGGTGCCGGCGCCGATGTCGACCAGCACCACGCCGAGCTCGCGCTCGTCGGCGGTCAGCACCGCGGTCGACGAGGCCAGGGACGACAGCACCAGGTCGTCGATCTGCAGCCCGCAGCGCTGCACGCACTTGGAGATGTTGGCGGCAGCCGACTGCGCGCACACCACCAGGTGCGCGTGCACCTCCAGGCGCACGCCGGTCATGCCGACGGGATTGCGGATGCCTTCCTGCGAATCGTCGAGCACGTATTCGCGCGGGATCGCGTGCAGGATCTTCTGGTCGGCCGGGATCGCCACCGCCTTGGCGGCGTCGAGCACGCGGTCGAGGTCGGCCCAGGTCACCTCGCCATCGCGGATCGGCACGATGCCCGGCGAGTTCTTGCACTGCACGTGGTTTCCGGAGATCGATGCGTACACCGAGCGGATCTCGCAGCCGGCCATCAGCTCGGCTTCCTCGATCGCGCGCTGGATCGACTGCACGGTGGATTCGATATCGACCACCACGCCGCGCTTCAACCCGCGCGATTCATGGCTGCCGATGCCGATCACCTCGATCGGGTTGCCGGGGGAGTACTCGCCCACCAGCGCCACCACCTTGGAGGTGCCGATGTCGAGGCCGACGATCAGGGCCTTGTCGCCTTTGCGGTTCATGCGGTGCTGCCGGAAATGAAGGGGGAAAACAGGGCGCGCGGAACGCCGGCGCCGGAAGACAGGACGCGGGCGATTGCGTGGAGCGCTTGCGGCGCGGGCGACGCCCGCATGGCTGCAGGCGGACGGCGGTCCGCAACCATCGCAGCGGTGGCCGTGCCATCGGCCGGGGCGGCTTCGCCCCAGGTCAGCGCAAAGCCATTCGTGTAGCGCAGATCCGCGCGCTGCAGGCGCTCGGCGCGCTCGTGCAGCAGCCGCGGCAGCAGGCGGGCGAAGCGTTCGATGCGCGGGCGCGCCTGCTGCCCGCCAATGACCACGTCGGTGCCGCTGGCCAGGCGCATCGACCAGCTGCCGCGCGAATCAACCGCCACGCGCTCGACGTCGTCGCCGACCGCGGTGAACAGCGCGCGCGACTCGTTGTAGAGCGCGACCACGTCGGGCACGCGTGCCTCCGGGCCGTCGAACCACGGCAGGCCGTCGGGCGGGGTGGTGCCGGCGGCCGGGAACAACCGTCCCTGCTCGGACAGCAGGCGGTCGTCGCCCCAGCGCGCGAACGGACGGTGTTCGCTGACGCGCAGTTCCAGCACGTCCGGCCAGCGCTTGCGCACCTCGGCCTGTTCCACCCACGGCAGCGCGGAGACCGCGGCCTGCGCCGCGGTGAGGTCGACGGCGAAGAAGCCGCGCTGTGCATGCGGCAGCACCGCCTCGCGCAGCGCCGCATCCTCGACCCAGGCGAGGTCGCCGATCACCCGCAGCGTGCGCAGCGGCCAGCGCTCGGCGCCGATCCAGCCCTGCACCACCGCCACCACCGGCAGTGCCACCAGTGCCAGCGCCAGTGCCCAGGCAAGGATGCGCAGCATGGCGTTCACAGGGTCTGCTCCAGCACGCGCCAGCACAGTTCCTCGAACCCGATGCCGATCTGGCCGGCGGCCTTGGGCACCAGCGAGTGGCTGGTCATCCCCGGCGCGGTGTTGACCTCGAGCAGCTGGAAGTTGCCGGTCTCGCGGTCGCGCATGATGTCGACGCGGCCCCAGCCACCGCAGCCGGCGGCGACGAAGGCCGCCAGCGCGAGTTCGCCGATGCGACGCTCGTCGTCGCCCTCGAGGCCCGGACACAGGTACTGCGTCTCGTCGGACACGTACTTGGCTTCGTAGTCGTACCACGATCCCTTGGGCACGATGCGGATCGACGGCAGCGCGCGCAGGCCGTCGCCGGTGTCGAGGACGCCGACGGTGAGCTCGTCGCCGACCACCATGCGCTCGACCAGCAGTTCGCCCGGGTAGCGTGCGGCCAGCTGCACCGCATCCTCGAGGCCGGCATCGTCGAACACGCGGCTGACGCCGACGCTCGAGCCTTCCTGCGACGGTTTGACGATCACCGGCAGGCCCAGCGTGCGCGCGGCGGCATGCACGTCGTCGCCACGCGCCAGGCGCGCATAGGCCGGCGTCGGCAGACCGAGGCTCAACCAGACCTGCTTGGTGCGGATCTTGTCCATGCTCAGCGCCGAGCCGAGCACGCCGGAGCCGGTGTACGGCACGCCGAGCGCATCCATCAGCCCCTGCACCACGCCGTCCTCGCCGCCACCGTGCTGGCCATGCAGCACGTTGAACACGCGGTCGTAGCGGCGTGCCACCAGTGCCTGCGCCAGCGCGGCGATGCCGTCGACCGGCTGTGCATCGACGCCACGCGCGCGCAGTGCTTCGAGCACGTTGCGACCGGATTCCAGCGACACCTCGCGCTCGGACCCGGTGCCGCCGAGCAGCACGGCGACGCGGCCGAAGCCGGCGGGATCGACGAGGCGCGGGGCGGGCAGCGGACGTGCACTCATCGCGCCGCCTCCGGGAAACCTTCCAGTGCCAGCTGCTGTGCGGCATGGCCGATGTCGCCCGCGCCCATCACCAGCAGCAGGTCGCCATCGGCAAGCACGTCGGGCAGCACCGCACGCAGTTCATCGGTGTCGTCGACGACCACCGGATCGAGACGCCCGCGCGCACGGATCGCACGTGCCAGCGCCCGCGAATCGGCATTCGCCAGCGGCGCCTCGCCGGCGGCATAGACCTCGGTCAGCACCAGCACGTCGACATCGGACAGCACCGCGGCGAAGTCATCGAGGAGGTCGCGGGTGCGGCTGTAGCGGTGCGGCTGGAAGGCCACCACCAGTCGCTTCTCCGGCCACCCGCCGCGAGCGGCCTCGAACACCGCCTTGAGTTCCTTCGGGTGGTGGCCGTAGTCGTCGACCAGCTGCACCGTCGCGCCCTGCGCGGTGGTGAGTTCGGCCAGCAGGTTGAAGCGGCGGCCGATGCCCTGGAACTTCTCCAGCGCCTGCACGATGCGCGCCGGGTCCACACCGACCTGCCAGCCCACGGACGCCGCCGCCAGCGCGTTCTGCACGTTGTGGCGGCCGGGCAGTGCCAGCGTCGCCGGCGTGCGGCTGCCATCGGGCAGGCACAGCGTGAAGCACATGCGCGGGCCATGCTGCACCACGTCCTCGGCGCGCACGTCGGCGTCGTCGCTGAAGCCGTAGGTGGTCACGTGGCGCGGAGTCTCCTCGGCCAGCCGCGCGACTTCGGGATCGTCGATGCACAGCACCGCCAGCCCGTAGAACGGCAGCCGGTGCAGGAATTCGGAGAACGCCGCCTGCACGCGCGCGAAATCGCCACCGTAGTTCTCGAGGTGGTCGGCATCGATATTGGTGACCACCGCCACCAGCGGGTTCAGCCGCAGGAAGCTGCCGTCGCTCTCGTCTGCCTCGGCCACCAGCCAGTCACCGCCGCCCAGACGCGCATTGGCGCCGGCGGCCAGCAGCTGCCCGCCGATGACGAAGGTCGGGTCCATGCCGCCCTCGGCCAGCACGCTGGCCGTCAACGAGGTGGTGGTGGTCTTGCCGTGGGTGCCGGCGACCGCGATGCCGCGCTTCAGGCGCATCAGTTCGGCCAGCATCTCCGCACGCGGCACCACCGGGATGCGGCGCGCACGCGCTTCCACCAGTTCCGGGTTGTCGGCCCGGATCGCGCTGGAGATCACCACGCAGTCGGTGCCCTGCACGTTGTTGGCGGCATGCCCGCGATGCACGCGGATGCCGAGCGCCTGCAGGCGACGCGTCACCGCGTTGTCGGCGAGGTCGGAACCCGACACGTTGTAGCCCAGCGTGTTGAGCACCTCGGCGATGCCGCTCATGCCGGCGCCGCCGATGCCGACGAAATGCACCCGCCCGTAGGCACGCGCGAGTTCGGCGCCGGACAGCAGGCGGGCGTCGAGCAGGCGACGGATCATGCAGAGGTTCTCCCGAAGGTGGGTTCGACGCGCTGGCGCAGGCGGCTGGTGCCGTAGGTGGGCAGCGGCGCGGCCTCGGCGGCCGGCGCGTGCGTGGCAGGCGTGGCGCGTGCGGGCGCAGGGTCGTGCGCGGTCGGTGCCGGAGCAGGTGCATCGCCACGCAGGCGCGCGACCTGGCGCTGCGCGCGGTCGAGTTCGAAAGACACCCGCAGCAGCAGGCCGACCGCGACGCAGGTCATCATCACGCTCGAGCCGCCCGACGAGATCAGCGGCAGCGTCAGGCCCTTGGTCGGCAGCAGCCCGAGGTTGACGCCGATCGACACCAGGCTCTGCAGCGAGATCGCCAGCGCCACGCCGAAGGCGCAGTAGCCGGCAAAATGGCGGCGCATCTCCACGCACTTCAGGCCGATCCACAGCGCGCGCCCGACCAGCAGCGCATACAGGCCGATCACCAGGCACACGCCCAGGAAGCCGAGTTCCTCCGCGATCACCGCCAGGATGAAGTCGGTATGCGCCTCGGGCAGGTAGTTGAGCTTCTGGATCGAGGCGCCCAGGCCGACGCCGGTGAGTTCGCCACGGCCGACCGCCATCAGCGCGTTGGCGAGCTGGTAGCCGGAATTGAACGGATCCGCGAACGGATCCATGAACGAGGTGAGGCGGCGCATGCGGTACGGCTCGGCGATCGCCACGATCGCCAGCAGCGGCAGGCCGATGACCACCGGCGCCGCCATCCGCGGCAGGTGCACGCCACCCAGCACCAGCATGCCGGCGGTGATCGCCAGCATCAGCGCCAGCGAGCCGAAGTCCGGCTGGAACACCAGCAGCACCATCAGGCCGCAGGCCACGAAGATCGGCTTGAGCATCGCGCCCCAGGTCGCGTTGACCTCGTCGCGGAAGCGCACCAGGTAGCTGGCCAGCCACACGATGTACATCAGCTTCACCGCTTCCACGACCTGGAAGTTGGAGACGCCCAGGTTGATCCAGCGCTGCGCGCCATTGACGCTGTGGCCAAGGCCCGGGATGAACACCAGCAGCAGCAGGCCGAAGCAGCCCAGCAGCAGCAGGCGGTCGTACTTCTCGATGCTTTTGAGCTCGGTGCGCATCACCAGCGCGCACAGCACCGCGCCCATGCCCAGGAACATCAGGTGACGGACCAGGAAGTAGAACGGGCCGACCTCGAGTTCCTCGGCCACCGCGATCGAGCTCGAGCCGACCATCACCACGCCCAGCACCGCCAGCGCGATCGCCGCACCGCCCAGCCACGGATCGAAGCGACCCTGGATGGCATCCAGGCGGGTGGCCTGGCGCGCGGCGGAGTCGTGGATCGCGCTGTCGTAGGGCCGGGCCATCAGCGCACCTTCAACGTCGCGAGGCCGACCAGCACCAGGATCACCGAGATGATCCAGAAGCGCACGATGACGCGCGGCTCCGGCCAGCCCTTGAGCTCGAAGTGGTGGTGGATGGGCGCCATCCGGAACACGCGCTTGCCGGTGAGCTTGAACGACGCCACCTGGATCATCACCGAGAGCGTCTCGATGACGAAGATGCCGCCCATGATCACCAGCACCAGTTCCTGGCGAACGATCACCGCGATGGTGCCCAGCACCGCACCGAGCGCCAGCGCGCCGATATCACCCATGAACACCATCGCCGGATAGGTGTTGAACCACAGGAAGCCGAGCCCTGCGCCGGCGATCGCCGCGCAGATGATCACCAGTTCGCCGGCACCCGGAATCTGCGGGATCTGCAGGTAGTTGGAGAACACCGCGTTGCCCGAGGCATAGGCGAACACGCCCAGCGCGCAGGCCACCAGCACCGTGGGCATGATCGCCAGCCCGTCGAGGCCGTCGGTGAGGTTGACCGCGTTGGAGAAGCCGACGATCCAGAAATAGGCGATGGCGACGAAGGTGATCGACACCAGCGGCAACGCCACCGCCTTGAACAGCGGGATATAGAACGTGGTGGCCGCCGGTACGTCCGCGGTCTGGTACAGGTAGATGCCGGCCGCCAGGCCAAACACCGACTGCAGCAGGTACTTCCAGCGCGACTTCAGCCCGTTCGGGTCGCGTTTGACGATCTTGATCCAGTCGTCGTACCAGCCGATGGCACCGAAGGCGAGCATCACCAGCAGCACCACCCACACGTACTTGTTGCGCAGGTCGCCCCACAGCAGCACCGAGGCGAGCACGGTCAACAGGATCAGCGCACCGCCCATGGTCGGGGTGCCGGCCTTGGAGAAGTGGGTCTGCGGGCCGTCACTGCGGATCGGCTGGCCACCCTTGTACTGGGCCAGCCTGCGGATCACCGCCGGGCCCCACCACAGCGACAGCAGCAGCGCGGTCAGCGCGGCAAGGATGCCGCGGAAGGTCAGGTACGCGAACAGGCCGAAGAAATCCTCGAGCCCCTGCAGCCAGCGCGCCAGCTCAAGCAGCATCGGTGGTGTCCTCCCTCAGTTCCAGCAATGCGGACACGACCCGCTCCATCGCGCTCGAGCGCGATCCCTTGACCAGCACGCGCAGCGATGCGCCCTCGCCTGCCGCAGCCCGCGCCTGCACCTCGCGTCGCAACGCGTTGATCAGTGCGGGCTGGTCGTCGTGGTGGTGGGCGTCGGCGCCGAATGCCTGCGCCGCGGCGGCGCTCAGCCGGCCCACCGTGTACAGCCGTTCGATGCCCGCCTGGTGTGCGCGGCGGCCGATCTCGGCATGCAGCGCGGCGGCATCCGTGCCCAGCTCGCCCATGTCGCCCAGCACCAGCCAGCGCTGGCCCGCAGCGGCCGCCAGGGTGTCGATCGCGGCGTCCATCGAACCGGGGTTGGCGTTGTAGCTGTCGTCGATCAGCAGGCCGCCGCCCGCCATGCGATGGCGCACCAGGCGGCCGGCCACCGGCTGCGCGGTGGACAGCGCGTTGGCGATGACGCCCGCGCTGGCGCCAAGCGCCCAGGCGATGGATGCCGCCGCCAGTGCATTGCGGATGCTGTGGCGGCCGGCCAGCGGCAGTTCCACCGCGGCTTCGGCATCGGGCAGCACCAGCACGAAGGTGCTGCCGGCATCGCTGGCGCGGATCGCGGTGGCGGCGATGTCGGCACCGTTGTCGATGCCGAAGCGCAGCAGGCGGCGGCCATGCGCGCGTTCGGCGAAGTACGGCGCGAAGGCGTCGTCGGCATTGATGATGGCGGTGCCGTCGGCGGGCAGCGCCTCGTAGATCGCGGCCTTGGTCTCGGCGATGCCGAACAGGCTGCCCATGCGCTCGAGATGCGCCGGCGCCACGTTGTTGACCAGCGCCACCTGCGGCCGCGCAACCGCCGTCAGCCAGGCGATGTCGCCGGGCTTGCCGGCGCCCATCTCGTAGATCGCGTAGCGGCTGTCTTCCGGCGCCGACAGCACCGACAGCGGCAACCCGATCTCGTTGTTGCGGTTGCCGGGGTTGGCGTAGGTCGGCCCCAGCCGCGACAGGATCGTGCGCGTGAGTTCCTTGACCCCCGTCTTCCCGTTGCTGCCGGTGATGCCGACCACGGTGCCGCTGCGCGCGCGCTGCACGGCGCCGGCCCACATCGCCAGCGCGGTCTGGGTGTCGTCGACCACGATCTGCGGGATTGTCGCGTCGGCCAGGCGCGACACCAGCACCGCGCGCGCGCCGCAGGCGACCGCCGCCGCGACATGGTCGTTGCCGTCGAAGCGCTCACCGCGCAGCGCGACGAACAGCGTGCTGTCGCCCTCGCCGAACGCGCGGGTGTCGGTTTCCACTGCATCGATCAGCGGGTCGGCCCCGGCAGCGGCGTGCAGCCGTCCCTGCGCCAGGCGGGCGATCTGCGACAGCAGCATCGGGGTGATCGGCAGGCTCATGCGCGCTGCTCCAGCACCCGGCGCGCCACCTGCGCGTCATCGAATGGATGGCGTACGCCGTTGACCTCCTGGTAGGGCTCGTGGCCCTTGCCGGCAACCAGCACGATGTCGTCGGCGCCGGCGCTGTCGATCGCCCGGGCGATGGCGGCCGCACGGTCGCGCTGCACCGTCACCGCGGCGCGGTCGGCGAAGCCTTCGAGGACGCCGGCGACGATGGCGTCGCCGTCCTCGCCACGCGGGTTGTCGTCGGTCACCACCACCGCATCGGCCAGGCGCTCGGCGATCGCCGCCATCTGCGGGCGCTTGCCACGGTCGCGCTCGCCGCCGCAGCCGAACACGCAGACCAGCCGACCACGCACGTGGTCGCGCAGGCTGGCGAGCGCCTGTTCCAGTGCATCCGGGGTGTGGGCGTAATCGACCACCACGGTCGGCCGGCCGGCGCCCCCGAGGCGCGTCATCCGGCCCGGCACCGGTTCAAGCCGTGCCAGCGTGCCCGCGATGGTGGCGATGTCGTCACCCAGCGCATGCAGCACGCCAGCCACCGCCAGCAGGTTGTCGACGTTGAAGCGGCCCAGCAGCGGAGACCGCACCGCGTGCGCGACGTTGCCGATCCGCAACTCGAAGCCGATGCCCGCGCCGTCGAGCACCACCGACTCCGCGCGCAGCAGCGCAGCGGGATTGCCGCGTGCGCTGACGCCGATGGTGCGCTCGGCATGGCCGGCTTCGAACAGCCGCAGACCATAGGCGTCATCGAGGTTGACCACCGCGGCTTCCAGGCCGGGCCAGCGCAGCAGCCGCGCCTTGGCGGCACCGTAGGCGGCCATGTCGCCGTGGTAGTCGAGATGGTCGCGGGTGAGGTTGGTGAACACGCCGACGCGGAAATGCACGCCGTCGACGCGCCCCTGGTCGAGCGCATGCGAACTGACCTCCATCGCCACCGCCTGCGCACCGTCGTCGCGCAGCTGCGCCAGCAGCGCATGCAGTTGCGACACCTGCGGCGTGGTGAAGCCGGTCGGTTCGACCGCACCATGCAGGCCGGCGCCGAGCGTGCCGATGCTGCCCGCACGCAGGCCGCGCAGCGTCCACGCCTGCGCCAGCAGCTGCACGGTGGAGGTCTTGCCGTTGGTGCCGGTGACGCCGACGGTGACCATCGCCTGCGACGGCGAACCGTGGAAGTGGTCGGCCATGGCACCCAGACGCGTGCGCAGCCCGGGCACCGCGATCGCGTCGGCCGGCACCTCGAGGTCTTCCGGCGCGGGCGTCTCGTAGACGATCGCCGCGGCACCGGCCTCGCGCGCACGCGCGGCGAAGCGCAGGCCGTGGGTGCCGAAGCCGGGGATGGCGATGAACGCATCGCCGGGTCCGACTTCCCTGCTGTCCTGCACCAGACCGGACACCGCCAGCCCCGCCGGCACGCCGGCGACGTCGGGCAGCAGCTCGCGCAGCGCGACGCGGCTCATCGCGCGGCTCCGGCATTGACCGCAGTCGCTGCGGCCACCGGGGCGCCCACACGCACGGGCACCTGCCGCGCGGCCGTGGCGCGGCGCTTGCGCTCGGCATCGGCCTGCGCCGCAAGCCAGGTGTCGATGTCGTCGGGCGGCACGTCCATCAGCCGCAACGTGCCTTCCATCGTCGCCTTGAACACCGGCGCCGAGATGTACCCGCCGCCATAGGTGGAGCCACCGCGCGACGTGTCCGGATCGTCGATCACGATCACCATCGAGAAGCGCGGGTTGTCGACCGGCACCAGGCCGGCGAAGAACGCGATGTAGCGGCGTGCGTAGCCGCCGCCGCTGGCCTTGCGCGCGGTGCCGGTCTTGCCGGCGACGTGGTAGCCGAGGATCGCCGCGCGGGTGGCGGTCCCGCCGGGCTCGGTGACCGTCTGCATCATCCGCATCACTTCGGCGGCGATGCCCGGATCCAGCACCTGCCGCGCTTCGTTGTGCTGGCCCTTGACGAAGGTCGGCGCGATCATCCTGCCGCCGTTGCCCAGCGCCGCGTAGGCGACCGCGAGCTGCAGCGGCGTCACCGACATGCTGTAGCCGTAGGACATCGTCTGCTTCATGGTGCCGTCCCAGCTCGACGGCTCGCGCAGGAAGCCGGCCGCCTCGCCGGGGAAGCCGCTACCGGTGCTCTGGCCGTAACCGAAGCGACGCAGGAATTCGTAGAAGCGCTGGTCGGGCAAGGTGTGCACGATCTTCGCCACGCCGACGTTGGAGCTCTTGGTCAGCACGCCGGTGACATCGAGCACGCCGTAGTTGCGGAAGTCGCTGGTGCGGTAGCGCCCGTTCGGGATCCAGCCGGGGTTGGTGTCGATGCGCGTCTCGGGGCGGATGGTGCCGGCCTCGAGTCCCGCGGCGACGGTCAGCGGCTTGATCGTCGAACCCGGCTCGATGAGGTCGGTCACCGCGCGGTTGCGGCGCGCCTCGCGGTCGGTGCTGCCGAGCACGTGCGGGTTGTAGGCCGGCAGGTTGGCCATCGCCAGCACCTCGCCGGTGGCGACGTCGAGGATCACCGACGAACCGGCGCTGGCACCGGAGGCGACGATCGCATTGCGCAGTTCGCGATGGGCGAGGTACTGGATGCGCCGGTCGATCGACAGTGTGAGGTCCTTGCCCGGCTGTGCCGGCCGCACCAGGTCGACGTTCTCGACGATGCGGCCGCGGCGGTCGCGGATCACCTTCTGCGCGCCGGGATGTCCGCGCAGCCATTCGTCGAACGCCAGCTCGATGCCTTCCTGGCCACGGTCGTCGATGTTGGTGAAGCCGAGCACGTGTGCCAGCGCTTCGCCCTGCGGGTAGAAGCGACGGAACTCGCGCTGGCTGAAGACGCCCGGGATGTTGAGCGCGACGATCTTCTGCGCGCTGGCCGGATGGATGCGGCGCTGCCCCGGCAGGTACATGAACTCCTTGTCGGCGCGCTGCGCGACCGCGCGCGCGAGCTGGTCGGGATCCTGTCCAATCGCCCCGGCCAACTCGGTGATGCGTTCGGGATGCTTCACCAGCTCCTGCGGATTCGCCCACAGCGACGCCACCGGGGTGGAGATCGCCAGCGGCTCGCCGTTGCGGTCGGTGATCATCCCGCGCGAGGTGGCGATCGGCAGTTCGCGCAGGAAGCGCGAGTCCGCCTTCTGCTGGTAGAAGGCGTTGTCGATCAGCTGCAGGTCGATGGCGCGGCCGATCAGCACCAGCGCCACCAGCCCGAGCCCGCCGCCCACCAGCAGCAGCCGCGCGCGCAGGTCGAACTGCGCACGTGCACGCGGGCGCTTGGCATGGCCGCCGGGGATGCGCCCGAACCTCATGGCCGGATCACCACGATGTCGGCGGTTTCCGGGAACTTCATCCCCAGCCGGTCGCGCGCGACCTGGTCGATGCGGGTGCTTTCCGCCCACGTCGCCTGTTCGAGCTGCAGCCTGCCGAATTCGATGTTGAGTTCGTCGCGTGCGTTCTCGAGCCGGGTGAGCTGGCTGAAGAGCTGGCGGTGCTGGTGCCGCGCATGCACCACGCCGATCGCGGTGATCACGGTGGCAACGACGATGATCGCGATGAGGAAACGGGTGATCATCGCGCCACCCCGCCGAGCTTCTCCGCCACCCGCAGCACCGCGCTGCGCGCGCGCGGGTTGGCCGCCACCTCGTCGGCCTCGGCATGGATGGCGCCGCCCAGGTCGCGCAGGCGCGGCACGAACGGCGCCACTTCCGGCAGCCGGCGGTTGCTGGCCGGCGGCCTGGCGTGGCGCGCGACGAACTGCTTGACGATGCGGTCTTCGAGCGAGTGGAAGCTGATCACCGCCAGCCGCCCGCCGGGACGCAGCACCTCGAGCGCGGCATCGAGCCCGGCCTCGAGATCGGCCAGCTCGCGGTTGATATGGATGCGGATGGCCTGGAAGCTGCGCGTGGCCGGGTGGATGCGGTTGCGCTCGCCGCCCGGCTTGCCGCGCGGCATCACCGACGCGACCAGTTCGGCCAGCTGCGCGGTGCGCACGATCGGCTCCTGTGCGCGCCTGGCGACGATGGCGCGGGCAATGCGGCGGCTGTGGCGTTCCTCGCCGTAGGTCCACAGCACGTCGGCGATCGCGCGCTCGTCGGCATGCGCCAGCCACTGCGCCGCGCTTTCGCCGGACCCCGGGTCCATGCGCATGTCCAGCGGGCCGTCCTTGCCGAACGAGAACCCGCGCTCGGCGACGTCGAGTTGCGGCGAGGACACGCCGAGGTCGAACAGGATGCCGTCGACGCCGGCCTGCGCGAGGTCCCAGCCGCCCAGCGATGCGAAACTCGCCTGGCGCGCGGACACGCGCGCATCCGCGCCGAACTCGCGTCCGGCCACGGCGATCGCTTCGGGATCCTTGTCCATCAAGAGCAGCCGGCCCTGTGTGCCCAGACGTTCCAGTACGCGCCGTGCATGGCCGCCACGACCGAACGTGCCGTCCAGATACACGCCGTCCTCCACCACCCGCAGCCCGTCGATGACCTGCGCGACCATGACTGGAAGGTGGCCGGACAGGGCGTCCGCGCCACCGCCGTTCATAGCTTCAACTCGAGCAGTTGCCCGCTGAGATCCTCGTCGGTGATCACCTGGCGGATCTGCGCGTGGTGCGCCTGCTCGCTCCAGAGTTCGAACTTGTCGCCCATGCCCAGCAGCACGGCCTTCTTCTCGATGCCGACCGCGGCGCGGTGGCTGGCCGGGACGCTGATGCGGGCGTTGCCATCGAGTTCGACGTGCGCCGCCGAACCGACCAGGCAACGCTGCATCCGCCGGTGCGCCGACAGCGAGCCCGGCAGCTGGTTGACGGCGTCGCGCACGCGCTCCCACTCGGCTTCCGGATACAGGAACAGGCAGCCGGACTCGAACGGGTTGTAGGTGAGGACCAGGCGGCCGGCGCACACGCGAGCGACAGGATCCCGATAGGCGGTTGGAATCGCCAGGCGGCCCTTGTCGTCGATGGTGATGGCGGTCTCGCCCTGGAACACTGGTCTCTGCCCGGATGCCCGTCTGCGGCAGGCTTCAATTCCGCGGAAAACCACAAAAAACCCGGCTTCCCCACGTGGCGCCACCTTAGGGTCGGGTCAGGGGGTTGTCAACAACGCGTTTGTCAAATTTTCGCTAGTCCGGTCAATGACTTGCGAAGAAGTTCACATACTTGTTCAAGCTTTATCCACAAGCTGCTGTTTCGTCTCAAATTTTGAGACTGCTCACAGAATTCAGGGTCGTGGAGGCGGCGTGAAAGCCGGGCAGGCCGAGCACGGATATGCGCTTGAGGCGAGCTCCACAGCGGGCCCACTGCGTGGAGTGGAATGTGGCTCCCGCGGGGAGCGCCCAGGCCCGACCTTCTGCTGCTGCGGGCGACGTGTCGGGGCGCGTGCCCCGCGAAGATCCATCGACTTCTTACCGACGAGCCCTTCGCCTGCCTGCGGGAGAAGGTGCCCCGGAGGGCGGATGAGGGCATATCGACGCCTTCACCCCATCCCCTCTCCCGCGGGCGGGAGAGGGGCGTACGGGCCGTGCGGGTGACGCTTCGGAGATGGCGACGACGTGTCGCACTGAGCCCCCTGAGTCAGGGGGCGGCTCGCGCCGCAGGCGCGAGTGGGGGTCGGGAGCACAAGCGGGGCCCGAGGTTCGCTAGGCGAACCTTGGGTTTCACGGGCGCAGCGCGGGAAAGTGGCGGAGCCGGCCTGTAAGCCGGGTTCTGTCGTGGACAGTCATTCCTCTAGGCGCATCGTCACCGATACGCTCGAGCAACCTACCCGGACCCGACGCGGGCCACGTCATGAGGTCCCTATTTGGTCTTGCTCCCGGTGGGGTTTGCCGTGCCGGTCTGTTGCCAGACTCGCGGTGCGCTCTTACCGCACCATTTCACCCTTGCCTGATCCGCTCGCCCCGAAGGACGCCCGGCCATCGGCGGTATCTTTCTGTTGCACTTTCCGTCGGCTCGCGCCGCCCAGGCATTACCTGGCACCGTGCCCTGTGGAGCCCGGACTTTCCTCGGCATCGCAAGCGATGACGCGACTGTCCGGCCGACTCCGCCGGCGCGGATTGTCTCACGCGCCGGCGTCGTCCGCCGTTACCGCGACGGGCGCCACCCGGTCGATCAGTCCAGCCATCGCCGCCGCGAACTCCGGCGACAGGGTGGCGGTGTTGTGGCCCTTGCCCGGGACGACCACCAGGCGCTTGTCCGCGGCAGGCAGCGGCGTGGCGTCGTGCAGCATCCGCGAGAACACCGGTGCCGTCGTGGTGTCGTCGGCACCGACCACGAACAGCACCGGCTCGTCGAGCGTGCGCACGACCTCCAGGTTGCCTGCCGCCTGCAGCGATGGCGCGATGTCGATGCGGCGGACCATCAGCCGCGTCCAGAAGCCGGCGCGTGCGCGCATGGCGGCGGTCCAGTCCTCGGCGGTTGTCATCGAGCTTTCCAGCACCAGGCCGTCGAGCCGGCGGTGGCCGGCCACGTGCCCGGCGAGGAAGCTGCCCAGCGACTGCCCGTGCACCAGCAGCGGCAGCTCCGCCAACGCCGGGTCCGCACGCAGCCGGTCGTAGGCGAGCAACGCATCGGCGCGCAATCCGTCCATGGTCGGGATACCGCTGCTGCCGCCATAGCCGCGGTGGTCGACCAGCACCAGGTTGACCGGCAGCGCTTCGTACGCGCGCACGCTGTGCTGTGCATGCACGCCGATGCGGTAACCGTTGCCGCCGAAGTACAGCACCGTCGCCCGCGCATCCGGCCGGGTCAGCCGCAGCGAGTACAGCGAGGCGCCGTCGCCGGTGTCGATCCGCGCCTCGTCGAGGGAATAGCCGGGAAACGCAGCGGCCAGCACCGCGAGATCGGTGGCCGGTGCCGGTTGCGGGCGCACCAGATGGGATTCCTGCAGCTGGTAGGTGCAGGCGCAGAGGGCGGCTGCTGCAGCCAGCAACCAGATAAAACGGAACGGGCGGTCCATCGCGACTCCAGTCATGGGTGATACGGGGGTGTACTCAGCGATCGTCTGCGCCGCCGCCATACAGCGCCTTGCGCGGAGCACCGGTGATCTCGGCAGCCAATCGCGCGGCCGCAGAAGGGGGCAGCTGCGCGGCCAGCAGCATATAGACACGCCGGCCTTCGGCAAGCTGCGCATCGGCATCGTCGCCGGCCCCCTGCACGACGACGACGAACTCGCCCTTGCGCTGGTTGGGATCGGCGTCGACCTGTGCCTGGAGGGCGGCGAGGCTGCCGTCGAGCACGGTTTCGAACAGCTTGGTCAGTTCACGGGCGAGTACGGCCGGGCGGTCGTCGCCGAACGCGGCGCGCATGTCGGCCAGGGTCTCGGCGATGCGGTGCGAGGACTCGTAGAACACCAGCGTGCGCAGCTCACCAGCCAGACGTGCCAGGACCTCGCGCCGCGCCGCGGCCCGGGCCGGCAGGAAGCCCTCGAAGGTGAAGCGGTCACTCGGCAGCCCGGCGACGCTGAGCGCCGCGACCACCGCGCTGGGCCCCGGCACCGGGCTGACGCGGATGCCGGCCTCGCGCGCGGCGCGCACCAGCCGGAACCCGGGGTCGCTGACCAGTGGCGTGCCCGCATCGCTGACCAGCGCCAGCGATTCGCCGGCCAGCAGCCGTGCCACCACCCGCCCGGCCAGCGCGTCCTCGTTGTGCTCGTGCAGCGCCAGCGCCGGCGTATCGATGCCGAAGTGCGCCAGCAGGGTGCGCGTGTGGCGGGTGTCCTCGGCGCAGATCGCATCGACCTCGCGCAACACCTGCTGCGCGCGTGGCGACAGGTCGGCGAGGTTGCCGATGGGCGTGGCCACGACATGCAGCACGCCGTGGGCGTCAGGGGAAGCAGTCAATCGTGTCTCCACGCGCAGGGTCGGTAGAATCCTAGCCGTTTCTCCCTTCCGGACCGGTCTTCATGCGCAACCAGGCAAGACGCATTTCCCGCACGCTTCTGCTGATGGCCGCGCTGCTGCTGGCCGGCTGCGCCTCGGTGACGTACGCGCCGATGGCGCCGCCGCGCGCGCCGACCGATCCGAACCTCGTTGTCGCCAACGAACTGGCGCAGCGCTACCCCACCCTGCGTGGGCCGGAACGCGCGCAGGCCACGCAGGAGATCGAGCAGCTGCTGTCGACGGTGCCCGACCAGGCGTTGACCGATTTCGCCGCCGCGCTGCCGCATGGCGATCCGATGTACGCGCACGCCGGGCGCGTGCTGCAGGCGCGTGGCCTGCCGCTGCCGCGCCCGTTCGACCTCGGCGCGTTGTGGGCGGTGCACGCCGGCAATCGGCCGCCGGCCGGCCACGACGGCTACCGCCCGCCGACGCGGCTGGGCGTGCTGCTGCCGCTGTCGGGTGGCCTCGCCACCGCCGCGGCACCGGTGCGCGACGGCCTGCTGGCCGGCTATTACGGCGAGCGCCGCGCGCGGCCTGAAATCGTCTTCTACGACACCGCCGCCGGCGGCGCCGGTGCCGCGTACGAGCGTGCCGTGGCCGAAGGCGCGGACTATGTGCTCGGGCCGCTGGGGCAGGACGAGGTCGCCGCCCTGCTCGCCCGCCCCGACCGCCTGCAGGTCCCGGTACTCGCGCTCAACCGCGCGGGCGATGGCGCGCCTGCGGGATCCTTCAGCTTCGCGCTGGCGCCGGAAGACGACGGCGTCGCGGCGGCCGACTACCTGCTGGCGCGCAACGTGCGCCAGGTGCTGGTGCTCAACGGCGGCGACGACAATGCGCGCCGCAGCGTCGACGCCTTCCGCCAGCGCCTCGAGGCTGGTGGTGGCACGGTCAGCGACATGCTGGTGGTCACCGGCGAAACCCCGGCCGACATGACCGAAGCGATGCGCAACGCGATGCTGAAGGAGGATGGCGCGCAGGCGGTGTTCCTCGCCCTGCGCGTGGCGCAGGCACGCGCGATCGCGCCGCAACTGGTGGCCGCAGGTTTCGCCACGCGGCCGCGCATCGGCACCTCGCAGCTGTATTCAAGCGGACGCGCCGACCAGGATTCGGTGCTCGACGGCATCGTGTTCCCGACCGAGCGCTGGGCGGCTGCTGGCGTGGCCGGGTTGCCGATGGCCTCGACCGTGGCGTCGTCGCTGCCGACCGCGCGCGGCCCGGCGGCGCGGCTGTTCGCGTTCGGCTACGACGCCTGGCTGCTGACCGCCTTCATGGAGCGCCTGGTGACCGGCAGCGAAGCCGAACTGCGCGGTGCCACCGGGCTGCTGCGCATCGATGGCGAGGGCAATATCGTGCGCACGCCGTCGTGGGCCACCTTCACCGGCGGCCACGTGGTGCCGATCGCCGACCGCTGATCGCACCCACCGCGCGCAGGATGCGCGCGCCACCTGGCAGGGATGCCGATGAAACCGATGACCGTTCCGATGCCACGCCGGCGCCGCCCGTGAGCCGGACTCGTGGCGACGCCGTCGAGCTGCTCGCGCAGGCACTGTTGCGCGCGCACGGGCTGCAGGATGTCGCACGCAATGCCGGTTACAGGGTCGGCGAACTCGACCTGGTGATGCGCGACGGCGGCACGCTGGTATTCGTCGAAGTCCGTTACCGCCGCAGTGCAGGCCACGGCGGCGGTGCGGAGTCGATCGATGCACGCAAGCGCTTGCGGCTGGTGCGCGCAGCGCATGTGTTTCTCTCCCGCCATCCGCGCTGGGCCGATGCACCCTGCCGTTTCGACGTGGTCGAGGCCAGCGGCGAGCCGCCGCGGTTGCAGTGGATCCGCGACGCGTTCCGCGCCGACGACTGACGCCCCCGGCTTTGCATCGGAGCACCGCGCGCTTGCCGTTGCCGGCAAGGCCACGGTTACCATCGGGCGCTCACGCCCCGGGGGAGCGCGCCTTGAGTCCATCCGATCCATCCACCGCGCGGATGCCGGTCCAGGCCGGCCTGCTGCGCGCGGTCGGGCGCTGGCAGATCGTCGGCCTGTCGATCAACGACGTGGTCGGCAGCGGCATCTACCTGCTGCCGGCGATCGCGTTCGGGTTGCTGGGACCCTTCAGCGTGTGGGCGGTGCTGCTGGCCGGGCTGACGGTCGCGCTGCTGGTGTTGTGCTACGCCAAGGCGGCGAGCTACTTCGAGCAACCCGGCGGCAGTTACCTCTATGCCCGCGAGGCATTCGGACCGTTCGTGGGCTTCCAGGTCGGCTGGACGATCTGGCTGACGCGGATCAGCGTGGCCGCGTCGCTGTCCAACGGTCTCGCCGATGCGGTCGCGCGGTTCTGGCCTGCAGCCGGCGACGGCAGCGGTCGCGTGCTGGTGATCGCCGGTTCGCTGTTGCTGCTGACCGCGATCAACATTGCCGGCGTGCGCTGGGCCGCGCGCGCGGCGATGGTGCTTCTGGTGGGCAAGCTGCTGCCGTTGCTGCTGTTCGTGTTCATCGGCCTGTTCCACGTCGACTGGGGGCTGGCCGCAGGTGGGCCGCCGGTGTCGCTGTCCGGCGACGGGGCCGCACAGGCGGCGTTGCTGCTGCTGTTCGCCTATGCCGGTTTCGAGAACCTGCCGACCGCGGCCGGCGAATACCGCAATCCGCAGCGCAACGTGCCGTTTGCACTCGTGACGATGATCGCGCTGGTGACGCTGCTGTACGCCGCGGTGCAGCTGGTGGCGCAGGGCACGCTTCCCGGCATCGCGGGTTCCTCGACGCCGCTGGCCGACGCGGCGTCCGCGTTCGGTGGCGAAGGCCTGGCGCTGGTGCTGACGGTCGGGGCTGCGCTGTCGATCCTCGGCACCAACAACAACACCATGCTGCTGGGCCCGCGCTTCCTGCATGCGCTCGCCGCCGACGGTTACGGCCCGGCGGCGCTGGCGCGCGTGCATCCGCGCTTCCGCACGCCGATGGCGGCGATCACCGTGCAATGCGTGCTCGCGCTGGCGCTGGCGCTGTCGGGCTCGTTCGTGCAGCTGGCCTTGCTGTCGATGGTCACGCGGCTGCTGGCCTACATCTCCACCGCCGCCAGCGTGCTGGTGTTGCGACGCCGGCATGGCGACCTGCCCGACACCCTGCGGCTGCCGGGCGGCCCGCTGATCCCGCTGGCGGCATTGCTGCTGGGCGTGGCGCTGCTGCTCGGCGCCAGCACCACCAACCTGCTGGCCGTGGGCGTGGCCATCCTCGTCGGCAGCGTGATCTACCGGTTTCCGCGCAAGGCGTAGAAGCGGCAGGTGCGTCTGGGATGCCCGTGCAACGCATTGACGCGGTTCTGTTGCAGCGTGCCGCGCCGCTAGGTCGCGTTCTTGGCGAGGCCGGTGCCCTTGCGCCGGGCAAGTCACCCGGCTGTGCTCGCTTGGCCCTGGCCCGGGCCTTCGGGTGGGATGTCCGGGCAGCCCACCGCGGCCAGCGGGGGATGCCCAGCCGGATATCTCCGCGTCCTGCTACCACATCCGGCCGCCGGCCATCCATGGCCGGCTCTGGACATCCCCCGCTGGCCGCGGCGGGCCCCCGAGTTGTCGTCGCGTCGGGGCGAAGGTCAACGGCAAAGAACGACCGGACGTGATGGCAGGCGACTTCGGCTGCAAACGCGCCCCCTCTTCCATACCGAAGCAGACGAACGCCTGAGCCCGTCGCGTGCACCGGGGGGGTGTGCGGACAGCCGGCCATGGATGGCCGGCGGCCGGCCGTGATAGCTGGACGCGGACTCCGGCCGGGGGAGCACACCCCCCGGTGCGCGCGACGGGCAGCGCGCATCACAACGAAGCGGCACAGTCGGCCCACCAATGGGCTTTCAGCTGACGAGTCATCCGCAAGCGTTCGATCGGCCGGGCGCGGCACCCACAGGTGCCACCGGGGCGGAGTCCGCCAGTCGGCTCACGTCCTAGACTGCAATGCCCGCAGCACCGAGGACCACCGTGGACTTCGCCACCCGCATCGACGCCCTTACCCACGACCAGTTGCGTGCCTCGGGCGGACTCAAGTGGAACGCGTTTCCCGACTGCATCGGCGCATTCGTCGCCGAGATGGACTTCGGCATCGCGCCGCCGATCGATGACGCGTTGCATGCGGCGATTGCCGACGGCCGCATCGGGTACCTGTCGACACCGCTGACCGACGCGCTGGCCGAAGCCTGCGCCGGATGGCACGCCGGGCAGTACGACTGGGCGGTGGATCCTGCACATATCCATCCCTTGCCCGACGTACTCACCGGCCTGGAACTCGCGCTCCAGCACCTGCTTCCGGCCGGTGCGGCGGTCGTGCTGCCGACGCCGAATTACATGCCGTTCCTGCCGCTGCTGCGGCTGCTCGGACATCGCGTGATCGAAGTGCCGATGCTGGACATGAACGGCAACTGGCGCTTCGACGAGGACGGACTCGACGACGCGTTCGCGCAGGGTGGGAAGCTGCTGATCCTGTGCAACCCGCACAACCCGCTGGGGCGCGTGTACACGCGCGACGAGCTGGTGCGTCTGTCGGCGATCGTCGCCCACCACGACGCGCGGGTGTTCAGCGACGAGATCCATGCCCCGCTGGTATTCGCGCCACATCGGCATGTGCCGTATGCATCGCTGGGCGCGCAGGCGGCGGCACAGGCGATCACCGCGACATCGGCCTCCAAGGGCTGGAACCTGGCCGGGCTGAAATGCGCGCAGCTGATCCTCACCAACCACGATGACCAGGCGCGCTGGCGGGCGATGGAGCCATTCGGCGGCCATGCCACGTCGACGCTCGGGGTCATCGCCAATACGGTGGCCTACCGCGACGGCGGCGCGTGGCTGTCCGAAGCGCTCGCCTACATCGCCGGCAACCGGGCACTGCTGGGGCAGCGCGTACGCGAACGCATGCCCGGCATCGCCTGTCGCGAACCCGAAGGCACCTATCTCGCGTGGCTCGACTGTCGCGCCCTGGGTCCGGGCCCACACGCGCCACCCTTCCGGGCGGCCGGCGTGGCACTGACCGATGGCGCCGACTGCGGCCGGGGTGGCGAAGGCTTCGTGCGGATGAACTTCGCGATGCCACGCCCGTTGCTGGAAAAAGCACTGGCGCGGATGACGCGCGCGATCGACCTCAGCTGAGCCGACAACGCTCTCCATCGCGCGCAGCGAACATTGCACCTGTGCGCCAGGTTGAGCGCCGCCCGATGGATGTCGACAGGAACGCCCGGGGAACGAACCGCTGACGTCGGTTCTAGCCGGCGAAATGCTCGTAGCCGGCGCGTGCGCTTTCCCATTGCTCGCCGCCCGCGGTGCGGCATTGCAGTCCCCGATCGGCCACCATCCGGCCGATCCGCGTGACCATGGTCCCGACGCCCTGCGCCGCGGCCTGCACTGCCTCGCGCAGCGCAGGCGGCGCGGTGAAACAGAGTTCGTAGTCGTCGCCGCCGCTGGCCTGCAACGCGCGGCGCAGCTCGAGCCCGGGGCAGGCATCAGGCAATGCGGCCGATGCCGGCAGTGCGTCCACATCCACTTCGGCACCGATGCCACTGGCCTCGAGCACATGGCCGAGATCGGCCAGCAGGCCATCGGACACATCGATCGCGGCGCTGGCGAGCCCCGACAACGCGGCACCCAGGGCGACACGTGGCGTTGGCCGGTCCAGCCGCGCGCGCAACGCCGCCGGCACCGCGTCGCCCTGCGACCAGCCGCGCAGCGCGGCCGCCGCATCGCCAAGCGTGCCGCTCACCCAGAGATCGTCGCCGGCCCCTGCGCCATCGCGTCGCAACGCATGCCCGGGTGCGACGTGGCCGATCGCGGTCACGCACAGCGACAGCGGCCCGCGGGTGGTATCGCCCCCGACCAGCACCACGCCATGCAGCGTCGCCAGTTCCAGCAGGCCGTCGAGCAAGGCATCGGCACGCGCGGCGTTGGCATCCGGCAGCGAGAGCGACAGCGTGCACCACGCCGGCACCGCGCCCATCGCCGCGAGGTCGGACAGGTTCACCGCCAGCGCCTTCCAGCCGATGTCGGCGGGTGCGGTGTCGTCGGGAAAATGCACGCCGGCGTTGAGTGTGTCGGTGCACACCACCAGCTGGTGGCCGGGTGGCGGCTGCAACACCGCGGCATCGTCGCCGATGCCGAGCACCACATCGGCGCGGCCGCCGGCACGTGCGCGGATACGCGCGATCAGGTCGAACTCGGCGCTCATGCCATGGCTGCTGCCATGGCGCAGATGCGGACGCAGGCGGTCATCGCATCGCCGCTGCGGCTCAGCCGCGCGGGGCCTGCGCCTCGGTCGCGCGCCACTCGGCGGCGGCACGATCCAGCACGCCGTTGACGTAGGTATGGCCGTGCTCGGAACCGAAACGCTTGACCGTCTTCAGCGCCTCGTCGATCACCACCCGGTAGGGCACGTCGATGCGGTGCTGCAGCTCATAGCCGGCGATGCGCAGCATCGCGCGCTCGATCTGGTCGACCTCCTCGATGCCGCGGTCGAGGAACGGCGCCAGGCCTTCGTCGAGCGTGCGCCGGTGGGTGATGACGCCACGCACCAGGTCCTCGAAGTACTCGAGGTCGGCCACTTCGTTGGCCTGTTCGTGGGCGAACTGCGCGATCACCGCGGTCGCCTCGCCGCCACTCACCTGCCAGGCGTACACCGCCTGCAGGGCGCGACGGCGCGCGCGCGTGCGCAGCACCGGGTCGACGCCGGAACGCTGGGGGCGGCTCATGGCAGCTTCTCCATCAGGTCACTCATCTCGATCGCCACCAGCGCGCACTCCTCGCCCTTGTTGCCATGGCTGCCACCGGCGCGGCGCTCGGCATCCTCGGCATCGTCCACCGCCAGCACGCCGTTGGTCACCGGCACGCCGAACTCCAGTTGCAGCTGCATCAGCGCTTCCGCGCAGTAGTCGGCGACATGCTCGAAATGGCGGGTATCGCCGCGGATCACGCAACCCAGCGCCAGCAGCGCCACGTGGCTGCGCATCGACGCGACACGCGCGGCGGCAACCGGGATCTCCCAGGCGCCGGGCACGCGGATCACGTCGACCGCGTCTTCGGGCACGCCGTTGTCGGCGAACACCTTGCGCGCGCCGGCCACCAGGGTGTCGGTGATGCGCGGGTTCCAGCGGCTGGCGATGATGGCGAAACGCGCGCCCTGTGCGGGGCGCAGGTCGCCCTCGTAATGGCTCATGCGGGGATGACTCCGGGGAAGGCGGGCAGTTTAACCCGCGGGGGTCACGGCACCGGTGGACAGCGCGCCCGGCTCGACGGTTTCCACCACCTCCAGTCCGAACCCGGACAGCCCGACCTGCCGCCGCGGCGTGCCCAGCACGCGCAGCCGGCGCAGGCCGAGGTCGGCGAGGATCTGCGCGCCGGCGCCATTGCGGCGCCACTGGCCGACGTCCTTCTCCTTGCCCGCCGGCGCCACCTCCGGCTGCGAGCGCACGCGCGACAGCAGCGCCCCGGAATCGCGCGGCGACGACAGCACCACCAGCACGCCCTCGCCGGCATCGGCGATCGCACGCAGCGCGTCGGTGCTGGAGACGCCGAAATCCTCGCGGCGCCAGCGCAGCAGGTCCGACAGCGGGTTTTCCACGTGCACGCGCACCAGCGCCGGACGCTCCGCCGATGGCGTACCGCGCACCAGCGCGAAGTGCAGCTCGTGGGCGATGCGGTCGCGATAGGTCACCAGCCGGAACGCTCCGGCATCGGTCTCCACCTCGCGCTCGTCGACACGCTCGACCGTGTGCTCGGTGGCGAGGCGGTAGGCGATCAGGTCCGCGATCGAACCGATCTTAAGCCCGTGCTCGCGGGCGAACACCTCGAGTTCAGGCCGCCGCGCCATGGTGCCGTCGGCGTTGAGGATCTCCACCAGCACGCCGGCAGGCTCGAGGCCCGCGAGCTCGGCAAGGTCGGCGGTGGCCTCGGTATGGCCGGCGCGGGTGAGCACGCCGCCGGGCTGGGCGATCAGCGGGAAGATGTGGCCGGGCCGGCTGAGGTCGCTGGGCTTGGCGTCCGGCCGCACCGCGGTGCGGATGGTGTGCGCGCGGTCAGCGGCGGAAATGCCGGTGGTGACACCCTCGGCGGCCTCGATGCTGACGGTGAAATTGGTCGCGAACTGTGCGGTGTTGGACTGGACCATCGGCTCGAGGCCCAGCTGGCGGCTGCGCGGCTGCGAGATCGACAGGCACACCAGGCCGCGGCCGTGGGTGACCATGAAGTTGATGTCGGAGGCCTTGACCAGCTCGGCGGCCATGACGAGGTCGCCCTCGTTCTCGCGGTCCTCGTCGTCGACGATGACGACCATGCGGCCGGCGCGGATTTCTTCGATCAGTTCGGGGATGGGTGCGAAGGACATGGCGGCTCGTCAGGAAGCGGAGGGAGCGGTATCGCGGTCGGCCAGCAGCCGCTCGACGTAACGCGCGACGAGGTCGACCTCGAGGTTCACTGCAGCACCGACGCCGGTGGCGGCGAACGCGGTATTGGCGACGGTATGCGGCACCAGTGCCACCTCGAAGCCGTCCGCATCGACGGCGTTGACCGTCAGGCTCACGCCGTCGACGCAGATCGAGCCCTTCTTCGCGATGTAACGCAGCAGCGCCGGCGGTGCTGCGAAGCGCCAGCGCTGGGCGCGTGCGTCATCGGTGATCGACGCCACCCGCCCCAGTCCATCGACATGGCCACTGACCAGGTGCCCGCCGAGACGGTCGCTGGCGCGCAGCGCACGCTCGAGGTTGACCGGCGCGCCATCGGGCAGGCTGCCCAGCGTGGTCAGGCCCAGGGTTTCGGTGGAGACATCGGCCTGGAAGCTGGCGGCATCGAACGCGACCACGGTCAGGCACACGCCGTTGACCGCGATGCTCTCGCCCAGCTGGGGCGCCTCGAACGGCAGGCTGCCGGTGGCGATGGCCAGGCGCAGGTCGCCGCCGCGCGATTCGCGGGTGGCGATCCGGCCGACGCCAGTAATGATTCCAGTGAACATGCTGTTGTCTTCCGCTCGGCGAAAGACGTCTGCGGACACGACGGACGCGCGGCTGCACGCCGCGAAAACCCGTCTTCTTTCATCCGGACTGTGACCGTCGGCTCCGGCATCGGACCGGATCTGCTGACCTCCAGCAGCTGTCGCCGCCGGAGCGCTCGCGGGCTCGTGCCGTTGCTGGCACCTACCGCCGGTGGGGAATCGCACCCCGCCCTGAAGACGCCTGGTTGTGGGAGTGCCGGCATCGCCGGCGACGCAGGATTCTAGCATCGGGCCCCGACGGGGCCCTCGCGGCCACGGCAGACGCAGTGTCCTGCCGGCAGCGGGTCAGGCCTTGCCGGGTAAATGTGGGCGCAGGATCAGCCGCAGGTCGGTGCCGACCTGGCGGGTCTCGAGTGTTTCCAGCCCGATGCGTTCCCCCATGGTGTGCAGGTCCAGTCCGTCGAACAGCGGACGTGCCTCCTCGCCGAGCAGTACCGGCGCGACATACAGCACGATCTCGTCGACCAGCCCGGCCTTGAGCAGGCCACCGCACAACGAGGCACCGGCTTCCACATGCACCTCGTTGATCTGCAGTTCGCCGAGGGTCGCCATCACCGCATGCAGGTCAAGGCGGCCGTCCTGCACCGCCACCGCCCTGCGTGCGATATCGAGGTCACGTGGCGGGCGCGCATCGGGCGCGTGCAGGTAGAGCGTCGGCGCATCGCCTTCGCGGACGCGGCCCCGGTGGGTGGTGGCGAGCCCCGCATCGAGCACCACCCGCAATGGCGGCACGAAGGGCGTGTCGTCGTCGAAGCGCACGGTCAGCGCCGGATCGTCGGCAAGCACGGTGCCGCTGGCGGTGAGGATCGCACCGGCACGCGCACGCCAGCGATGCACGTCGGCGCGCGAGGCCTCGCCACTGATCCACTTCGAATCGCCATCGGCCGCTGCGGTGCGCCCGTCCAGGCTCATGGCGAGCTTCACCCGGACCCACGGGCGCCCACGCTCGACGCGCGACAGGAAGCCGCGGTTGAGCTGGCGCGCCTGCGCCTCCAGCAGGCCCGATGCGACGTCCACGCCGGCAGCCGCCAGGCGCCCGAAGCCGCGACCGTCGACCTGCGGAAACGGATCGCGCATCGCCGCGACGACTCTCGACACACCAGCAGCGAGCAGCGCGTCCACGCACGGCGGAGTGCTGCCGGTATGCGCGCAGGGCTCGAGCGTCACGTATGCGGTGGCGCCACGTGCGCGGTCACCGGCGGCGGCCAACGCAACGACCTCGGCGTGCGGCCCGCCGCGGCGGACATGGAAGCCTTCGCCCACCACGTCGTCGCCATGCGCCACCACGCAACCGACCATCGGGTTGGGCCGGGTCGTGTAGGCGCCGCGTTCGGCCAGGCGCAGCGCGCGCGCCATCATCGCGTGGTCGATTGCGGTGAACGCAGGGGTGGTCATCACATCACTCCAGGAAAGCATCGGCGAGCCAGCGCGGCCCGCACACGCGGCTCAGGCGATCGAGGCCGGCACCGCCAGCACCAGCAGGAACACCGCGAGGATGCTGACGGCATCGATCGATACCGACCCGGCCCAGGCGATGCCGGCGGCCAGGCGATCGCGCAGCGGATGCCGGCGCAGCAGCCACCAGATCCCCGCCACCAGCAGCGGCCAGGCGAAGGCCAGCGGGTACATCTGCGCCCAGGCCGCGGTCAGCGCCGGCACGCCGACATCGGCCTGCAGGAACACCGGCACCAGCGTGCGGTCCAGCAGCCACGGCAGCAGCGCGCCGGGCAGCGAGGCCACGAGGGCCTTCACCAGTCCCGGTACCGCGCCATCGGCGACCGCCGCGCCGCGCCTCACCGCTTGCGGCCCTTGCCCTTGCCGCCCTTGTCGAAGGCCACCACGTCGCCGGCCAACAGCGGCAGTTGCGCCTCCGCCGGCTGTTCGCGTTCGAGACGGTCGAGTTCCTCGCGGAAATCGGCGACGTCCTGGAACGAGCGGTAGACCGACGCGAAGCGCACGTAGCCGACGTGGTCGAGCGTGCGCAGTTCGTCCATCACGAAGCCGCCGACCTGGATCGACGGCAGCTCGCGTTCGCCGCTCATGCGCACCGCATGCACCACCGCGCGTACCGCGGCCTCGATCCGCTCCTCCGACACCGGCCGCTTCTGCAACGCACGGTCGAAGCCGATGCGCAGCTTCCTGGCGTCGAACTGTTCGCGCCGGCCATCGGACTTGATGATCACCGGCAACTTGAGCTCGATGGTCTCCAGCGTCGAGCAGCGCTGGCCGCAGGCCTCGCACTCGCGGCGGCGACGGATCGTCGCGCCGTCCTCGGACACGCGCGAGTCGATCACGCGGGTGTCCGTGTGCTGGCAGAACGGGCAATGCATCAGGCGGACGCGCGCACTGGCGCGTCAGTCAGCACGCAGGTGGCGCGCTCAGCCATAGACCGGGTACTTCCGGCACTGCTCCGTCACCAGCGCGCGCACGCGCTCGATCACCGCCTCGTCGGCCGGCGCGTCGAGCACGTCGCACATCCAGCCGGCGAGATCCGCGCAATCGGCCTCGGTATAGCCGCGGGTGGTCACCGCAGGCGTGCCGATGCGCAGGCCCGAGGTCACGAAGGGCTTCTGCGGATCGTTCGGCACCGCGTTCTTGTTGACGGTGATGTGGGCGCGGCCCAGCGCTTCCTCGGCGGCCTTGCCGGTCACGCCCTTGCCGATCATGTCGACCAGCATCAGGTGGTTGAACGTGCTGCCGGACACGATCTTGTAGCCGCGCTCGATGATCACCTTCGCCATCGCCTGCGCGTTCTTCACCACCTGCTGCTGGTAGGCCTTGAACTCGGGCTCCAGCGCTTCCTTGAAGGCCACGGCCTTGGCCGCGATGACATGCATCAGCGGGCCACCCTGGATACCGGGGAACACGATCGACTGCAGCTTCTTGACGATGTCGTCGGCGCCCTCGCCCATCGCATCGCGGCTGGCAACGATGATGCCGCCGCGCGGGCCGCGCAGTGTCTTGTGCGTGGTCGAGGTGACCACGTGCGCGTGCGGCACCGGGTTCGGGTACACACCCGCGGCCACCAGGCCGGCGACGTGCGCCATGTCGACGAAGAGGTAGGCACCCACCTTGTCGGCGATGGCGCGGAAGCGCGCCCAGTCGATGACCTGCGAGTAGGCCGAGAAACCTGCGATCACCATCTTCGGCTTGTGCTCGACCGCAAGGCGCTCGACCTCGTCGTAATCGATCAGGCCCTGGTCGTTGACGCCGTACTGCACGGCGTTGAACAGCTTGCCGCTGATGTTGACCTTGGCGCCGTGGGTGAGGTGGCCGCCATGCGCCAGCGACATGCCGAGGATGGTGTCGCCCGGCTGCAGCAGCGCCAGGTACACCGCCTGGTTGGCCTGCGAGCCCGAATGCGGCTGCACGTTCGCGTACATCCCTTCCGTGGAGCCGGCCCCGAACAGCTGCTTCACCCGGTCGATCGCCAGCTGCTCGGCGACGTCGACGTACTCGCAACCGCCGTAATAGCGCTTGCCCGGATAGCCCTCGGCGTACTTGTTGGTCAGCTGGCTGCCCTGCGCCTCCATCACCCGCGGGCTCGCGTAGTTCTCCGACGCGATCAGCTCGACGTGGTCCTCCTGGCGGCGGGCCTCGTCGGCAATCGCGCGGGCCAGCTCGGGATCGTAGGTTTCGATACGTGCATCGCGGGGGAACATCGTGACTCCACAGGCAGCGGTCGTGCCCCCGATTGTAGCCCTGCGGGCCCGCGCCGGGCCGGCGACCAGCGCCGGGGCGCAACCCGCATCCGCCTGCCGGCGGCGCTCCAGCTGAACCGGCAAACCCGGTGCCGGGGGCCCGCCCGCGCCCGGACGCTATAATGTCCCATTCCCGAATTCCCTTCGCGGCGCAGCCCCCGGCTGGCGCCGCCGTCCGCGTACGGAGCCTGCATGTCCTCGCAATACATCTACACCATGAACCGCGTGTCCAAGGTGGTTCCGCCCAAGCGGCAGATCATCAAGGACATCTCGCTGTCGTTCTTCCCGGGCGCCAAGATCGGCCTGCTCGGCCTCAACGGTTCCGGCAAGTCGACGGTGTTGCGGATCATGGCCGGCGTCGACCAGGACTTCGAAGGCGAGGCGCGCCCGCAGCCCGGCACCAAGGTCGGCTATCTCGCCCAGGAGCCGGAGCTCAACCCCGAGCACACCGTGCGCCAGGCGGTCGAGGAAGGCGTGGGCGAAGTGCTGCAGGCGCAGGCCGCGCTGGACAGGATCTACGACGCCTATGCCGAGGAAGGCGCCGATTTCGACGCCCTGGCCAAGGAGCAGGAGCGCCTGGAGGCGATCCTCGCCGCCGGCGACGCGCACACGCTGGAGAACCAGCTGGAAGTGGCCGCCGACGCGCTGCGCCTGCCGCCGTGGGATGCGGTGATCGGCAAGCTGTCGGGTGGCGAGAAGCGCCGCGTGGCGCTGTGCCGCCTGCTGCTGCAGAAGCCCGACATGCTGCTGCTCGACGAGCCCACCAACCACCTCGACGCCGAGTCGGTCGAGTGGCTGGAGCAGTTCCTCGCCCGCTACACCGGCACCGTGGTGGCGGTCACGCATGACCGCTACTTCCTCGACAACGCCGCCGAGTGGATCCTCGAGCTCGACCGCGGCCGCGGCATCCCGTGGAAGGGCAACTACACCGAGTGGCTGGTGCAGAAGGAGGACCGGCTCAAGCAGGAAGACAACCAGGAAAAGGCGCGCCAGAAGGCGATCCAGAAGGAGCTCGAGTGGGCGCGGCAGAACGCCAAGGGCGGCCGTTCCAAGGGCAAGGCGCGCCTGGCGCGCATCGACGAGCTGCAGTCGGTCGATTACCAGAAGCGCAACGAGACCAACGAGATCTTCATTCCGCCGGGCGAGCGCCTGGGCAACAAGGTCATCGAGTTCAAGAACGTCTCGAAGAAGTTCGGCGACCGCCTGCTGATCGACGACCTGAGCTTCATGGTGCCGGCCGGCGCCATCGTCGGCATCATCGGTCCCAACGGCGCCGGCAAGTCGACGCTGTTCAAGATGATCACCGGGCAGGAAACGCCGGACTCGGGTTCGATCGACATCGGCCCGACGGTGAAGCTGGCCTATGTCGACCAGAGCCGCGACGCGCTGACCGGCAACCACAACGTGTTCCAGGAAGTGTCCGGCGGCCTCGACATCCTCAACATCAACGGCATCGAGATCCAGTCGCGCGCCTACATCGGCCGCTTCAACTTCAAGGGCCAGGACCAGCAGAAAATGGTCGGCACGCTGTCGGGTGGTGAGCGCGGCCGCCTGCACATGGCCAAGACCCTGCTGCAGGGCGGCAACGTGCTGCTGCTCGACGAACCGTCCAACGACCTCGACATCGAGACCCTGCGCGCGCTCGAAGACGCGCTGCTGGAGTTCCCGGGCAACACCTTCGTGATT
This sequence comes from Luteimonas yindakuii, assembly GCF_004803715.2. NCBI lineage: Bacteria > Pseudomonadati > Pseudomonadota > Gammaproteobacteria > Lysobacterales > Lysobacteraceae > Luteimonas > Luteimonas yindakuii. The sequence continues at coordinate 2,619,278 of NZ_CP039383.2, forward strand.
TCGCATGACCGCTGGTTCCTGGACCGCATCGCGACCCACATCCTCGCCTTCGAAGGCAACAGCCACGTGGAGTTCTTCCAGGGCAACTACCGCGAATACGAGGAAGACAAGCGCCGCCGCATGGGCGACGACGCCGGCCCCAAGCGCCTGAGGTTCAAGGCACTGAAGTGACGGTCTGACGCGCCCGCGTTGCGCGCGGGCGCGTTTGTCAGTCCGTGATCTCCGAGTGCTCATCCCGGGGCTCTCAACAGCCGGATGGCTGGTCATCCATGGACGTGGTGGTGTTCCATACCCGGATCGCGTCCGCTGACGTCCATGGACCCCCGCCTTCGCGGGGGTGACGACGGGAACCGGCGACGCGGCTCATCCGCAATCCGCAGCCAACACAGTTCGAGGGGAACCGTTGATGGGATTCATGCAGGCATTGCGCGCACGCTGGAGTGCCGCCGACACCCTGGTCTGCGTCGGCCTCGACCCCGAACCGGCGAAGTTCCCGCAGAAGTTCGCCGATGATCCCGACGCGGTGTTCGCGTTCTGCCGCGACATCGCCGATGCCACGGCGGAGTTCGCCTGCGCGTTCAAACCGCAGATCGCGCACTTCGCCGCGCTCGGTGCGGAGGACGCGCTGGAACGGCTGATCGCGCACCTGCATGCCGCGCACCCCGGCGTGCCGGTGATCCTCGACGCCAAGCGCGGCGATATCGGCAGCACCGCGCAGCGTTACGCGGTCGAAGCGTTCGGGCGTTACCGCGCCGATGCGGTGACGGTGAATCCATACCTCGGCCGCGATTCCGTGCAGCCGTTCCTCGACCATGCCGACCGCGGGGTGGTGATCCTCTGCCGCACCTCCAACCCGGGCGCCGGCGACCTGCAGGATCTCATCGTGCCGGATGACGGCGGGGGCGGCCGTCCGCTGTACCAGCACGTGGCGGAAACGATCGCCCGCGACTGGAACACGCATGGCAACTGCGCGCTGGTGGTTGGCGCGACGTGGCCGGCGCAGCTGGCCGAGGTCCGCGCCATCGTCGGCGACATGCCGCTGCTGGTGCCCGGCGTCGGCGCCCAGGGCGGCGATGCCGAAGCGGTGGTGCGCAATGCGAAGAGCGCCGACGGCACCGGCCTGCTGGTCAGCTCGTCGCGCGCGATCCTCTATGCGTCACCGGGCGACGACTACGCCGACGCCGCCGCCAGCGCCGCGCGCAGCCTGCGCGACACCCTCAACGCCGCGCGCTGACCCGGTTCAACGGGTCGCACCCGCCTCGCGTTGCGGAAACAGCACGTCGGCGAACCCGAAACGGCTGAAGTCCTCGATCCGCATCGGATACAGCACGCCGTGCAGGTGGTCGTACTCGTGCTGGATCACCCGCGCGTGGAACCCTGCCGCCTCGCCTTCCATCGCTTGTCCGTCGACGTCGTGGCCGCGCCAGCGGATCCGCTGCCAGCGTGGCACCCAGCCGCGCAGGCCGGGGATCGACAGGCAGCCTTCCCAGCCGCCTTCGCGCGCATCGCCCACCGGCTCGATCACAGGGTTGACCAGCACCGTGCGCGGCACCGGCGGTGCATCGGGATAGCGTTCCGCCTGGTCGAAGCCGAACACCATCACCTGCAGTCCGATGCCCACCTGCGGTGCGGCCAGTCCGACACCGCCGGCCTGTGCCATCGTTTCCCACATGTCCGCCACGAGCGTCTGCAACGTGGCGTCGAATGCGGTCACCGGCGCGGCGGGCCGGACCAGCACCGGATCGCCCATGCGCACGATCGGGCGGATCACGACGCCACCGCCGGCGCCGGCACGTCGAACACCTGCCGCAGATAGGCCAGGTAGCCGGGGTCGTCGCACATCGTCTTGCCTGGCGAATCGCTGAGCTTGGCCACCGGCTGGCCGTTGCAGCGGACCATCTTGATCACGATCGACAGCGGTGTCGGGCCGAGGTCGTTGGTGAGGTTGGTGCCGACGCCGAACGACATCCGGCAGCGGCCGTGGAAATGCGCGTACAGCTGCATCACGCGTTCGATGTCGAGGCCATCGCTGAAGACGAGGGTCCGGGTGCGCGGGTCGATGCGGTGCGCCTGCAGGTGCGCGATCAGGCGCTCACCCCATTCCACCGGGTCGCCGGAATCGTGGCGCATGCCGTCGAACAGCTTGCAGAAGTAGAGATCGAAGTCGCGCAGGAAGGCATCCAGGCCGATCACGTCGGTCAGCGCGATGCCGAGGTCGCCACGGTATTCCTGCGCCCAGGCGTCGAATGCCGCGGCCTGCGAATCGCGCAGCCGCGGGCCGAGCGCCTGGAAGGCCTGCAGCCATTCGTGCGCCATCGTGCCCTGCGCCACCAGGCCATGGCGTCGCGCAAGGTCGACATTGCTGGTGCCGGCGAACTTCGCACCCAGGCCGTCCACCAGATGCGGTATCAGCGCCTCGTGCCACGCGCGCGAGTAGCGCCTGCGCGTGCCGAAATCGGTGATGCGGCAGTCCTCGTAGCCGACCGCTACATTGATGCGTTCGACCTTGGCATGCAGCCGGCGCAGGCCCTCGGCCTCGTCGGGCGCGCCGTGGGTGTCGCGGAAATACACCTCGTTGATGATCGCCAGCAGCGGCACCTCGAACAGGGGTGTGCAGCCACGGCCCGGTGATCACCAGATCGATCCCGCCCGGAATGTCCGTCGAGGCGCGCAGGTCGACGTACTTGCGGTCGAAGCGGAACAGGCCGAGGAAGTCGACGAAGTCCGGCTTGATGAAGCGCAGCCCGCGCAGGTAGTCCAGTTCGTCGGCATGCAGGCGCAGCGCGCACAACGCATCGATCTCCACCGAGATGGCATCGAGATGGCGGGCGAGATCGATACGGGGCGTGCGGCAACGGAAGCGGTACTCGGCCTGCGCGGCCGGGTACTGGTGCAGCACCGCCTGCATCATCGTGAACTTGTAGAGGTCGGTGTCGAGCAGTGACTGGATGACGGGCATGTGCGGCCCCCGCGGGAGGGCTGACAGGCTAGGACATTTCCGGCGAAGGGAACGGGGCGGTGCGTTCCGCCCCGCTCCGGTATGGCGCAGCTGTCGTGACCCGGCGCGGGCGTACCGCTATCGAAGCGCCTGCCGGAACACCGCCAGCGGGAACCGCAGCCAGATCGCCGCCCATACCGCGCCACGCTGCAGCATGCTGCGCCGTGGCGCCTCGAACCTGCGGAAATAGCGCCACAGGCCGCGGTGCTTGTGCCATTCGACGAACAGCGGCCGCGAGCGGCTGGACACGCCGCGCACGTGGACGACGCGGACGTCATTGGCCACCAGCACCGTGGCCCCGGCCTCGCGTGCGCGCCGGCAGAGGTCGAGATCCTCGGCATGCAGGCGGTACCCGGTATCGAAACCACCGATGTGCTGGAACAGCGCGCGTGGCATCAGCATCAGCGCGCCGGAGATCGCATCGACGTCCTGCAGCACCACGCCGTCGTCGACCGGCAGGTCGAGCTGCCGCGCCGCCGCCGAGCGCAGCATCGCGCCGAAATCGGGATCGCGCCGGCGCGCGGCGCCATCGCGCACGCCCGCCTCGTCGACCAGGTCGCCGCCCAGCAGCACCGGACCGTCGTGCGCGGCCGCATGCGCGCGCAGCCGCGCCAGTGCATCGGCTTCGGGCAGGCAGTCCGGATTGACGAAGGCCAGCCACGGCGCCTCGCTCGCATCGGCACCCTGGTTGCAGGCCACCGAGAACCCGGGGTTGTCCGGATTCGCGATGAAACGTACGCGCGCATCCGCGCTGGCATGGCGCTGCACCAGCGCGACCGTCGCATCCTGCGAGTGGTTGTCGACGACACGGATCTCGGTGACGCCGTCGGCGGCACGCAGGCGCGCCAGGCAGTCGTCGATGGTGGAGGCGCTGTTGTAGCTGACCACCACCGCGGCGATGCCGCCGGTGGTGGAAGCTCTGTCGTGCGTCATGCGGAGTGGGTCCGGGGAGCGGGAGGCTGCGGCGTGGTCGGGTCGGCGGTGACGTTGGACGCAACCTGGCCGGAAGGTGGCGGGCGCGGATGGTCGAACGAGATTGCCGTCCCCGCGTACGCCCTCACCCCACCGCCTGCTTCGCAGGCGGTCCCCCCCTCTCCCGTGATACGGGAGAGGGACGTAGGTGGGCCGCCGTTGGCGGCCATTTCCTTCTGGAACAGCTCGTGCTGGGTCGGCGGACCTTCCAGCGCGGCGTGCGCGACATGCAGGCCCTGTCGGCAGCCCGCCAGCGGGTCGCGCATCAGGAAGGCCGCCAGCCGCGCATGCCAGTCGGGCCAGCGCGCGGCCAGCGCGGGCATGTCGCCATCGGCCGCACCGCCCTCGCCGCCGCGGGCGACGAAGGCGGTCTCGCACAGCACGTTGCGCCAGCCCAGGCCCGCCAGCCGCAGCGACAGGTCGATCAGCGCCGCGTACCAGGAGGCATAGCTCGACGCATCGAGGCCACCGGCGCGACGACGCGCGCTGCCCCGCAGCAGCACGGCGTGGCCGACCGCGGCGGGAAGCTCCGGGTGCAGCGGCGGCAACGCCAGACATGCATCGCCCAGGCGGACGAGGTCGCGTGGCACCGCGCAGATCTCACCGATGCGCGGCCAGGCCACGGTCTCGCCGGCGTTGCACCATGGCGTTGCTGTCGCGATCGCGGCGTCGCGGGCGAAGCAGGCCACCAGCTGCGCCAGCCAGCCGGGCGCGGGGATGGCATCCGGCGCAAGCACGACGACATCGGCATCGCCACAGGCGGCGAGCACCTCGTCGAGATGGGCGACCTCGCCGATGCTGCGCTGGCGCCGGCTGTAGTCGGCCTGCAGGCCGGTGCCGGCGAGCCAGCGTTCCACGATCGCCAGCCCGCGCGGACCGGCGCAGGCATCGTCGGCCAGCCACACGCGGGTGCCCGCCGGGGTACCCGCGTCAAGCGCGGCCAGGCACGCATCGAGCGCATCGTCGTCGCTGCCCAGCGGCAGCACGATGATCGGCAGCGTGCTCATCGGCGGGCCCCCTCCCGCGCCCTGCTCACTCGGCCCCGTCGGCGGCCCGCGCAGCCTCGTCCGCCTGCTGCTGGCGCAGCGGATCGAGTGCACGGAAGCGCCGGCCGTATTCGTCGGTGAGGCGGCGCGCCTCGTTCGGGTCGCGCACGATGGTTGGCGTCAGCAGGATGATCACCTCGCTGCGCTCGCTGGCGATGCGCTGCTGGCCGAACAGGCCGCCGACCACCGGGATCCGGCTCAGCCCGGGGAAGCCGGTGGAACCGCGGGTGTTCTGGTCGCTGATCAGGCCGGCCAGCATCACCGTGTCGCCGGCCTGCACCGCCGCTTCGGTCTTCATCCGCCGGGTATTGATGCGCACGTTGCCGTACTGGTCCGGTTCGTCACCGGGCGTGCTGACCTCCTGCACGATGTCGAGGAACACGGTGCCGTCGCGGGTCACCCGCGGGCGCACGGTGAGGATGATGCCGGTGTCGATGTACTGCACCTGGCTGATCGCGTTGTCGCCACCGCCGAACACCGGGTTGACGCTGACCGAGGCTACCGGGATGCGGCTGCCGACGTTGAGCGTGGCTTCGGCGTTGTTGCGCACGAACACCGACGGCGTCTGCAGCAGGCGCACGTCGGTGACCTGGTCGAGTGCGGACAGCACCGCCGCGGCATTGCGGCCGAGGAAGGTCCAGCCCAGCCCCGGGCCGACGCCGCCCTGGGTCGTGCCACTGACATTGCCGGCGATGCCGCTCCAGGTCGTGCGTCCCACGGCGCTGGGCAGGCCGGCATCGGTCACCGCACGCTCGAAGAACCAGTTCACGCCGTAGCGCAGGTCGCCGGTAAGCAGTACCTCGGCCACCTGCGCTTCGATATGCACCTGCATCGGCATCACGTCGAGGCGTTCCACCACCTCGCGGATCGACTTCCACGCCGATGCCGTCGCGCGCACCAGCAGGGTGTTGGTCTCGTCGACCGCCGACACGCCTACGCGCGACCCTTCGACTTCCAGCATCACGCTGGTATTGCCCAGGCTGGCCGGGTTGAGCGACATCTCGCCCTGGAAGCCGCCGCCGGTACCGGCGCCGCCACCGATGCGGTCGTTGCCGCCGGTCAGCGACGAGCCGTCGCGACGAGCGTCGTCCTGACTGCCGATGCGGGTCTGCGTGGTGCCCGGCATCAGTGAGGCGCTGCCGTCGGTATCGCCGGAACCACCCGACGACGCCCCGAACACCTGCGCCAGCCGCTCGGCGAGCTCGGCCGCCTTGATGTACTTGAGTTCATAGGAGAACAGCCGCGACTCGCCGCCGGCGGTGTCGATGCGCTCCAGCCAGCGCTGGATCTCGTCGAGATAGGCCGGCTGCGAGGTGATCACCATCACCGCGTTGGCGCCATCCAGCGGCAGGAAGCGGAACATCCCCGCCACCGGCGACCCGCTGTCCTCGCCGAACACCTTTTCCAGGTCGCCGACCACCTGGGTGGCGCGGCCGGATTCGAGCGGGAACACGCCGACCGACATGCCGGCCAGCCAGTCGACGTCGAAGATCTCGATCGTGCGCAGGTAGTTCTCGAGCTCGGCGCGGGTGCCGGCCACGGTGATCACGTTGCGGCCGTTGTCGACGTTGACGATCGAATTCGGGCGCGCGTACGGCTCGAGGATCTTCTCCATCTCGGTCGCGGAGATGTACTGCAGCTGCACCGTACGCGCCTCGAAGCCGCGCGCGCCCGCCGCGCTGCCGGTGCGCGGGGCGACCGCGCCAGTGGCCATCGCGGTGTCCGCTGGCACGATGTTATAGCGGCCGTCGGCATAGATCATCCGTGCGTTGTTCCAGCCCAGCACCATCTCCAGCAGGCTCAGCGCCTGCGAGGCGCCGACCGGGCGCGGCGTCGCCAGCGTCACCGTGCCCTGCACTTCCGGTGCGATCACGTAGTTCTGGCCGAGCATGTCGCCGAGCACCGCCTTGACCACGGCGTGCACGGACTCGCCCTCGAAGTTGAAGGTCGCTTCGCCGCTGGTGGCGCCGAGGTTGGGCAGCGGCTGCGCGGCCGCCGCGCGGTTGATGGTCTGCTGGGTGCCACGGCGCACCTGCGCGCGCGGGCCGGCGTCGGCGTCGTCGAGTGATTCCCGCTCCACCTCGCCCGGCGCCACCATCGGCTGCGCGTCGCGGCGGATCTCCGGCACGGCCAGCGAAGCACAACCGGCCAGCAGGCCCAGCAGCAGCGCAAGCGCGAAGGAGCGGAAGCGGAAGCGGAACACGGTGGCATGGGATCGCGTCATTGCGGGGACTCTACGGGTTCTGCGGGCTGCGTTGCCCGTTCGGCCTGCAGGCGCGCGCGGCGCGCCTCGATGCGGCGGCGGATGGCTTCGGCCTGGCTGGCAGGGGTGGGGTCGGCCTCGCGCGGGGGGCTGTCGCCGGCTTCCACCGGGCCGGCCTGCGGCGGCTGTGCGGGCTGTGCGGGCGGTGCGGCAGTCCGGGCCTGCTCTGCCTGCTGGCGGGCCGGCGCCCGGGTCCGGTCCCACGGTGGCGACGGCGGCACCGGCAGTGCCGCCACCGACGGTTGCGGCACGGCACTCGCCGGGGTCGGCGGCTGCCCGCCGCGTCCGTCGTAGACGCGCAGTTCCAGCACGCGTTCGCCGTCGGGCCCGGCAAACACCGCCGCGCGCGGCGACACCGAGCGCAATGCCCAGTTGCCGAATCCACGCGGGGCGTCGCCGACGCGCACGCGCAGCGCATCGCCACCTTCGCGTGGCTGCACGATCGCCATCTGCAGCGACGGCGTGATCAGCACGCTGGTCAGCACCACGTCGAAATCGGGCGTGCCGGCCTCGTCGCTGCCGCCGCCGTCGAGCACGAACGGGCGATGGCGACGGTCCTCGGCGAACAGCGGCCGATCGCCGATGGCCGCGTACTGCGGCAACGGCCCGAGCCGCTCGGCGGGGGGATCGCCGGCCTGCGGCAATGGCTGCAGCAGCGAGGCATCGTCGGGCAACGTGCCCACCCTGCTGCCGAGCCCGGCCAGCGCCAGCAGCCACAGCAGCACCGCCCACAGCGCGACGGCGGCGAGCAGGCCGGTCGAGGTCCCCGCCTGATCAAGGCGCATCGGCGGCCTCCGCGGGTTGCAGGAAGCCGTAGAGGTCGAAGCTCACGTCGAGGCCGACGCCCTGGCCGGGTGCTTCGGAGGCGAGGAAATGCCGTTGCGACAGCACGTTGAGGTTGTCGACGAACAGCCGCGGCGCACCGCTCTCCAGCGCATGCAACAGCGCGGCGAGCTCCGGCGCGCCACAGCGCACCCGCGCCTGCACCACCACGCGCGGATAGCGCGCGTCCTGTCGCGGCGGCTGCATCGGCGAGCGGTTGACGATCGCGCAGCTGCGGTTGCCCGGGCTCGCCTCGGCCACCGCCGATTCCAGCCGCTGCACCAGCGATGCCGTGGCGAGTTCCGGGCTGCGCTCGGGCAGGAAGCCGGGCGTACGCGCATAGCGCTCCGACACTTCGAGTGCGCGTGCCTCGACCTGCGGCGCCTGCTGCAGCACGGTGCGCGCGCGCAGTTCACGCTGCTGCAGGGCTTCGATCTGTGCCCCGGCCTCGCGCATCGGCACTGTCCACCACGGGTGCACCAGCACCAGGTACGCCACGGCCAGCAGTGCGACCAGCACGCCCAGCGCCAGCCAGCGGTCGCGCGGTCGCACTTCAGCCGCCCGCATCGGAACCTCCACGCGCTGCCGGGGCATTGGCGACTTCGGTGACCGCGAGTTCGGCGGTCAGGGTGAAGCGGTCGCGGCGACTGCGCGGATCGGGCTGCAGGGCGCCCGTCAGGGCCGGCGAGCGCCACAGCGGCGACCCTTCCAGTTGCCCGACCAGCGCGGAGGCCTCGCTGCTCAGGCCGATCAGCAACAGGCGGTCGTTCTCGACCGCGAGCTTCTCCAGATAGGTGCTGTCCGGCAGGCGCCGGCTGAGCTCGTCGAGGATCTCGACCATCGTCGGTCGTGCCGCGCGCTGTGTCTCGAGATAGCGCATGCCGTCGATCAGGCTCGCCAGCCGCTGGCGCTGCACCGACGCCGCACGCGCCTGCGCGATCACCGGCCGCGACGCATCCTCGAACGCATCGGCGGCGGCACGCCGGTTGTCCAGCACCTGCCACATGCCGGCCACCAGCGCGCACAGCGCGATCGCCGCCAGCAGCAGGTTCCAGCGCCGGCGCGGATCCGTGCGGTGCAGCCGGCGATTTGCCGGCAACAGGTCGATGCCCAGGGACTGCCCGCTGCCGTCATCGAGGTCGACACCGGCGAGCGTGTCGGCCACCGGCCCCAGTGTGGCCAGCGCGTCGTCCAGCGTGCGCCGCGGCACCACCACCAGTTCGGCATCGAGCTGGCCGTCATCGCGCAGCGCGATCACGCGTGCGTCGAACACCGCGGTCCGGGTGGAAAACGGGGTCTGCCGGTCGATCTCGAACGAGACCACGTCGCGCAGGCGTTCGGCGGCGGCGGCGGGGAGACGCAGCGTGCGACGCAGGCCGCTGCCGGCCGGCAGCACCAGCCAGCGCGGCATCTCGGCAAGCTGCGGCGCCAGCACGCGCGACAGCACACGCACGCCATCGCCGCTGTCATGCCAGGGCAGCACCGCGAGCGCACGCGGTTCACCGGCGCGTTCCAGCGCGACCGCGAGATCAGTTCCATGCAGGCGCAGCAGCAGACGCTGCGGCAGCAGGCCGAGCCGCTCGCGCAGGCGCAGCGGCAGCCACGCCAGCAACGCGGTGGTCCACCATTCCCAGGCGCCCACCAGGCGCGGACGCAGCCGCCCCGCGAGGGCAGCGCGCGAGGTGGCGATCGCGGACGTGGCCGACGCGTCCACCGCCCCGGCCATCAGCCACGACCTCCACGACGGTCGGCGTCGGCGCTGACGCCCGCGCGTGCCGAAGACGGGTCCACATGCGCGGCCGCGCCGGCACATGCAGGGCCAGGACGCATCAGGGACGGGGCTGCGACTCGGATACGGACACTCCTTCGTTCCAGAACAGTGGCGTATAGGCGGTACCCGGCGCCCCCCCGCCGACCCGCACCACCGCCCGCAACACCGCTTCGCGACCATCGGCGAGGCGGGCATGGCTGTCGATACTATACGTGCCGGTTCCGGCCCCCAGCAGGTCCGGTTGCGGTGTGATTCCGGCCGATGGCATGCGCTGGTCCAGCACCGGCTGCGGATCGATGCCGATCGCCTGCAACACCAGCGCACCGGCGAAGCGCGGGTCGGGTGACGGCAGCCCGCTGTGCACGGTCACGTGCGGCGCGACTGCCGCATACAGCGCCGGTGTCATGCCCAGCACCTGCTGCAGCTCGCCGATGTCCTCGAACGGTGCGTCCTTGGCCCCGTAGGGGATGCCGGCGGCGGCGTACTGCGGATCCTCGGCAGCACCGACCGGCTGGCCGAGGTCGTCGGTATCGCGCCAGTCGACGATCGCGCCGGCCAGCTGGTCCGCCGCACCGGCTTCGGCGCCGGCCGTGCGCAGCAACGCCGCGAGCAACGGCGGCTGGGCAACGTTGAGATCGACCTTGCCGGCTTCATCGACGATGCGCAGCGTCAGCCCGGCGTCGTGGAAGCGCCAGCCATACTCCCGCCCATCCGCCAGCCAGCGCCCCTCGGGCGTCGTGTCGATCACCCGCGCGACGGCGTATTCCAGCCCCGCGCGCGCCGCTTCCGTGGCGACCACGCCACGGTGCAGCACGCGGCCCTGCAGGTGCTCGGTGCGCGCGGTGAGCGCGAATGCGCCGACCAGCGCGGCCAGCAGCGCGATCAGCCACAGCACCAGCAGCAGCGCCGCGCCGCGCGCATGTCGGCCAGCTGCCGGCAGTTTCATGGGACGAGGCCCGCCGGGTCCTGCATGCGGCCGCTGCCCTGCGGCAGCGCCACCAGCAGCGTCGGCCACGTCGCGCCCTGCCTGCCGGTGATCTCCACCCGCACCTGCAGCGGCAGGTCGTCGGCGCCGTCCCAGCGGTCGAGCCATGCGGTCGGTTTGCCCTCGGCGTCCAGGCCGCGATAGGCGAAGCGCACTGCATCGAGCCCCTCCGCCAGCGGTTCCGGCGGCCGCGCGGGGCGCTCCTCGAACGTCGCGCCACCGACCACGCTGGCGAACGAGACCACCAGGCGCAGGCCGTCGCGCTCACGTTGCACGGCGACGTCATGCAGCGCGGGGCCACCGCGGCCCAGGTAGTCCGGCAGCTGCGAAACAAACCGCATGCGGTCGGCCTCGCCGACGAAGCGCAGCGGGGCGCCGGTCTGTTCGTCCTGCCCGAACGCCATCGGCAACGCCGCGGTCAGGCGACTGCGCAGGAACGCGCTGACCGCACGCATGCGCTCGCTGTCGCGCGCCAGCACCTCCCCGCGCTGCACCGTGGCGGTGGCGGCGCGCAGGGTGGCGAACCCGAGCGCCAGACCGGCCGCGAGCAGCACCGTCGCCAGCAGGATCTCGATCAGGGTGAAGCCGCGCAGGGACTTCGGTGAAGCACCGGTCCTGCTGGAGCCGTCGCCACGGCTGCGCAGGGACGGAGATGAAGCGCTGCTGCTGTCAAAGCCGTCGCCACGGCTTGCGCAAGGCGAACCACCGCGCACGAGCTTTTCCGGCCCGGCCGACCTCATGGCACGCCCGCCATCGCATCGGCCTGCACCAGCCGCAGCGAATGCAGCTGCAGCCGTTCGCGTGGCCCGCCCTCGCCCCACAGCACGGTCAGCTGCAACGACAGCAACTGCGGTGCGTAGGGATCAACCACCACCGGCAGTGGGCGATCCGCCTCGACCCACGGCGCGACCTCGAGCGACCAGCGGTAGCGGCCGTCTTCGAACACGCCCTCGCGGCGTCCCGGCTGCAACGGTGCGCCCACGCCGACGTCGGCCAGCAGCGATTGCGCATGCAACGCCGCACGCCCTGCATCCGCCGACCAGCGCACCTGCCGCGCACCACCGGACAACGTGCCCAGCAGCAGGGTCAGCGCCAGCGCCAGCACCGCGAACGCGACCAGCACCTCGAGCAGGGTGTAGCCCGACACGCGTCGCCGTATGCCGCTGCGATGGCCACGACGCCGGGTGGCAGAGCTGCTGCAGGCAGCGTGTCGCGCATCCGTCATCGCACGGGCTCGCCGCGGTGCACGCGCACTTCGCCGGTCAACCAGGCGACATCGACATTCCAGCGCGCGGTTGCCGCGACCAGCGCGACCCGGCCCCCGGTGGACGCGCCGTCCGGAAAGAACACGATCGCCCCTTCGCCCTCGCGTGGCTGCACTTCGCGCGCACCGGTGAACTCCACCGACAGCTGTCCGGGCAACTCCCCATGGCGATCCCCGGCGGCGCGCCAGCTGCGTTCATGCGGCACGATGACGAAGCGCTGCGGCTGCCCGGTCGAGATCGCCAGCGCGCGGGTGTGGCGCAGATTGCCGGCGACCTCGTTCACCGCCGAACGCAAGCGCAAACGCTCGAACCCGTTCCCGAGCACGCCCACTGCCAGCACGCCGACGGCGGCAATCAGCGCCACCACCACCAGCACCTCGATCAGCGAGAAGCCGCGTGGCGTGGGCGAGAGCCCCGGGGCCTCCCTACTGTCTGCGCAGGGCCGACTGCTGCGCGCGTCCAGTGCCGGTTGCGCAACGACAGCGGCTGCCGGCTCCCGACCGGCGCGCTGCCACGCCCGGCGTGGACCCGGCATCGGCTACTCGCTGCGGATGTCGGCGTTGACGCTGTCGCCGCCGGGGCTGCGGTCGGCGCCGTAGCTCACCACGTCGAACGGCCTGCCCTCGCCCGGTACGCGGAATTCGAATGGCGTGCCCCAAGGATCGTTGAGCTCCGACGCACGCGCATAGGGGCCGAGCCAACCCGCTGCATCGCCGGGCTGGGTGACCAGGTCGCCCAGCGCGTTGGGCAGGCGGCCGGTATCCATGCGGTAACTGTCGACCTTCTCCACCAGCGTCTGCACCTGCGCACGCGCCAGGTTGACCCGTGCACGATCGCCACCGCCGAGGATGCGGGTGGCGGCGAACGCGACGATGCCGCCGATCAGCACCACCACCAGGATGATCTCGATCAGGCTGAATCCGCGCTGGGACTGAAGTGAAGCACCAGTGGTTCTGAAGCCGTCGCCACGGCCTGCGATAGGCAAGCCACTGCGCAAGAGCTCTTCCGGCCGGGACTGAAGTGAAGCACCAGTGGTACTGAAGCCGTCGGCACGGCCTGCGATAGGCAAACCACTGCGCAGGAGCTCTTCCGGCTGGGACTGGCGTGACGCAATGTCGCTGTTGAAGCCGTCGCCGCGCAGGGACGGCAGTGACGCATTGCGAATGTTGGCGCCGTCGCCACGGTCTGCGGACAACGGTCCACCGCGTACCCCCAACTGCGAGACCCCACTGGACCCGGCAAACCCAACCCGCCCCACTCTTCTGCAATAACGATATGAATTCATGCCATCAGCCCATGACGTTGGTGAGATCGTAGATCGGGACCAGCACGGCGAGGATGACGACCATCACGATGAGCGCCAGTGCCATGGTGATCACCGGTACCAGTGCGGCCAGCATGCGATCGAGCGCCTGCGCGGTTTCCTGCTCGAAGGTGTCGGCGGTCTTGAGCAGCATCGTATCGAGCGCACCGGATTCCTCGCCGACCTGGATCATCTGCAACGCCAGCCGCGGGAAACGCTTGCCGCGCGCGAGCGCGGTCGCAAGGCCCGCACCGCCCTTCACTTCCTCGGCGGCGACTGCAACATCGGCAGCGAGCGCGCGGTTGCCGAGCACATTGCGGCCGATGCCCAGCGCGCCCAGCAGCGGCACACCATTGCGCAACAGCGTGCCCAGCGTGCGCGCAAGCCGCGCGGTCTCCAGGCGCGCGACCAGCGGCCCGGCGAAGCGCACGCCGAGCAGCCGCTCGTCGAACCGCAGGCGGAACGCGGGATCGCGCAGGCGCCGGTCGAGCCACCACAGCGCCAGGGAAGGCAGCACCAGCAGCAGGATCCACCAGTCGCGCACGAACTCGCCGATGCCGAGCACGATGCGGGTGAAGAACGGAAGCGTGGCGTCGAGGCTTTCGTACATCGCCGCGAACTGCGGCACCACGTAGCCGAGCAGGAACAGCAGCGAACCGCCCACCATCACCAGCAGGATCGCCGGATAGATCAGCGCGTTGACCACGCGACCGCGCAGCGCGCGGCTGCGTTCGAGGTAATCGGCCAGGCGCTGCAGGGTCTCGTGCAGCGTGCCGCCGGCCTCGCCGGCGCGGATCATGTTGACGTACAGGCGCGAGAACGTGCCGTGCTGGCGCTCCAGCGCGGTCGACAGCGGGCTGCCGCCGCGCACCGCGTCGCGCACGTCGAGCAGCGTGCGCCGTGCGGCGCTGTCCTCCGGCAGGTCGAGCAGGATGGTCAGTGCGCGATCCAGCGGCTGCCCGGCGCCCAGCAACGTCGCCAGCTGCTGGGTGAACTGCACCAGTCGCTGGCCGGCAAAGGGTTTCGGTTTGAACAGCGCCTTCCATGCGCCATCGCCGCCGCCTTCGCTGGCGGGCCGCGCCTCGACCGGAAGATGGCCCTGCTCCTGCAGTCGCAACACGACGTCCTGCTCGCTGGCGGCCTCCATCTGGCCGTCGAGCAGCTCACCGCGCGCGTTGAGCGCCTTGTAGCGGTAGAGGGTCATGTGGCTCGGCTAGCGCTTTTGCTCGTCATTCCCGCGCTCTTGCCCTCGCTCGTCATTCCCGCGAAGGCGGGAATCCAGCGTCGTTGGCACGGTATCGGAGATCGTAGGCCACAAGTCATTCCAGTACGGGTTCCGCGCTTCGATCAGGCGAATCTTCCAGTTCCTGTTCCACTTCTTCAGCTGCTTCTCGCGCAGGATCGCCGCGTCCATCGTCTCCGCGACGTCGTACCAGACCAATCGCGTGACGTCGTACTTGCAGGTGAATCCGTCCACAAGGTGCTCGCGGTGCTGCCAGATACGCGCAACCAGGTCGCTGGTCACGCCGATGTAAAGCGTGCCGTTGCGACCACTGCCCAGGATGTACACCGCTGGAAGTCTGTCCATGACTGCCTCCGGGAAGCAAAGACACTGGATCCCCGCCTTCGCGGGGATGACGTAGATATCAACATTTGGAGCTTCGGCAGATGCCATGTCAGCAACTGCCCCGCGGGCTTACGCATCCTCGGTCACCCGCAGCACTTCCTCGATGGTGGTCTGGCCGGCGAGTGCCTTGCGGATGCCGTCCTCGTACATGGTCTGCATGCCGGCGTCGCGGGCGATGCGTTCGAGTTCGCCCATGCCGGCGTGGCGCATCACCGCGCGGCGCAGCTCGTCGTTCATCACCAGGAATTCCATGATCGTGGTGCGGCCGAGATAGCCGGTCGGCGCGATGGCCGAGGCACGTGGGCGGTACAGGCGGATCTCGCCCGCCGACTGGAAGCGGCGCAGGTCGAACCTTTCGATCTCTTCCGGGCTCGCCGGGTAGCTTTCCGCGTGCGTCGGCTCCAGCCGGCGCACCAGGCGCTGGGCGAGGATGCCGTTGACGGTCGAGGTCAGCAGGTAGTCCTCCACGCCCATGTCGAGCAGGCGGGTGATGCCGCCGGCGGCGTTGTTGGTATGCAGCGTCGACAGCACGAGATGCCCGGTCAGCGCCGACTGGATGGCGATGCGCGCGGTTTCCAAGTCGCGCATCTCGCCGATCATGATGATGTCGGGGTCCTGGCGCACGATCGAGCGCAGGGCGTTGGCGAAGTCGAGCCCGATCTGCGGCTTGGCCTGGATCTGGTTGATGCCCTCGATCTGGTATTCGACCGGATCCTCGACGGTGATGATCTTGACGTCGGCGGTGTTGAGCTTCGACAGCGCGGTATAGAGCGTGGTGGTCTTGCCCGAACCGGTCGGGCCCGTCACCAGCAGGATGCCGTGCGGTTGTTCCAGCACGTGCTGGAACTGCGGCAGGAAGTCGTCGGTGAAGCCGAGCCGATGGAAGTCGAGCACCACCGTCTCGCGGTCGAGCAGGCGCATCACCACGCTCTCGCCGTGCGCGGTCGGCATGGTCGACACGCGCAGGTCGAGTTCCTTGCCCTGCACGCGCAGCATGATGCGGCCGTCCTGCGGCAGCCGGCGCTCTGCAATGTTGAGCCGCGCCATGATCTTGATGCGGCTGATCACCGCCGCGGTCAGGTTCACCGGCGGGCTCTCGCCGTCGATCAGCACGCCGTCGACGCGGTAACGGACTTTCAGCCGGCTTTCGAACGGCTCGATGTGGATATCGGAGGCGCGCAGCTCCACGGCACGCTGGATCACGAGGTTCACCAGCCGGATCACCGGCGCGCCGGAGGCGAGGTCGCGCAGGTGCTCGACGTCGTCGACATCGGCCCCGCCCTCGCCATCGGCGGAGGCATCCACGATCGTGCCCATCGCGCTGCGGCCCTGGCCGTACCAGCGCTCGACCAGGTCGGCGATTTCGGAGCGCAGCCCCACCGCCGGTGACAACGCGCTGCCGGTGGCCAACGCCACCGCCTGCCGCGCGTAGTCGTCCCAGGGATCGGCCATCAGCAGCTCGAGGCGGCCGTCGCGCTCGCCCAGCGGACAGAGGTGGAATTCCTTGAGGAAGCGCAGTGTCAGCGGCTGGCTGCCTTCGAGCGGTTCGGGCGGTGTGTCGGGCAGTTCGCGCGCGGCCAGCAGCGGCAGGTCGAGCACCTCCGCACAGGTTTCGGCGTGGTCGCGCTCGGAGACCAGCCCGAGCCGGCCGAGCAGGCCCAGCAGGCTGCCGCCGGACTCCGCATGCACGCGGCGCGCGCGGGCGAGATCGGCCTCCTTGAGGCGACCGCGCGCGACCAGCGCCGCGATGATGCGGGTCTCGTTGTCCGGCGCCACCGGCGCCTCGCCCGTGTCCATGGATACCGCGTTCACTCGACCGCCATCCCGTGCTGCGACCCGCCGGACTTTAGCAGGCCGGTCGCGGCGCACGCGGGCGGCCCTGCCGGCGGACATGACCTTCGACACCCGGTGACTTCTGGCCGGTGGCGCCGCCCGCGCGCAGGTCCATGCTGCCGGCGTCGCCTCCGAAGTGACCCGCCGCCATGGCCTGTCCGCGCGCCGTCCTCGCCGCTTCCGTGATCGCCCTCTGGCTTGCCGTGGCCCCGGCGTCCGCCGGCACCCGCGCCTCGCCCGGCTGCAATGTCGAAACGTCCTACACCGTGCAGGTGGACGCGGAGGGCCTGCGTTTCGACGCGGCCGGCGACGTGTCGCCGCGGCGGGTGGAGATCCACGACGGCGGCCTCCGCCTCGATGGCACGGCCCGGCCGGTGAGCGCGGCCGACGCGGTGCGCCTGCGCGAGATCGAATCCGGCACACGCGCGCTGCTCCCCGAGATCGCCGCGGTGGCGCGCGAGGCCATCCATCTCGGCTTCGACGCGCTGGGCGGCGTGCATGCGGCGCTGGGCGGCGACCGCCGTCGTGCCCGCGACATCGAAGCGCTGCGCCAGCGTGCGCTGCTGCGGGTCGACCAGACCCTGGGACGTGGCACCTGGCACCACGACAGCCTTGGCGCCGCGTTCGAGGCGGAACTGGCGGCGGCAGCCAGCGAGGTCGCCGCCACCGTCACCCCCGCCCGCGCGGTATGGATGGCGTTCTCCGGCGGCGCCGGCCGCATGGAGCGCCGGATGGAGGCGATGGAGGCCGATCTCGAACGCCAGGCGACGGTACGCGAGCAGGCAATCGAGGCGCATGCCGGAGCGCTGTGCGCGCGGCTTGAACGGCTGCACGGGCTGCAGGAATCGCTGGAACTGCGGCTCGACGACGGTCGCCCGCTGCGGCTGTTCGAATACGACGCCGATGCACCGGACCCCGACGCGCCCGCCACGCTGGACGTCAACGGGGAACGGGCGCCACCGCGCTGATGCGATAGGGCCCCGGCCGTCCGGGGTGCGGCTTCGACCCAACCCGGGCGCCCGCGGGCGACGCAGGCCGTCGCCCCCCGACAGGTGGAGCGCACCCGGGGGGTGTGCGACATCGCCCCACCCGGGACGGTCGGGGGGCTGCGATATCCTTGCCGCATGCCTGATTCCGTCCCGCAACCCCTGCACGGAGCGCTCCCGACCCCGGACCCGCGCCCACAGGCGCCGGAACCGCCACTGCCCAGCGACTGCTGCGAAAGCGGCTGCGCGGTCTGCGTCTACGACAGCTATGCCGAGGAACTGGCCGACTATCGCCTGCGGCTGGCAGCGTGGATCGAGCGCCACCCGGACGCGGCCGACTAGCCGCTGCGCACCTGGCGTGCGCGCCGGCAGCGTCCGGGCCGCCGGGTGCCGCGACGCAACGGGAACTTCCAACCGATGGTCTAGCATGCGCGCCTTTCCCGCATTGCGAGCCTTCCCCATGCGCACCCCTGCCTATGCCGCGCCGTCCGCCGACGAGCCACTGGCTCCCTTCACCGTCGAGCGCCGCGAGCCGCGCGCGCACGAAGTGCTGATCGACATCCTCTACTGCGGTGTCTGCCATTCCGACATCCACCAGGTCCGCGACGAATGGGGCGGCTCGATCTTCCCGATGGTGCCCGGCCACGAGATCGTCGGCCGCGTCAGTCGCGCCGGCGAAGGCGCGACCCGGTTCGCCGTCGGTGACCTGGTCGGCGTCGGCTGTTTCGTCGATTCCTGCCGCAGCTGCGAGCAGTGCCGCGCCGGCGAGGAGCAGTACTGCCGCGAAGGCATGACCGGGACCTACAACAGCCGCGAGCGCGACAGCGGCGAACCGACCTACGGCGGCTATGCGACGCGCATCGTCGTCGACGAGAACTACGTGGTGCGCATCCCCGACGGCATCGCGCCGGAGCGCGCGGCACCGCTGCTGTGCGCGGGCATCACCACCTACTCGCCGCTGCGCCATTTCGGCGTCAAGGCCGGCGACGAGGTCGCGGTGGTGGGGCTGGGCGGGCTCGGCCACATGGCGGTGAAGCTGGCGCGCGCGATGGGTGCGCGGGTCACCGTGCTCAGCACATCCGAATCCAAGCGCCAGGACGCGATGGCGCTGGGCGCCGAGGGCTTCCTGTCCACCCGCGAGCGCAGCATGTTCCGCGAGCACGCCGGCACCTTCGACTTCATCATCGATACGGTCTCGGCGCAGCACGACTACAACGCCTACCTCAACCTGCTGAAGATCGACGGCACGATGGTGCTGCTGGGCATTCCGGACCCGACCCCGCTCAGCGCGTTCCCGCTGGTGTCCGGGCGCCGCCGGCTTGCCGGCTCGATGATCGGCGGCATCCGCGAAACCCAGGAGATGCTCGACTTCTGCGCCGAGCACGGCGTGGCGTCGGACGTGGAAGTGATCGACATCGCCGACATCAACAACGCCTACGAACGCATGCTCAAGGGCGACGTGCGCTACCGCTTCGTAATCGATACCGCCTCGCTCGGCGAGGCCTGACACGGCGAGGGGCGCCAACCGGCGCCCCTGTTTTTGCGATCGCTCGGAGCGTCGAGCGCGGTCAGCCCTGCAGCGCGCGCTCGATGTCCTCCAGCGGCGCGTTGGTGAGGTTCTTGCCGATCTCGGCCAGCATCCGCGCACTGGTCTCCTTGTGCAGCAGCGGGCGCATCTGCCCGAGCGTCTGCGGGTCGGCCATCAGCACCAGGTGCTCGTACTGGTGCTTGAGCGCGGCGGCATTGAGGTTGTTCGCCAGCTGCTTGGCGAACGTGGCCTCGTCGATTTCGGCGCCAGTGGATTCGGTCGGCATGCTGCCCGCCGGGCCATCGTCGTTCATGTTCATCAGTTCGAGCAGTTCCTCCTGCCGCAGCATCGGGTACTGCTCGTCGCCGACATTGCGGAACACGCGCGCGCCGCCGCCATCTGCAACCACCACCAGGGTTCGGGCCGGAATCTTCATGGAATCTCCTGTGTCTGGGAACGTGCCGGCCACTCTAGGAAGCCGCCCGTGACGGACGCGGCCAAAGGCCGGCAGGTGATTCAGCCATCACCGGGCGACGGACCCGCCGCCGCCAGCGCCTGGGCCAGCTCGCCGCGGTCCTGTGGCCGCACCACCCGCGCCACTTCCTCGCCATCGCGCAGCACCACCAGCGTCGGCCACAGCTTCACCCGGTAGCTGCGGCCCAGCGGGCGTCCGCGCCCGTCCTCGATGCGGATATGGCGGACGTCGCCGCCGCGCGCGTCGATCACGGCGTCCACCAGCGGCTGCGCCATCCGGCAATGGCCGCACCAGTCGGTGCCGAAATCGAGCACCGTCACCCCAGCCAGCGCATCGGCATCGGTACGGGTGAGCGTCTCGGGCAGATAGTCGTGGGCCATCGCAACGTCTCCTGGAGAACCGGCCTGCAGCGTGCCCGACCACGCGTGCGCAGGCCGTGGTCGATTGGCCCGACCAACGGCGTGCAGATGTCAACGGTGCGGCCGCTATCGCGTTGGGTTACCTCTCAGTCCGTCTGGCCGAGAATGTGCCCACTGTCGCAGTCAGCCGGCCAGCGCTCGTAGTCGCCCGGCACCCGTTACATGGTTTATCGAGAAGTCCGCATGTCCCAGCTTTCCACCGCCGACCTGACATCCTCGCAACGGGCTGTCGACGAGGCGCTCGCCCGGCTCGAGGCCGAGATGCCGGACCTGCAGCATCGCCATCGCGACCTCTTCGCCTATGCCAACGCGTGGGCCGAGCGCCACGATGCGGTGCTGGCGATGACGCCGGCGGACCTGCGTGCCGGCGTGGAAGCGCGCCTGCGCCGCATCGGCGTGCGCTGGGGACTGGTGGACGGGGTGCGCACGACCACCCAGTTCCCGGCGCTCAAGCTGCCGCCGCGCTGACGCCCGGATCGATCAGGGCCGCTCGACGCCGAGCAGTTCCACGTCGAACACCAGCGATGCACCCGGCGGGATGGCCCGGCCGGCGCCACGCTCCCCATAGCCATACTCCGGCGGCAGCCGCAGTTCGCGCTGGCCGCCGACGCGCATGCCTGCCACGCCCTCGTCCCAGCCACGGATCACCTGGCCGGCGCCGAGGGTGAACTCGAACGGCGCGCCGCGCTTGCGCGAGCTGTCGAACGCGGCGCCGCGGTGGTCGGTGGCGTTCTCGTCATACAGCCAGCCGGTGTAATGCACGGTCACGGTGTCGCCGGCGCGCGCGGTCTCGCCATCGCCGCTGCGCAGGTCGATGCGTTCCAGCGTGGCCACGCGGCCGCCGGTATACGGCGGCGGGCCACCACAGGCGGCCAGCACGGCCAGGCAACCGGCGACGAGCGCAGCGCGGAGGGAGAGGACGGTCATGGGCGGCTCCGGGTGGCGGCGCCAGAGCATGCCATGCGGGTTGCGGACACGCGCCTCAGAATGCGCTGCCCGCCGCGTGCGCGGAGGCCCACGCCCACTGGAAGTTGTAGCCGCCGAGCCAGCCGGTGACGTCGAGCACCTCGCCGATGAAATGCAGCCCCGGCACGCGCCGCGATTCGAACGTCGTCGACGACACCTCGCGGGTATCGATGCCCCCCAGGGTGACTTCGGCGGTGCGGTAGCCCTCGGTGCCGCTGGCGACCAGCGGCCAGTCGCGCAACAGGGTGGCGGCTTCGCGCAGCTGCGGCGCGCTGTACTGGCGCATCGGCCGACTCGGCAGCCATACCTCGGCCAGGCGCTGCGCGAAGCGGCGCGGCAACACCTCGGCCAGGAGCGTGCGCAATTCCGCATCGGGGCGGTCATGGCGCCAGCCGGCCAGCAGCGCATCCACGTCGTGCCCGGGCAGCAGGTCGATGCGCAGCTCGTCGCCGGGCTGCCAGTACGAGGAGATCTGCAGGATCGCCGGCCCGCTGACGCCGCGATGGGTCACCAGCATCGCGTTGCGGAATGCCTGGCCGTTGCAGCGTGCCTCCACCGGGAACGCCACGCCGGCGAGGCCGTCCATCCGCTCCTGGTGCCTGCCGCTGAGCGTCAGCGGCACCAGGCCGGCGCGGGTCGGCAGCACCGTGTGGCCGAACTGTTCCGCCAGCCGGTAGCCGAAGCCGCTGGCGCCCAGGCTCGGGATCGACAACCCGCCACTGGCCACCACCAGCCGCGTGGCCTGCACGCGGCCGAGCCGGCAGTCGAGCTCGAAGCGGCCGTCGTCGCCAACCCCCACGGTCCCGATGGCGGCCTGTGTTTCCACCCGCACGCCGGCCCGTGCGCATTCGTCGAGCAGCATCCGCACGACGAGCTTGGACGAGTCGTCGCAGAACAGCTGGCCCAGCTCCTTCTCGTGCCAGGCGATGCGGTGGCGCTCGACCAGCTCGAGGAAATGCCAGGGCGTGTAGCGCGCCAGCGCCGATTTCACGAAATGCGGGTTCGCCGACAGGTAGTTGTCGGGCCCGGTGCCGGTGTTGGTGAAATTGCAGCGGCCGCCGCCGGACATCAGGATCTTCTTGCCGACCCTGTTCGACCCTTCCAGCACCAGCACGCGCAGGCCGCGCGCGCCGGCGGTCATCGCACACAGCAGGCCGGCAGCGCCGCCGCCCACCACCACCACGTCGGGTTCGAGCCGGATCATGGGCAGCCGCGCGGGCGTGCGGGTGGGGATGGCATCACGGCTCGACACATTGCAGGGCCGCGCATTCTAGGCCGGCGTGCAAGGCCGCGCTGCGCAACGCGGCGGATGCGGCTTCACGCCGGCTCGCGCCGCGGCTGCGGACACTCGGGCGTCCCACGCCTGCGCAGGAATCGCCATGTCCGCATGCCTGAAGTCCGGTTCCGTCCTTGCCCTGCTGCTTCTTGTGACCGCCTGCCAGGACCGTGCGCCTGAGGATGGCGCCTCCACCGGGTCGCCACGCGCAGGCGCCGCCGCCGATACCGCAACGCCTGCGGGAACGGCGCCGACCGCGGCGGCGCCTGCTGCCGGCCAGGGCGGCACGCAGGACCGTTCCCTGCTGTCGATTGCCGGTGACGGCACCGGCCCGGGTTATCTCACCGATGGCGCCGGCCAGGCGCTGTACGTGCTCGACGGCAACATCGGCGGTGACCGCTGCGATGCCGCCTGCGAGGAAGCCTGGCCGCCGGTGCTCGCCGACGGGGCCACGCCACGCGCGGATCCGCGGATCGGATCGGGCGGCGCTGGCGCGCTGCCGCGCAATGACGGCACCCGCCATGTCACCTACGAAGGCCAGCCGCTGTATCGCTATGCCGCCGACGCGGGCGCCGGACGCACCGCGGGCGATGGCGTGGAAGACCAGTGGGGTCGCTGGTCGCTGGTGCGCGTGGATGGGGCGCCCGCCGGCAACAACTGAGCCGCGGCATGACCGGTGGTCCCGGTTCGCCGGCACCGCGGTGACCGACATCCGTGTCCCATGCAGCGGATCGGTGATCGCTCAACCCGCCAGCGTGGCGGCGCCGATGACATGGCACCCGGGCCGCGCATCGAGCACCGCGTCGACCAGCGCATCGGCGATCCTGGCGGCGGGGCTGATCCGCCACGCGCGCGGCAGCAACGGGCCCAGCAGCCCGAGCACCGCGCCCGCGACGGCTTCACCGGCACGGTGCTCCGCGCGGTCGCCGCCGATCAGGCCAGGCCGTACCAGCACCAGCGTCTCGAACCCCATTGTTTCGAGCGCGCGCTCCAGTTCACCCTTGACCCGGCTGTAGAACACCCGCGAGCGCGCATCGGCCCCCGCGGCCGAGTTCAGGGCGTAGACGAGTGCGCCCGCGGCCTGCGCACGGCGCCCCACCTCAAGCGGATAGTCGTGATCGACGCGGCGGAACGCTTCGCGCGAACCGGCCTGACGCATGGTGGTGCCGAGCGTGCAGATCACCGCGTCCACCGCCCACCAGTCGGCGGCCGCTGGCAACGCATCGAAATCGACCACCGGATTGACCAGCTTCGCGTGCGTGACCGCGAGCGGCCGGCGCGTGGGCGCGACCACGCGCTGCACGCGCGGGGCGGCGAGCAGCCGCGCCAGCACCTCGCGGCCGACCAGGCCGGTGGCACCCACATGCAGCACGTTGGCGGTGGTGTTCATCGACAGCATCGTTGCAGTGCGGGCGTGAGCGGTCAGTCGCGCAGCGCGCGCGGCCACGGCTGCAGCTGCGGCGCCACCAGTGTTTCCGAGACCCGCCACAGGCGTGCGGCCATCGCCCGATCGGTCTACCAGGACACGGGCGTTCGACGACCAGGCGTCGGCGCAGTGGCCGCGCAGTCGCGGGGCAGTCGTGTTGTCGGCACGCCACCGCGATGGAAGAATCCGTGGCGTCTCCCGCACGGACCACCCCGGATGAACGCATCGATCCGCGATCCGCAGCGTCGCCGCCTGCTGCAGGGCCTGGCCATGTCCACCGTCGCACTGGCGCTGCCGACCTGGGCGCGAGCCGCCACCATGGCAGCCGACGATGCGCCGATCCTGCGTGCGATCCCGTCGAGCGGCGAGCGCATCCCGGTGGTCGGGCTTGGCGCCAATGCCTACGGCGTGCAGACGGCGGAAGAAAAGGCGCCGTTGCGCGAGGTCCTGCAGCGACTCGCGCAGGTGCCCAACAGCGTGATCGACACCGCGCCGTCGTACCGCAATTCCGAAGCGGTGCTGGGCGAGCTGATCGAAGAACTCGGGCTGCGCGAGCGCTTCTTCATCGCCACCAAGGTGACCGCGCCCGGCGGTGACGTCGCCGCCGGCATCGCGCAGATGGAGGCCTCGTTCCGGCATCTGCGCACCGACACCATCGACCTGATGATGGTGCACAACCTCAACGGTGCCGAGGCCATCCTGCCGACGCTGCTGGAATGGAAGCAGGCCGGTCGCCTGCGCCATATCGGCATCACCACCTCCAACAATGAACAGCACGCCGAAACCGCGGCGCTGATCCGCGCGCATCCACTCGACGTGGTGCAGGTGAACTATTCGCTCGGCAACCGCGCCGCCGAGGACATCGTGTTCCCCGCCGCGCAGGAGCGCGGCACCGCGGTGGTGCTCAACGTGCCGCTGGGTGGCCGCCGCGGCAGCCTGTTCGGCCGGGTCAGGGACGTGCCGCTGCCGGACTGGGCCGCTGAATCCGGTGCGTCGAGCTGGGCGCAGCTGTTCCTGAAGTACAACCTCGGCCATCCCGCGGTCACCGCGGTGCTGCCCGGGACCACGCGGGTGTCGAATCTCGAGGACAACCTCGGCGCCGGCCGCGGCGCATTGCCTGACGCGGCGCAGCGCCGTCGCATCGAAGTGTTCTGGGACGCGCTGCCGGAGTAGTCCGCGCCAGCCGCAGCTCAGCCGCTGCGCGCAGGATGTCGCAGCACCTGCCCCGCAGTGGCGGTGCGCTCGCCCTGTTCGAACACCGGCACGCCGGCGAGCACCACCAGGTCGAAGCCTTCCGCGTGTGCGAACGGATCGACGTAATCCGAACGCGCACGCACGCGGGCAGGATCGAACAGCACCAGGTCGGCGATCGCGCCAACGCGCACGCTGCCGCGGTCGGGCAATCGCAGGATCGACGCCGGCAGTGCGGTGGCCTTGCGCACGGCTTCTTCCAGTGGCACCACGCCGGCCACGGACTGCTCGATCCAGCGCGCGAAGGTGCCGGTCGCACGCGGATGACGCATGCCCGGGCCGCCGTCACTGGCGATGGCCACGTGCGGGTCCTGCAGCAGCCGCGCCTGCAGGGCCCCGTCCATGACGAAGTGCGCCGCACTGCCGCCGCCGGGGCCGATCTCCAGCAGGGCGTCGGCGAATGCCAGCTGCATCGCCGCGGCCACCTGCGCCAGCGTGCGCCCTGCATGCGGGCCGCTGCCGAACAGCAGCGCGTCGGGACCGCCACGGCGGGTCATGCGCTGTTCGAGCGCGGCGCGCAGTTCGTCGCGCCGCGTCGCCAGCACCTGCGCATAGTCGTGCGGCGGCAGCGCCCAGTCGGGGAACAGGATGCCGACACCGGTGTAGCTGGCGACGTAGGGATAGGCGTCGGCGGTCAGTTCGACGCCCGCGCGGCGCTGCGTATCGAGCGCAGCCAGCAACCGCTGCGCACGCGATTCGCCGTGGCCGTAGACGACCTTGAGGTGCGACACATGGGTCCGCGCCGGCCGGCTGGCCTCGATATGTTCGCGCAACGAGGCCTCCACCCGGTCGTCGTCTTCCGACCGCATGTGGCTCATCGCCACGCCGTCACGCGCGGCCACGACGCTGGCGAGCGCGGAGAGCTCCGCCGCGCCGGCGTACATGCCGGGCACGTATTCCAGGCCGGTGGACATGCCGAATGCGCCCGCTTCGAGGTCGGCGACCAGCAGCGCGCGCATCCGTGCGATGTCGGCCTCGCCGGGATCGCGCGTGTCGTCGGCGATACCGGCCTGCCGGCGCAGCGTGCCGTGGCCGGCGAGTGCCGCCACATTGATATCCGGACCGGCCTGCTCGACCGCCTCGAGCCAGCCCCGCAGACCACCTGCCGCCGCCGCACCGGCCGGGCTGCTGCCGTCCTGCCCGAGCACCACGGTGGTGACGCCCATCGCGAGGTAGCTGGCATACGAGGCATCGAGCGGGTCGCCATGCACGTGCAGGTCGATGAAGCCGGGCGCGAGCACGCGGCCACCGCCCTCCACCACCCGCGCACCGCGCGGTGCACGCGCGCCTGCGCGACCGATCACGGCGATGCGCCCGTCCTGCACCAGCACGTCGGCGGCGCGTGCCGGCGCACCGGTGCCGTCGACCAGGCGCACATCGCGCAGCAGCAACGCCGGCGGCGCGCCGGCGCGGGCCGCTGGCAGCAAGGCGCAGGCGCCCGCGGCGCCGAATGCCGCGAGCACTTCGCGACGTGACCAGCCGGATCCAGCCATGCGGAACATTCCCGAGCAGAGACCGGCGCAGTATGTCGCCGCGGTGCAGGCGGCTCCACCGGTGTGCTCAACCGCCCCTGTGCGCGCACCCGTTGCAGCGCGCCGCCGCCATGCCGTGGGGCGCCCCGGCGGCTATCATGACGCGTCCCCCGCCGCTGCTTTCGCGATGCACACCATCCTCACCCCCGTCTCCATCGGCGAGCTCGTCGACAAGATCACCATCCTCGAGCTCAAGGCCGAGCGCATCGACGACGAAGCCAAGCGCGGCAACGTGCGCGCGGAGCTCGACGGCCTGCTGCCGCTGTGGGAAGCACAGCAGTCGCGGCGGCCGGTGCTTGGCGAACTGAAGACCCGGCTGCATGCGATCAATGCGCGCATGTGGGAGATCCAGGACGCCCTGCGCGAGTGCGAGGCCGCGCAGCGTTTCGACGACCGCTTCATCGAGCTCGCACGCGGCGTCTACGCCACCAACGGCGAGCGGGTGCAGGTCAAGAACGAGATCAACCGCGTGGCCGGCTCCGCCCTGGTCGAGGAAAAGCAGTACCAGGGCGAGTAAGCGCGCAGCCGCGTCGCCGGTGCCGCTGCGGTTTCAGGGCAGCTGCGGGTTCGCCACCAGCATGCCGCCCGGCGTGGACACCACGTCCAGCAGCGCGGCGGTTTCCGCATCGGGCGTGCCATCGATGCCGGCGGGGCGGTACTTCATCTGGAACGTGCCGATGACCTGGCGAGTGGCCTCGTCCAGCTCGCCGCTGCGCGGCACTCGATAGCCCACCGCCTCCAGCCGCTGCTGGAACCAGTCGATATCCGGCAGCGGCCGCACCCCGTACTCGGCCAGCCGCTGGGCCACCTGCTGCGGATCCGGCCACGGCACCAGCCCCGCATCGGCCAACTGCTTCCACGGGAACATCGGCCCCGGATCCTGCTTGCGCCCCGGGGCGATGTCGGCATGGCCGAGCACGCGTGATGGCGCGATGTCATGGCGGTCGACGATGTCGCGTACCAGCGCGATCACCGCATCGACCTGCGCCTGCGGGTACGGCGCATACACCCGCCCCCCCGCTGTATCCACCCAACCCGCGTTGACGATCTCGATGCCGATCGATGAGGCGTTGAGCGCACTCGCGCCGTTCCAGTAGCTGTCGCCGGCGTGCCGCGCCATCCGCTCTTCCGGCACCAGCCGGTAGATGCGCACCGGTTCGTCGCTGACCAGGTAATGCGCCGACACGCCGCGCTCGTGGCCGGTGAGGATGTCCAGCGACCCGTCGAAATCGGCCACCGTGTAATGCAGCACCAGGTGCTGCACGCGACTGGCCTGCACGGCTGCGGGATGGCTGTCGTCGATACGCAACGCGCCGCCAGCGCAGGCGGCGAGCAGCAGCGGCACGGCGAGGACACAGACGGACAGCAACAGCTTGCGCATGGCGGGACCGGGTGACGTGGCAGCGCAGGTTAGCCCACGTGCGCGCGGACGTGGCATGAGCCAATGTGTACGCGTCACGTCGCCCCGACGCGTGGATGCGCATCGTGCCGTTGCCGTCCACGGCGGGGCGTCGCGCAGGCCATGCCCCCCGTTCCGGCATGCATGGAGGAGGCGCAGTGGTCCGGGTCATCCGTACATCGCTGCTGTGCGCAGCGCTCGTCGCGACCACCCTGCCGATACATGCAGCCGACGTCGCGCGCGCCTTCGACCCCGGCGGGGCGGTGCGCTTCAGCTACGGATGGCTGGACTATGGCCCGTCGACCGGCTTCGAGCCCGAACTGGTCCGCCTCGATGCACGGGGCACGGTCGGGCGCTTCGACTACTCGGCGCAGTACCGCTGGTACGACGGCTTCGACGCCATCCACCACGCGTGGGCCGGCTGGCGTCCCGACGACGCAAACCACCTGCGCGTCGGCGTGCAACAGGTGCCGTTCGGGCTGCTGCCGCAGGCGTCGCACAGCTTCTGGTTCGGCTCCGGCTATTACCTCGGCATCGAGGACGATTACGACCCCGGCGTGGTCTGGCAGCACGACAGCGGCACGCGCGTCGTGCACCTGGGCGTGTTCGCGGGCGACGAGTACGGAAACGGCGCGCGCTACGACCGCTACTCCTTCGATGTGGCCACCAC
The DNA here is from genome assembly GCF_004803715.2 of Luteimonas yindakuii. Taxonomy (NCBI): domain Bacteria; kingdom Pseudomonadati; phylum Pseudomonadota; class Gammaproteobacteria; order Lysobacterales; family Lysobacteraceae; genus Luteimonas; species Luteimonas yindakuii. The sequence continues at coordinate 2,648,091 of NZ_CP039383.2, forward strand.
CGACGCCCTGCCCTACCGCGAACGCGAGCGTGTGGTCGCACGGTACGAGCACACCGGCACGTGGCGGGGCGGCGTGCTGGCCACCGGGATCTCGGCGTTCGCCGGCCATGTGCAACGCCGCGACGACGACAGACGCCACGCGCACCAGGCGGCCGCCATGCATGCACGCTGGACCCGGGGAGCGGCCACCGTCGAGCTGCAGTGGGCGCGCTACCGTTATGCCGTCGACGGGCCGCGCATCGCGATGTCCGCCTTCATGGCCCCGTTCGAGATCGCCGCCGAGGCCGACGTGCCCAGCGTCAACGTCGCCTGGGCGCTGCAGCGCACGGGCTGGTTCGATGCTGTCACCTGCTACAACAATCTCAGCGCCACCCTGCCCGTGCGCGACGACCCGGGCCTGCGCGATTCCTGGCAGAACGTCACCGGGTGCAGCCTCGCCAAGGGGCCGATGCTGACCTATGTCGACTGGATCGCCGGCAGGAACATGTGGTTTGCCGGCGGCGCCGGCATCGGGGTCGACGAGCCGGGCTCCGACCGCTGGCGCTCGCGGTTGAACATCAATGTCGGGTTCTACTTCTGATGGCCGCGGCGCCATCCACACGCCCGCACCACGCCGTCCGCGCATCATGGGCCGGACGCCACCATGACCGCGAGGCCCACCATGGACCAGCCTGACCAGACCCCCGCACCGCAGGGACGGTTCGCGCATGTGCTGTGGCCGGTGTTCCTGCCGTCGGCGGGGCTGGTGCTGCTGCTGGTGCTGCTGTCGTTCGTCATCCCGATCCGGATGGAGGCCATGTTCCAGGGCGCGCAGCGCTGGGTGGCCGACGACGCCGGCTGGTTCACCATCGCCGCGGTGGCCGGTTTCCTGGTGTTCGTGGTCGGCGTGGCGATCAGCGGCTTCGGCCGGCTGCGCCTGGGGCCGGAACACAGTCGCCCCGACTACAGCTACCGCACCTGGTTCGCGATGCTGTTCGCGGCCGGCATGGGCATCGGCCTGATGTTCTTCGGCGTGGCCGAGCCGATCATGCATTACGCCGATCCGCCGGTTGGCGATGCGCGCACGATCGCCGCGGCGCGCAGCGCGATGCGCATCACCTTCTTCCACTGGGGCGTGCATGCGTGGGCGATCTACGCGGTGGTCGCGCTGTCGCTGGCGTACTTCGCCTATCGCCATGGCCTGCCGCTGCGCATCCGCTCCGCGCTCTATCCGCTGATCGGCGAGCGCATCCACGGCCCGGTCGGGCATGCGGTCGATACCTTCGCGGTGCTGGGCACTATCTTCGGCCTGGCCACCTCGCTGGGCCTGGGCGTCATCCAGATCAATACCGGCCTGAGCTACCTGTTCGGTCTCGAGGTCAACGTGACCATGCAGGTGGTACTGATCACGGTGATCACGCTGATCGCCACCGGTTCGGTGGTGTCGGGGCTGGACCGCGGCGTGCGCCGGCTGTCAGAGCTCAACATGCTGATGGCGGTGACCCTGCTCACGTTCGTGCTGCTGGTCGGGCCGACGACGCACCTGCTGCAGGCGTTCGTGCAGAACACCGGCATGTACATCTCCAGCCTGTTCGCGATGACCTTCAACCTCTATGCCTACGAGCCGACCAGCTGGCTCGGCGGCTGGACGCTGTTCTACTGGGGCTGGTGGATCGCGTGGTCGCCGTTCGTGGGCATGTTCATCGCGCGCATCTCGCGCGGCCGCACGGTGCGCGAATTCGTGCTCGGCGTGCTGCTGGTGCCGCTTGGCTTCACCTTCCTGTGGATGACGGTGTACGGCAACACCGCACTGCACCTGGTGATCGTGCAGGGGGTGGCCGGGCTCGCCGACGCGGTGGCCGCCGATACCTCGGTGGCGCTGTTCCGCTTCCTCGAGGAGTTCCCGCTGGCGTCGCTCACCTCCGGGCTGGCGGTGCTGTTGGTGGTGATCTTCTTCGTGACCTCGGCCGATTCCGGCTCGCTGGTGATCGACATGCTCACCAGCCGAGGCGAGGAGCAGTCACCGACCTGGCAGCGGATCTTCTGGGCGCTGCTGGTGGGCGCGGTGGCGATCGCACTGCTGATCGCCGGTGGCCTCGGCGCATTGCAGGCGGCCACCATCGCCAGCGCGCTGCCCTTCACCGTGGTGATGATCCTGATGTGCTGGGGCGTGCTGCGGGCGATGCAGCTGGAAATGGTCAAGCAGCGCAGCACGCGCGAGGCGCGGCTGCTGCCGGCGGGCCTCGGCGGCGAGAACTGGAAGGCCCGGCTGCAGGCGCTGGTGCGTCATCCGACCCTGGCGGAAGTGGGCGGGTTCATCGAAGCCCAGGTGCGCCCGGCGCTGGAGGAAGTCGCGCAGGAACTGCGCCGGCAGGGGCTCGACGCGCGCGTCGCGTCAGGCGACGACGGGCGCGTGTGGGTGGAGGTCGGCCACGGCGAGGAAATGGACTTCTTCTACTCGGTGCGCCCGCAGGCCTACGAACCGCCGAGCTTCATCCTGTCCGATCCGCGCCGGCAGCAGCATCCCGCCGGCGACGTCGACTACCGCGCCGAAGTGCACCTGCGCGAAGGCGGCCAGGGCTACGACGTGATGGGCTGGCGCCGCGAGGCACTGATCCACGACGTGCTCGACCAGTACCAGCGCCATATGCATTTCCTGCAGCTGGTGCGCTGAAGGCGGCTGCAAACCCCAGGACGCGCTGGTCAGGACTTCCGCCCGCGCGGGAGTGACGTGTTGGCGATCAGCCGTTGCCGAGCAGCAGGCCGTACACCCGCCCGAGCCACGCGCGCCAGGTCGCGCCGTCCTCGGTCGGGTCGTACTCGCAGCCCATTCCCCGCGCGATCGTGGCCAGCGTCGCTTCGTCATGGTCGTGCGACAGCAGCCGCGCGATGTCCTCGGCGGCCGCCTCCACCTGCGCCGGCGATTCCGATTCCCGGTAGTAGTCGATCACGCCCTCGGGCTTGGCATGTTCGGTCTGCCAGTCCTGGTGGAAATAGGCGGCAAGGAAGTTCTCGAGCTGCGGGTAGTCGCTCATCGGCACGGACTCAGGGCGGTGTCGGGTAACCGGTGACGATTCTATAGCCGATGTCGAGGCGGTCCGACCGCTCCAGCACCAGCCGCACCGAATACACATCGGTGGCGTCGCTGTCGCCGCGCTTCACCGAGATGCCGGTGCTCGCATCGAAGCGTGCATCCACCACCAGGCGGTTGCCGCCCTGGCCGTCGAGCCAGGCATCGATGCGATCCTGGTGTTCGCCGATGGTCGCCGACACGAAGTGCTCGGCGGCGGGCAGGTCGACGAAGCTGGACGCGGCACTGATGTTCTCGCGGCGCACGCGGTCGACCAGCCACTGCTCGCTCTTGCCGACATGGCGCTCGATCAGATGGCCGCCGACGTCCTCGTGCGCTTCCAGCCCGCCCCCGGGCACCTGGCCGGTGCCGTCGGGAGCGTCCGGGCCATCGGTTCCAAGGTGCTCGCCCAGGCGTTCGATGGTGGCTTCCAGTGTCTGGCGCGTGGCAGCGTCGAGCCCGCGCGTCGGCATGTCCTCGAGCGCGGTCTGGATGCGGCCCAGCAGCGGATCGAGCTGCTCGCCGAACACCGGCGATTGCGTGGCAAGCGCGATGGCGTCATCGGTCTGGCCTAGGAACGCGGGCAGCTCGCCGCTGTCCGCGAGGTCCGCGAGATGGCGACCGAGATCGTGACCGGAGGCCGCCGCATCGAGTGCGGACATCGGCTTCGTGGCCTGCAGGGCGTGCAGCGGCGATTGTGCCAGCGGGTTGATCGCGTCGAGCATCGGAAGGCTCCGGATGGACGCGCAGCAGACTAGGCATCAGCACCCGATGTCGAAACTGGGGCCGACCCGAGGTGATCCCGCTGCCGCGGTTCAGGGTCGAAAGTCGGCGAGGCGGATGCCGTCGATGGACACGATACGGTCGAAGCGGATGCTCTCGCCGGTGTCGAGCCGCATGTACTCGCCGTCGGCACGGGTCTCGAGATCCGCGATCCGCGCTTGCCGGTGCTGGATGCCGGCCTGCGCATCACGGAACTCGACTGTCACCGGCTTCCGAAGTGTCGCGGCGGCTTCCAGGATGTCGTGGAAGTCGCAGCTGATAGGCCGGTAGTCGTCTTCGATGTCCATCACGATCCACCTCACCGCTTCGCACGGCATGCGCCTACAGCCGGTTGACGCGGAATTTCCGCCCCTTGATCTTTCCCTGGCGCAATGCCGCCAGTGCGTTGTCTGCCTGCCGACGCGCGATGGCGACATAGCTGCGGGTGGCGAACACGTCGATCCTGCCGATCGCATCCTTGTGCAGCTTCACCTCGCCGGTCAGCGCACCAACGATGTCGCCGGCGCGCAGCTTGTCGGTGCGGCCGGCATCGATGCGCAGCGTGGCCATGGCCGCCGGTGGCACGTTGGCGGCCCTGCCCGACAGCGGCTGCAGCGTTTCCCAGCGCAGCGGCTGGCCCTGCCGCTCCTCGATCATCGTCGCGCGCGGCAACTCGCGCGGCGTGCACAGGCTCAGCGCAAGGCCGTCGCGGCCGGCGCGCCCGGTGCGGCCGATGCGGTGCAGGTAGGTGTCGGCGTCGGTGGGCAACTCATAGTTCACCACCGCGCCGATGTCCTCGACATCGAGCCCGCGCGCGGCGACGTCGCTGGCCACCAGCACGCTGCAGCTGCGGTTGGCGAACTGCACCAGTACCTCGTCGCGGTCGCGCTGCTCCATGTCGCCGTGCAGGGCCAGCGCGGTGAAGCCGTAGTGGGTCAGCGAACCGACCACTTCCACGGTATCGGCGCGCGTATTGCAGAACACCACCGTCGATTCCGGCTGGAAGCGCAGCAGCAGTGCCGCCAACGCCGGCGCACGCCGTGCAGGTTCGACCTCGAAGAACAGCTGCGCGATGGTCGCCGGCTGCGCGCCGCCATCGACGCTGATCTCCTGCGCGTCGCGCAGCATCGCATTGGCCAGCGCGCGGATTGCCTCGGGGAACGTGGCCGAGAACAGCAGGCCCTGGCGATCCTTCGGCACGCGCCTGGCGATGTCGCGGATCGCTTCCTCGAAGCCCATGTCGAGCATGCGGTCGGCCTCGTCGAGCACCAGCGTGCGCACGCCATCCAGATGCAACGCCTTCTTCTTCACCAGCTCCTGGATGCGCCCGGGCGTGCCGACCACCACGTGCGGATCGTGGGTCAGCGACGCCAGCTGCGGGCCGAGCGGAATCCCGCCGCACAGGATCGACACCTTGAGGTTCGGAATACCGACGGCGAGTCTGCGCAGCTGCTTGCCGACCTGGTCGGCGAGTTCGCGCGTCGGGCACAGCACCAGCGCCTGGGTCTTGATGCGCGCGGGATCCAGCCGCGCCAGCAGTCCGAGCCCGAACGCCGCGGTCTTGCCGCTGCCGGTCGGCGCCTGCGCGATCACGTCGCGCCCTTCGAGGATGGCGGGCAGCGACTGCGCCTGCACCGGCGTCATCGTGGTGTAGCCCAGCGCCTCCACACCCTGCAGCAGGGCGGGCGGAATGGCGAGATTGGTGAACGGGAGCGTTTCGGTCATGCGCGCATGATCGCAGGTCACGCGGTGCGACCGGGCACAATCGCCATCCCCAGCATCCGGAGCCGCCATGCGCGACCAGCTCACCATCGCCGTCAGCGAGCTCTATACCGGCATCCGCCACGAACACTGGCACGGCAGGACGTTCCGCCAGTTCTGGGAGTGGTTCAACGCACGCTGCATCCATATCGTCGCCGTGGCGGAGGCGGACGAACTCGCGGAGCTCGAGGTGCAGCTGCTGGACGTACGCGCCGCGATCGAGGACGCCGGCTACATGGTGTCGTCCGATCGCCTGGACGAGGTGATCGCCGCGGAGGCCTAGGACGGCCAGGATCGTCACCTCGATGAATCCGAAGACATGGCCGGAAAGCGCGCCCGAACAAATTCCACCCACCGGCCCGGAAGTGCGCTAAGGTGCACCCACTGTTCAAAGCGGGATCACGGTACATCGTGGCTCCGATGCGGTTGATCACAGGTTCCAGGGTCGCGAAGGCGGCCTTTCCAGACGATCCGCTCCATCGCTTCGCGTTACCCCTTGCTCGATACAGTCCGGCACCGCACACCGCGGGCCGTGCATCCTCAAACTGATCCAAGGAGTAACACCATGTCTGATCGTCAAATCGGTACCGTCAAGTGGTTCAACGACGCCAAGGGCTTCGGCTTCATCACCCCGCAGAGCGGTGACGACCTGTTCGTCCACTTCCGTTCGATCCAGGGCAGCGGCTTCAAGTCGCTCCAGGAAGGCCAGAAGGTCTCGTTCAAGGTTGCGCAGGGCCAGAAGGGCCTGCAGGCCGAAGAAGTCCAGGCCGAGTAATCCACTCGACCTTACCGCGCAAGCGGTGACGAAAACCCCGGGCGAAAGTCCGGGGTTTTTTGTTGTCCCGACAATGACCGCGCACGCGGCATCTGCCAGACTGCGCGCCTTTCGCGACCCGGGTGACCCACGCCACCATGCGCCTGAACAAGCACATCAGCGACACCGGCTACTGCTCGCGGCGCGAGGCCGACCGGCTGATCGCCGAGGGCCGGGTGACGGTGAACGGCCAGCGCGGCCGGGTGGGCTCGGAAGTCGGCGAAGGCGACACCGTGATGATCGACGGCCAGCCGCTGCAGCAGCGCACGGCCGCGCCGGGCAAGCGCCGGCATGTCTACATCGCGCTGCACAAGCCGGTCGGCATCACCTGCACCACCGAGTCATCGGTGAAGGGCAACATCGTCGACTTCGTCGACCACCGCGAGCGCATCTTCCCGATCGGCCGGCTCGACAAGGATTCCGAAGGGCTGATCCTGATGACCAGCAACGGCGACATCGTCAACGCGATCCTGCGCGCCGAGAACAAGCTGGAAAAGGAATACCTGGTGACCGTGAACCACCCGGTCACCCCCGACATCCTGCGCGGGATGGCGCGCGGCGTGCCGGTGCACGGGCAGACCACCCTGCCCTGCCGCACCGGCCCGCTCGGCAGGTTCGGCTTCCGCATCACCCTGGTGCAGGGCCTCAACCGCCAGGTCCGGCTGATGGCCGCGCACTTCAACCTGCGGGTGAAGCAGCTGATCCGCGTGCGCATCGGGCCGGTGAAGCTGGCGCACCTGAAGCCCGGGCAGTGGCGCAACCTCACCGACGCCGAGCTGCGCGCCCTGCTGCCGGGCCAGGCGGAGTTCTAGCGACCGCCGGCGGCCGTCGCGTGGTCAGTGCCCGCCTTGGCGCTTCTGTGACTTGTCGCCCTCGCCCGGGTTCGACAGCTTCCCGGCATCCTGCTCGCGTGGTGTCCGCGCGGGGGCCTTCTCCTGCTGTGACTTCTTCATGCTGTCCGGCGTCTGCGGCGTGGTCATCGTGCGTCTCCGGTGGTGGCGGTGAGCCAGTGCCGCCACCCTGCGCCGCGCAGGATCACGCCAACGTGCAGGTCAGCGCCGGCGCAGCCACCACGGGGTGAAGCCGCGCGACACGCCGATGAACATCGACGCGCTGCCTTCGGTGCCGGAGTCGACCAGCGGGCTGTCGGTGATCGCATCCGGCAGCTGGCTGTAACGCAGCGAGCCCACCAGCGACCAGGTGCGCCCCAGCGGCCGGAAGAACGACACCCCGGCATGCGGCGTGGTCACCGCGCCCGGCCGGTAGTCGACCACGCCGCGCGCCACTTCCCTGCGCAGCGTGCCGTAGTAGTAGTCGGCCATGTCGCCGGACCACCAGGTCGCGCCGACGATCGGCGTCAACACGCCACCGCCCACGCGCAGCGGATAGCCGTACTGCAGCGAGGCTTCCTGGCCGCCGCTGCGGTCGGTGGCATCGGTCAGCAGTTCGAGCTGCAGTTCGCCGGCGCGGCCGCTCCATTCCATGCCCACGCCGACATCGAGGCCGCGGTCGCGGTCTTCCAGCAGGTCGGCATCGATGCCGTTGCGCGCCAGTTGTCCGCGGTCGAGATCGTCATCGACATCGAAGCCGTCGAAGCGCGCCTTGGCCAGCGCGGAGAACTCGAACGTCGCGGTATCGACGAACCGCCAGCCGGCGGTCACCCCGCGGAAATAGAAGCGCTCGCCCTCGTACGACAGCAGCGGAATCGGAATGACCCGCGTGCCCTCGCCCGCATACGGGCTGTCGGATACCGCAGCAGCAACCCCGATGCCCCAGGGCGAGCGCTCCGGTGGACCGGCCGCCGGCGCCTGGGCGGCAGCATCGAAGGCGATCGCGGACAACAGCACGGGCAGGAGCAGCTTGATCATGGGCGGGCGCGCAGAGGAGGGGCTGCCGACAGTACGGGACGACGCTGGCAGCGCCTGCGAAGGCGGCAGCATCAGTCCGCCTTGCGGTAGACGATGCGGCCGCCACGGATGGTCGCCTCGACATCGGCGAAGCCGGTGGGATCGGCCGCGGGGTCGGTGCTCAGCAGCACCAGGTCGGCAGCGAAGCCCGGTGCGATCCGCCCCGCGCGGTCGCCCTGGCCGAAGCGCTGCGCCGGCGCGGTGGTCAGCGATGCCAGCACCTGGCGCCAGTCCAGCCCGGCGAGTACCAGCAGTTCGAACTCGCGGCGGGTGTCGACATGGTCGATGAAGTCCACGTCGGTGCCGAACAGCAACGTACCGCCGGCCTCGGCGTAGGCGCGCACCTGCGCGGTGGCGTTGTCGAGGAACCGCTGCAGCACGAACGCCGGCACCTGCTCCTTGCGCAGCTCGTGGTCGAACAGCGTCAGCGTCGGCACCAGCGCGACGTCGGCCGCGCGCAGGCGCTGGACCAGCGCGTCGTCCCACGGCCCCGAGTCGGGCGTGGTGTGGGCGAGCACGTCGACACCGCTGGCCAGCGCGATCTCGATGCCCTGCGTGTTGGTGGGATGCGCGAACACCGGCTTGCCGGTCGCATGCGCTTCCTCGACCACCGCGCGCGCGATGCCGACATCCATCGGCAACACCCCCACTTCGCCACCGACGATCGCCCCGGCGAACAGCTTCAGGCCATCGGCACCATCGGCGATCTGCCGGCGCGCACGCGCGCGCGCTACATCGGCGGTGGCCACTTCGCCGCTGGCCACGCCGGGGCGCTGGAACAGCTCCCGCACATACACCGGCGTGCCGTTCTCGGGATAGAACGGCGCATCGACGTGGAGGATCGCCGGCCCGTCGAGTTCATCGGCCTCCACGCGACGGCGCAACGCCGCGGCGTTGCCGGGCAGGCCGCCGATGTCGAAGAGCGTGGTGAAGCCCCAACGGGTGAAGGTCTCGCGCACCTGTGTTTCCAGCACATCGGCCGGCTGCGTGCCCGCCTCGATCAGCACCGGCGAGATCAGGTGCACATGGCTGTTCCAGAACCCGGCGACCAGCGCCCTGCCCGCACCATCGATGCGCTCCGCGCCCTCCGGCACGCGCACCTCATCCGCCGCACCCACAGCAACGATGCGGCCATCGCGGACCAGCACCGTGGCGTTGTCGATGGGCGCGGCATCAGGCGCTGGATAGACGCGTGCACCGGTGATGGCGAGATCGGCGGCGGCGACGGCGTGCGTGGCGCACAGGCACAGTGCCAGCAGGATGGTTCTGATCATCATGTTGATTCCCCCTTGTGCCGGCGGATTCTCGGGCCACGCCGCAGCGCCCGCCATATGTCGGAAGACGCCATGCCGATGGGTGCGAAACGGTGCGGCAAGCTGCCCCGTGGCCGTCGACGCGATGTCGGCTCAGACGTCATCCTGCGCCAGCACATGTACATGGCCGGCACCGTCGGTGTCCACGTCCAGCACCACGGTGATCGGTCGGCAGCAGACGTGGCAGTCCTCGATATAGCGCTGCGACCCCGCACTGGTGTCCAGCGCGAGGCTGATCACCTCACCGCAGTACGGGCATTCGATGTCCTGGAGATCGAGCATGGGGGCCTCGGCGGCAAGGAGGCGGAGCCGTTCCGCGTACGCCTCACTCTACGCAGGCGGATGCCGCGCGCGGTGTCGAAGCGCCTGTCACCGTTGTCCGTTGTTCTTGCTACCGGTGGGCTGGACACAGCGTAATCCGACGCGCCTCAGTGCTCATCACGCGATGACGGCCCGGCTGCCACGGTGCGCCTCGCCCCACCGGCAACGGCTGCGGAGATCCCCATGACGCCACTGGACAAACCCCTGCGCCGCGAACTGACCATCGGCGAGGACATCTACACACTGACCATCAGCCCCGACGGGATGAAGCTGGTGCCGAAAGGCAAGCGCAAGGGACTGGAACTGGCCTGGGTGGACCTGGTCAGCGGCGACGCCGCGATCGCCACCGCCCTCCAGGCGTCGCTGCGGGACTGAGCAAGCCCGGTCGTGCCGGGGCCCGGTTCGGAGATGGCCCGACAGCCCGGTCGCCGAACCGGTCCATGACCTCCAGAACCGCGGCCGCGAAGTCACCGACGTCAGGCACGACGTCGCGGAGCTTGAGCCCAACCCTCAGGACTGCGGATCGAACCCGAACACGCGCAGTTCCTGGTCGCACCGGCACGCCCTGGCGATGCGGGCCGCCCACGCGATGGCCTCGTCGCGCGAGGGAAGTTCCAGGATGGTGAGCCCGCCATTGAGCGTGGGTGCCCACGGATAGCCGCCCCCGGTGACCGCACCGTCGGCAGACACGAGCACCGGCGGCACGCCCTCGTCGATGCCGCCGCCGAAGACGTACACGCCCGCGGCCCTGGCCTCCTCGATCACCGCATGCGAATCGCGGACCACCGCGTCCCAGCCGTCATCGGCAACGACCATCGCCACACTGGGGAAGGAGATCAGGTACTTGGCCATGGCACCTCCGCTTGGGATCGACGATCGCCGTGATGCATGTGTACCGCACGCGCGGCGCTCCGGAGCCGCCATCGATCGACGCGCAGCCCGGCCGCCCCGCCAACCCTCAAGCCGGCCGCCTTACGGTCGCTATCGAATCACGGCCCGTGGGCTTTACCTCGACCAGGAGACACCGATGAGCGGACGACCGACCGTGCTGTTGTGCGACGACTCGCGCGCGCTGCGCATGCTCGCGGCAGGGCAGCTGGACGAAGCCGGCTTCGACGTGGCGGGCGAGGCCGGCAACGGCCTGGAGGCGATCCGCCAGTACGAGGCCCTGCGGCCGGACCTGGTGCTGCTGGACCTGGTGATGCCCGAATGCGACGGGCGCGAGGCGCTGGCGCGCATCCTCGAACTCGACCCGCAGGCGCGGGTGGTGATCCTCAGCTCGCTGGGCGCGCAGCGCGACATCGAGGAGTGCCTGCGCATCGGCGCGCGCTCCTACCTGCAGAAGCCCATCGACACCGACGCGATGGAGCGCGTGCTGCGCGAGGCGCTCGCCTGACCGGCGGGCCGGCCGACCTTACTTGTAGAGGCAACACGATGGCAGCGAAATTCCTCGGCCAGTTCCTGCTGGAACGCGGCGTGATCACCGCAGCGCAGCTGCTGGCGGCGATCGAGATGCAACGCGCGTCCAACCCGCTGCTGGGCGAACTGGCCGTGCACCAGGGCCTGCTCGACGCCGCGCAGGCGCGCCGTATCCAGCAGCGCCAGCGGGTGGAAGACCGGCGTTTCGGCGACATCGCCCTCGAAATGGGCGTGCTCGACCAGACCCAGCTCGACGCGCTGCTCGACGCGCAGAAGGCCGGCCGCCGGATGCTCGGCGACGTGCTGCTGGAACAGGGCGCCATCGACGCCCAGCGCCTCGACGCGGAACTCGCACTGCACCGCGCCAGCCAGGAAGACGCCCGCCACGCCTTCGAAAGCGAACTCGCCGCGCACGAGCTGGGTGATCTCGCCAACAGCGCGGTCGGCCTGTGCGCGCGGCTGTTCCCGCGCATGCTCGGCAGCCAGTGCCTGCCGGCCGAAGTGCTGGCGCCGGAGGAGCTCGACAGCTGGCCGGTGGTGGCGCACGTGCGCGTGGAGGGCGCCCGCCCGCTCGGCATCGGCCTCGCCAGCGACCTGCCCACCGCACGCGCACTGGCCTGTGCGCTGTTGCGCATCAGTCCTGACCTGTTCGACGACGACCTCGCGCAGGATGCCCTTGGCGAAATGGTCAACGTGCTGATGGGCTACCTGGTCCGCGATGCCATGCACGACGACGACGCCGGCTATCGCGCCCTGCCCCCGGATGCATCGGTGCCGATCGCGACGCTTGCCGCCGATCGCGCGCGCAGCCTCGCCATTGGCATGGGCTCGCAGCTCGGCGGCTTCGTGCTGCTGGTGGATCGCCCGGCCTGATCCGCGGTCCGCGTACTGCGACGCGCACAACACCGCGCAACCCCTGCTCCCGCCGCGCTACGGCAGGGACGATGCGGCAAGGCGCCGCACCAGCCGTGCCTGCAGCTCCGCCAGCTCGCCGTGGTCGGCCTCGCGTGCAGCATGGATGCCCATCCTCTGCCCGACATAGCGCGGCACGAGGTGCACGTGGATGTGGAACACCGTCTGCCCGGCCGCGGCACCACTGAACTGGGCCAGCTGCACGCCATCGGGCTGCAGCTCATCGACGATCACCCGGGCCAGCTGCTGCGCGACGGTCATCACCCGGCACAGCGCAGCGGTGTCCACGTCCAGGAGATTCACCGCCGCGGACCGTTTGGGAATCACCAGGGTGTGGCCGGTTGCCTGCGGATACAGGTCGAGGAACGAGAGCACCTCGTCGTCTTCGTAGACGGTGTAGCAGCGGGCATCGCCGCGGATGATCCGGGCGAAGATGTTCTGCGGGTCATAGCGCGTCTGCAGGCTCACGGGCAGGCCTCATGGGAACCGGACCCCATTCTCCACCCATGAAAAATGCCGCACACCCGAAGGTGTGCGGCATCGGTTACCTGGCCGGATCGCGCGGCCGGATCAGTCCGGACCACGCTCGGGCCCTCAGTTGGCGGGGCCGACCGTCAGGCCGCTCGTCTGCACGTCGGTGACGCCTTCGATTCCGCGCGCCACGCGGGTGGCGGTGTCGATCTGCGCCTGGTTCTCGACCTGGCCCTGCAGCGTCACCACGCCGTTGAGGGTATCGACGTTGATGTCCAGGCCGGACACGTCGGACTCGGCCAGCAACGAGGACTTCACCTTGGTGGTGATCCAGGTGTCGTCGACCGGCTGGGCGGAATCACGACCATCGCCCAGGCCGTCGGGGTTGGCGTCGCCCATGGCCGGGTCGTTGCGCACGTCGCCAGCGGTCGTAGCGGCCGGGGCAGTCTGCGCGGCCGGATCATTGGTCACGCCGGCGCGCTCGTCGGCATTGCGCTCGCCCGAGCAACCGACGGCAAAGGCCAGCGCGGAGGACAGGGCGATGGCGAGGGGAATGCGGGTGATGTTGGACGTCATCTGAGGGTCTCCAGCGAGTGGGGTGGCTGGAGTGTCGTACGCACAATGCTCACGGCGCGTGATAGCGGCGATAAACGCCTGTTCATCCACGGCCGGTGCAGCTACTGCAAGGCTGCGCGGAGCCTGGCTGCCAACTCGATGCGTTCCGCGGTGGCATAGGGCAGTTTCTGCCCCGCGTGCAGTCCGTCGTCCGGATAGCGGGGAAAAACGTGCAGGTGGTAATGCCACACATCCTGATCGCCGGCAGGACCGTTGTGCTGGCGCGTGGAGATGCCCCCGCAACAAAAGGCGCTGCGCATCGCATTCGCCAGGCGACGCGTGGCGCGAAAGAACTCGCTGCCAAGGTCGTCAGGAATGTCGAAGACGTTCTCGTAGTGACGACGAGGCACGACCAGACAGTTGCCTTGTATCCCGGCGTAGTGGTGCGTCGGCACCAGCGCGAAGACGTTGGCATCCACCAGGACGACGGCGGATTCCGGAGCGGGCGACGGCAGTGTCCCGGCAATGGCGCAGAACGGGCAGTCGTATCCGGGTGGCGCATTCTTCATCGCCCCGCGCTCCTACGAAGGTGGCTCGGCGTACGCATCTGCCCGGTTGATTGCACGACGCGGCACGTCGTGACGGCTATTTCTTCAGCTCGCTGGAGACATGGCTGGCCAATTCACTGATGTTCTTCGAAAACTCCGCCTCGAGATCAACGCCGCATTTCTTCGCGAGGACGATGATCGACCACAAGCAATCCGACAGCTCGTGGCCAAGCTTCGCCCTGTGGCCCTCGATATCCCGGACGCCGGCATCTGCCTGGATCAGCTTCGCCAGGTCACCCACGTCTCCCACGAAACCGAGCGCCAGCTCTGCCGTCGTCCAGACCCGCCCGTACTTCCTGATCTCAAGCTGTTCGTAAAGATCGTTGAGCTGTAGTGCCTGGGTTTCAAGATCGCTGAATCGCATCTCAAACGACACCATTTTGTGGGACGGAATCTACGCCCGCTGTGGTCCGCGGACACCTAGCGCCAGAATAACGCGGTGCCGTGAAGCTTTGTCGGCCTGAATGAAGTGTTAGACCGGGCTGGCCCCAAGCGACGCCGAGACCATGAGGTACCACATGCCGAGCACTGCCATGAAGGCCTTCGCATGCGATTCTCCTGCATAACCGCCTAACACCTGAGTTAAGCCGGCTTGCGTAGCGTAGCCAACAACGTGGCAAGCTTTATCTGCCACGTTGTTGATGTAGCGAAGCAAGTTCGGCCTGAACGAATTGTTATGCGCCAATCAGCGCAGTGAGATGGAATGCGACATTTGCAAAGCTGTGCGCCAGTATTGGGAAGAGCAAACTGCCACTATTGAACCGCAACCAACCGCCGGCAATGCTACCGATAAACGGGAACAAGGCAGACATTGGGTCAAACGAGAACGCAGCCTCTGAATAGCTCAGCCCGTGCCAGATCCCAAATGCAACAGCGGTGATGAACACCACGATCCAAGGTATGCCTTGCGAAGGCTCTTTGCCACGGATGAGGCCGAGCAAAAGGGCTGGAGCGATGCCGCGATACACCAGCTCTTCCACCATTCCGGGCATCGACGCCTGGAACGCAAACGTCTCTACAGACGGGACCGAGGGTTTGAAGAGCAGCCCGAGTGAGAGACCCCAGAGGATGAAAAGGAACAGAGCGATTAGAGATGCTCTGAGGTTTCTTTGTGACAAGGTAAGGCCAAGTGCCTCGGGCTTGATCCCCAGCCCGAGCACCACCACGACGGACAACAGTAGGCTGTAGATCTTTCCAGACCAATTCCACTCTCCGCCGATAAAGCTAAATGCAGACGAGGCAGACGGCAACCCGGTGACCAGATCATCGAGTCCTAGGTAGGCTGCGAACAACAACCCAAAGGCAAGGGTCACGCGCTTGTCGAAGTGCTTGAACGCAAGAAAGACCAGAAAGGAAATTGCAGCAAAGCTCAGCGCGAAAATGACTGCTTCCATTTGCGACGTATCTCCGATTGGCGCCTAATGCCAGAATTAAGCCGTGCCGCGAAGCGGCATCGGCTTGAATGAATTGTTAGGTGCTGGGCAACGATGCCACGAACACCGAGAAGAGCTTCCGATCAGCAGGGGAGTCCAAAATTGCCGCGAGCTGAGCGATGTTATCGCGAGTAGCAAATGCTTTAAGCGTAACCACGACCTGTTCCATTTGGTCTAGCCGGGCATCCAAGCCGCCGGTAACTTTGTCCAGATGCCTCGCTTCCTTGTCAGAAAGGCTGCTTACATCAACCCCTTCAAGACGGTGAAGTGCTGGCTCCAGCTCAAGGAGGTCTTTGCGGACGGAGTCATAGGACTGCAGCGCAGCGATGTGAGATAGGCGCCCCACGGTCTCAGTGACGTAGTACGGCATGTCTGGCCGAGCGATCCCGGACTCGAGGGCGATTTCGCGCTCGCGCTTGGTGCCTCTTCTGTTCGTGGTGATTGCCCCATCACCACTGCGCATCATCCGCTGAACGCTATCGGCAACGGGTTGGGGCACACCGGTCCCGCGTAGGGAGGTGACGGCTTTGTACGCGGGGCGAGCGTTGTCTCTGAGGTTGTCGAAGCGGGCGACGAGCGCGGGCAGCCGGCTCTGAAGAGCTTCCAACCTTTCGCGACGCTCTTTGGCGCGCAGATCCCTGTCGAAGATCTTTTGTAGGCTCGTGAAGACAACGGAGAATGCGCTCTTCCCGCATACGCTCCCGAGATTCGTAACCTGCCCGTCAGTGGTGGTTACGAGGTAGCCGTTGCCATGAGGCTGTTTGCAACTTTTCAATCCGCAGGGCTGCCTGCTGCTAAACGAGTAAACGCCAATGATCTCCTTCAGAGCTGCTGACTTTGGATCAAGTGCCCTGACGAAACCAGGAGTCTCGTACACCTCATCCCAAGAGGTGAGGCGAACAACACCTCTTTCAACGCTGATAGTGATCATCAACCAGCACCTAACACCTGAGTTAAGCCGCGCCGCGAAGCGGCGTCGGCTTGGACGAATTGTTAGGTACTACTCGGTGACTACAAGTCGTACCTGTGCACCGTCCGGGAGCTCCCGGATTTGCTGGGCAATATGGCCCGAGGCCGCGATGAGCTCAAGGAGCGGCAGCGTTGCCAGATTGTCGCCGCCGTACTGGCCGCCAAGCGTGGCGGGGATCTTGAGGCAATAACGGTAGCCAGGACGCAGGGGGCCAAGCCCCTGTTCGGCCTGCCCCACCAAGGTCGCCATGTACCAGTCATGCAGGAACTCCTGACTCCGGGACAGAGCGTCGAGCTCCGGTCGGCTAGCGGCTACGACAGCGCAGAAGAGGTCTTCAGGGCAGATGCGCCAGTAGCGCTCGGTCTGGTCCTTTACGATGAGGTTGCCGAAAGGGTTGTCGCCTACTACGGCGGTAGGCCGCAGGCCAGTCCAGCCCCACGAACGTTCGATCACCGACAGCAGGTCCACAGCACACCTAACACCAGAATTAAGCCGCGCCGCGAAGCGGTGTCGGCTTGAATGAATTGTTAGGCGCCACCGATGTGTCACTCACCGCCGTTCCTCCAGTAGACCGACCAGATTGCCATCCGGGTCACGTAAGAACCCAATCCATAGCTCATGGTCAGGCATCTTGACGGTGATCTGTGGCTCCCGCTCGTTCTTGGCTCCGCGTGCTACCAGTGCCGAATGCGTGGCGCCAATGTCCGAGACCTTGAAGTAGAGGGTGGAGTTGGCTCCCACAGAGCCGCTACCTTGAGGAGTGGTAAGCATAATGCGAATTCCGGAAGCATCCAGGAACGCGAGATTTGGTCCGGCGCTGAACAAGAGCTTCAGACCAAGGACATCACGATAAAAGCATAGTGCGGCCTCAACGTCGCTAACGGTCACGGCGATCTGTCGAATCTCGGAGAGCTTGAGTTCTGTGCTCATGATCGCGACCCTGCTGGATGTGGCGCCTAACACCAGAGTTAAGCCGAGACGCGCAGTGGAGCGAACCACATGGCAAGCTTTACCTGCCATGTGGTTTGCGTAACGAAGCGGATTCGGCTTGAACGACTTGTTAGGCCGCCGCACGCCGAGCTTGCGCCCAACCTTGCGACAGCCCAACCCCTGAGCCGAACAGTACAACAAGTCTGGCCGAACGGCCTGAGGCTGGCACTTGCCGGGGCCAAAGCCAGAACACTCGACTCGCGCGGCCTAGAACTCTCACCGCGCCTTGTCCAAAGCCGACTCGGCCGGTCGAGTCTTGCGGAGAGTCGCGCCTGTCCGAAGCCGAGGTACTGCAGGGGTGACTGCCGATGCCTGCACCGCGCGTGCGAGGTGCAAAAGCTGCGGATAAGCGAGGCAGTACAGATTGCCTGGAACCCGGCAACAACAGTGCGGGAACAAGGCCTAACACCAGAATTAACCCGCGTCGCGAAGCGACGTCGGCTTGAATGACTCGTTAGCCCGCATAGCTGCAGCCTGACGCTCTCGTACCAGCTTGCCTGAGACCAACAGATTCTTTGCTGGAACGACCAAGCCTGACTCGAATGGGGTAAAAAGCACCGTCATAATGATCATTGGAACAAGGCCGATCGTCTTGGCACTCGGGTCAATCGCTCGGCAAGTTCGGTGCACCGCTGTTGCGTAAGCGATGACGGGGGGAACCGTGATGAGCGCCAGGAAGATTGAACTGGCGACCACTGCTCTGGACGAGTGCACTAATGCAGTGACGATCATGGCAGCGAACCACGCCACGTGGACCACGTAGCTCTGTAGGAGCCGCCGCCTCTGCTTGATCAGTTTGGGGATCAGAGATGCATCCACTGCGGCCTAACACCTAAGTTAAGCCGAGACGCGCAGTGGAGCGAAGCACATGGCAAGCTCTACCTGCCATGTGCTTTGCGTAACGAAGCGGCTTCGGCTTGAACGCATTGTTAGGCCGCGGCCGCCGATGATGACAAGTGCGGCCGAATGGATGCCGCCATGGTGTCCAGAGTCGCACGGTCTGGGTATTCTGGCGGCGATGGGTAGATGTCCAGAAGGCGGTCTGACGGCGAACGTGGGTGAACATGAAAGTGGAGATGCGGCACCTCTTGGCCCGCCGCCTCCCCGATCGAATGCCACACACTTATGCCCTCGCAGGAGAGCGCGTCCGACACAGCGCGCGTAACGTCAGCGACAGCGGCCATCAAGGCTGCCCCCGTGTCACCGTCAAGCTCCCGAACGTCCGGCAGGTGCACTCTTGGCACCACCAAGACGTGGCCAGGGTGGAACTGACGTGTGTCCATAAATGCCACGGTCAATGCGCACTCTCTGACGAGGCTGGCCGCCGCCTTCCCGGCAATGATCTCGCAGAAGATGCATCCGTTCGCCACAAGTCCTTCCGAGCGGCCTAACACCAGAGTTAAGCCGCGCTGCAGCGGGGCGTGAAGCACATGGCAAGCTGTACCTGCCATGTGATTTGCGCCCCGATGTGGCGTCGGCTTGAACGACTCGTTAGGCCGCCGCACGCCGAGCTTGCGCCCGACCTTGCGATAGAACCCCTGAGCCCGACAGTACAACAAGTCTGGCCGAGCAGCCTGAGACCGGCACTTGTCGGGATCGAAGCCAAAACCAGCAACTCGCGCGACCAAGAACTCTCACATCGTCCTGTCCGAAGCCGACCCGGGAGGTCAATTCTTGCGGAGAGTCGCGCCTGTCCGAAGCCGAAGTGTTGCAGAGCTGACGGCTGTTGCCTGCACCGCGCGTGCGAGGTGCAAACGCTGCGGATAAGCGAAGAGTCATGGATTGCCTGGAGCCCGGCCACAACAGCGCGGGACACAAGGCCTAACACCCAAGTTAAGCCGAGCCGCGAAGCGGCTTCGGCTTGAACGCATTGTTAGGCCGCAGCTTGCGGTATGCCAGCGATGCTAGGAACGCGCCGAGAAGCCAAGCAGCAAGCGTCTTTGCACCGACAGCAAGCAGGCCCGCTGGTGCCATTGCGAGAAGCGTGGTGCCAAAAAAAGACGCTAGGGCCCAGGGAGCATTGGCTCGAAGAATATGCACGGTGATGAGATGAACCGCTAACGCTACCAACGTTGCCCTGCCCCTAGCCCAAGAACGACCAAGACCTCCCAAGCCGCCAATGAAGCCCACGACGGCATTACGAACGCGTTGGTGTATCCGAGCGCGCGTAGCGATAAGAAGTAGGTGGCGATGCCCGACACTGCGCCGGCGAGAATGCTCTTGAGTGGTCCTTGCATGACTCTCTCCCTGGGGCCTAACACTTGAGTTAAGCCGACCCGGGAAGCGGGTTCGGCTTGAACGCATTGTTAGGCGGCTCCAGCGATACCATGTCCGCCCACCGGTGAGGTCTCGATATGCTGGTCAAAGCCCGCAATCAATGGCTTGCCCTGTGCAATGGCAGCTTGGACCGAAGGCAGCGACAACGAGGCCTTGTGGCTAGCTTGGCTGTCCCAGACCTCAGTTATCCAGATCGCGTCAGGGTCCGCAGGGTCTTGTGCGACGACATAACTCAGACACCCAGGCATTCCCGACACACCGTCCAGAAGAATCGAGATCAGTGCGTCGCGCTGACCAGGAACTGCTCTCACCTTTCCGATCAAACCATACATCGTCGTTCCTCCAGATCGAGAAGCGGTCGCGGGCATGGCAAGCGTCGCAATCCCGACCGTTGTAACTGTAAGAAACTGTCGTCTATTGAGCGCCATCATGAGCCGCCTAACACCCAAGTTAGGCCGAGACGCGTAGTAGAGCGAAGCACATGGCAAGCTGTATCTGCCATGTGCTTTGCGGAACGAAGCGGCTTCGGCTTGAACGCATTGTTAGGCGCGCCCCGCCGGTGTGCCAGGCGCGAACTCCTTAACGCCAGCCGCAGCGAGCTGTGCCCGCGCCTCCGGGTCCTCCGCAACAACGCGGCGAAGCGTGTGAAATACGTAGGTGCGGCACAGACCTGGCCAAGCGACAAGCATGTAGAGAGCCCCGGCAACCAGCCAGTCCGGACGGGTCAGGGGCTTCCAGCCGCTGAAGTGTGCGACAGCGGTGTAACCCAGAACACCCAACAGAACCCAGCGGAACCACGCCCAGAAGCGGGTGCCCCACAGTACGTTCTTGAAGTGGCGAATTTCCGAGTCTGTAAGTTTCACTTCACGCCTCCTTGCGGTGCAGTAGTGCGCCTAACACTTGAGTTAAGCCGCGCCGCGAAGCGGCGTCGGCTTGGACGAATTGTTAGGCGGCACCGAGGAGCTGTTGGCCCGCCACAGCGCCCAGCCTACCAGCGCAACCCACAGGAAGAAGCACAAGAAGGTGATGCGCTGACCGATGCTGGCCATGCCAGCGAAGCGCAGAAACCCAGTAGCGATTGACGCGATTACGAGGGCGAGCGACGGCGTTGCTGCCCAATGCCATGAGTTGACCTTCCGGAACAGTGAAGGCAGCCAGAAGCCTGCTACTAAGAACGCGATGTAGCAGCCAAAGCTGCCTACCGAGTGCAGGAGCGTCGTAGTGGATTTGAAGTCCGTCATGTTGGCGGGAAACGCGCCGGACAGTGCCATCAGGAGGCCTGCGGCCACCAATGCCATTGCTGGGGCAGTGGCCGGAAGCCCGCGGCCTACGAACTCGCGCCGGAGCCCGATGCCCAAGAGTGCTATAGCGAGGCCGGGCAGGATGTAACCGAGAACGTTCCAAGCCCAGAGGTTGGGCGCATCCAAGCTGCCCAGCTCACTAATAGCCTGGTCGGTGTGTACGTAGTCCGGCCGCATAGCCGACATTACTAAATAGACGGTCAAGAACCATGCCGGAGTGGCTATTGCGACAAGGCCAATCTTCTTTTGAGACATCATGTGTGGTGCGGTCCCTGTGCCGCCTAACGCCTAAGTTAAGCCGAGACGCGCAGTGGAGCAAAGCACATGGCAAGCTGTACCTGCCATGTGCTTTGCGTAACGAAGCGGCTTCGGCTTGAACGCATTGTTAGGCCGCGGCATGTGAAGTTGGGTCAATGCTTCTCTCCCGAGAACGAGTTCCCCCACGCAGCGAAGAACGGCACGAAGACCCAGTACACGAAAGGGACCACTAGTGCTATTGCGACGCCCTTCCCAATCCAGGGTGCATACTCGGGATAACGCCCAGACAAGAACTCGCTAGCAGTCCCCCCTGCGTAGGAAAGGACCACAGCGACCGCTAGTGCTCTCACGATCTTGAATGCGCGTGCGCGAGTCATTTGAGCGGCCTAACGCCTGAATCAAGCCGCGCCGCGAAGCGGTGTCGGCTTGAATGAATTGTTAGGACCCACTTGCGGCACCCGCATCTGACGGCCCCTTGAGCTCAATCACGTTGCCATCTGGGTCCGGAAAGTACAGCGACAGCCCGTCGCCCTCTGCGCCAAAGTTGATCTCGGCACCACCAAGTGGCGCAACTCCGTGGTTACTCAGATGTGCAACAAGATCGAGCTCGTTGAATGGCTCAATGCGCAAGCACAAGTGATCTACGTTCCTTGCTTCCTTCCCAGGTGCAGCACCACCGCGAGATCCAAGCTTTCCATCCACGCTCACGAGATCAATCATCGAAGCGCCTGCCCGCAGATGGACGAGCCCAAGGTGCTCACGTTGCCTGACAACGTCGCACCCAAGCACGGAGCGATAGAACTCAACGCTTCCGCTCAAGTCACTGACCCGAAGGACCACATGATCGATTCGCTGTACGGAGAATGGATTTTTCATTGACGACTCCGTGAACCTTTTTTGGGGCCTAACACCTAAGTTAAGCCGACCCGCGCAGTGAAGTGGACCAGGTGGCAAGCTTTACCTGCCGCCTGGGCCGCGTAACGAAGCGGGTTCGGCTTGAACGCATTGTTAGGCCGCACCGCGACGCTTCTCCACGAGCGCTAAGCGACCGGTGATCGCGTACCGGCCAAATAGGTAGATCCCGTAGATTGACGCAACTGCCAAGGCCACCGACCACCAATCACTCGGCCCTTCCGAGAAGAGTCGGAGGACAGCTGAGCCCAGTGCAAGGATTCCTCCGAAGGCCAGTAACGCAGATACGATTCTCATCACGGTCCCCGAATCAACGCTCTCATTCTCATGCCTCATGTGAACCCCCGTGCGGCCTAACACCAGAATTAAGCCGTGCCGCGAAGCGGCATCGGCTTGAATGAATTGTTAGGCGCGGCGTTCTGTCGATCCGGCGCTCCCGCCCGTACGCTTGTGTCACTTCAGCCGAACGACTCTCACCGCCACATCCATTCCCTCTACGCGCATCTCATGATGATTTCCGCGTGGGATAAGTAGCACCGCGGGACTGTACTTGTACTTGTACTTATAGCGGCCATCGATCTGCTGCCATATCTGACCGTTCCTGAGCTTGAAGATGGTCTCCCCCTCCCAGCCATTGAACTCACCATCGATTTTTGACTCGACAATTCCGTCATTTGAGAGGCTTGACGCAGATTGGGTCGCAGCTGTTCCAATTGCTTCTACCGACAGCATCTTTCCATCAATCCCTAGCTTGCCCAGGCTAGGGCAGATAATTACCGTCGGGTAGTACTCGTAAAGGTACTCGTACTCGTATTTAACCTCCCACAGAGTTCCATCCGAGAGCTTAAAGACCTCACCATCATTGCCCATAAAGGGACTCGGGCTGATGATCGAGTCCTCATAGCAGCTCTGCGCCGCAACGCTACTCGATGCGAGCAGAGCAGAAATTAGTACGAATCCACGCATCGCGACCCCCTGTCGTATAGCGCCTAACACCTATTCGAAGACAAATCGGGATCTAATCCCCGCGTATAAACCTGAGCCTTCCCCGCTCCGATCCGCACTTCCTGCAACAGAATCAACGCCTTGGGATCGGCACCGGTGTCTAATCCTGGTGCATAACCCCGGGATCGCAAAACACCATCGGTCAAGAAAATGGGGCCGGTCCACTTCTGAACTACGGCCCCATTTATGGCTCCTCATCGTTGCCAGCTAGATCATCCGCACTTCGAGTAGCCACAGTTCAGACACGTCGCACAGCCGTCCATGATCACCACGGCCTTGGTGCTGCACTTGTGGCACATGGTGGCCGTGGGCGGGAAGCTGGCGCCGTCGCCGGTTACGGCGATGTCTTCGGGGTGGTCGCTGGAACCAAAAGCGCCCTCATCCGCCCTGCGGGCACCTTCTCCCGCTGGGGCGGGAGAAGGGTTCAACGCGGCGGGTGCGGTGGGGCTTACGTCAGCGTTTTTTTTTGAGCGGTCTTCGTACTGCTTGCGCTTCTCGGCGATCAGCGCGCGGGCGGCGTCGCTTATTTCGGGGTCGTGGATCATCCCGATCGACTTCAGGTGTTCCTCGACGATCGAGCCGAGTTCGGCCACCAGCGACGGCATGTAGACGCCGCCGGCCTTGAAGTAGCCGCCGCGGGGGTCGAACACGGCCTTCATCTCTTCCACCAGGAAGGTCACGTCGCCGCCCTTGCGGAACACCGCGCTCATGATGCGGGTGAGCGCGACGATCCACTGGAAGTGCTCCATCGACTTCGAGTTGACGAAGATCTCGAACGGGCGGCGCTGCTCGTGCTCGGTGCCGGCGTTGAGCACGATGTCGTTGAGGGTCACGTACATGGCGTGCTCGACCAGCGGCGACTTGATCTTGTAGGTGCTGCCGATCAGCACGTCGGGGCGCTCGATGCGCTCGTGCATCTGGATCACGTCGGCGCTGGGGCGCTCGCTGCTGTCGGCGGTGGCGCTGGCCTGCGCGGCGGCGGCCGCTTCCTTCGCCTTGTCCTCGGGAAGGACGACGGCGTAACCCTTGATTTTCTTTTCGATCCTGACGGCCATGGTTGTTCCCGTATTGCGGTGTTCTGGATTGGATGGAGGCCCTCGCCCTTGCCCCTCTCCGCACGCGCGGGAGGGGCGAGGCGAGGACGCTAGCGGGGCGCCTTGCGGGCGGCCTTCTTCGCGCTCTTCTTTGCAGGCGCGGTGCGCACTGCGGTTTTCTTCGCCACCACCCGCGTGGCGGCCTTCTTCGCGACCTTGCCGGTGGCGGCCTTGCGGGTCGCCACCTTCTTCGTTGCAGCCTTCTTCGCCGCCACCTTCTTCGTGGCGACCCTGCCGGTGGTCTTCGCCACCGCCTTGCCGGTGGCGCGGCCGACCACGCGGCCTTCGGCCTGCCTGGCGGCAGCGGCCGCGGCGTTGCGGGCCACCAGCTTCTTTGCCGCCACTTCGGCGGTCAGCGGCCGCGCGGCGGCACGCTTCGCGGCGCTACCGGCGCCGCTGGCAACGGCCTTCTTCGCCGGGGTGGCGGACTTCACGGTGGCGCCACCCTTGCGCGCGACGCGGGCGCGCCTGATGCCCTCGGCCTCGTCCGCCGCGTTGTCCTTGGCGGCGAGTTTCTGCCTGGCCGATGCGACCTTGCGGCCCACCTTGCTGCCGACCTTCTTCGCGGTGTCCTTGACGCGCTTGACCGCCTGCCGCGCGGTGGTGACCACGCTGCTGCCGACATCCTGGGCCTTGTCGGCCACGGTCTCGGCGGCATCGAGGATCGTCGCGGTCACTCCATTTCCATTGCTCATCGGGGTTTCCTCGTCTGTTGCGCGGACGGTGCCGGCGCGGCGGATTACGGGATTGCCTTCACGTGCTGTCGTGCGGAGCGACCGGCGCGGCGGACCGCGCCATCAATCAGAACTTTCCGTAATAGCCTTCCTTGAGTGCGTCGAACAGGTTGGCGGCGGTGTGGGTCTCGCCGTCGTATTCGATCTGCTCGTTGCCCTTCACCTCCACCACGGAACCGTCCTCGAGCTCGAAGCGGTAGGTGGTGTTCTCCAGGTCCTTTTCCTTCACCAGCACGCCCTGGAAGGCGGCCGGGTTGAAGCGGAACGTGGTGCAGCCCTTGAGGCCCTGCTGGTAGGCATAGGTGTAGATGTCCTTGAAGTCCTCGTACGGGTAATCCGTGGGGACGTTCGCGGTCTTGGAGATCGAGCTGTCCACCCACTTCTGCGCGGCGGCCTGCACGTCCACGTGTTCCTTGGGCGAGATGTCGTCGGCGGAGATGAAGTAGTCGGGCAATTGCGCTTCAGCGTTCTCCGCGAACGGCATCGCATTCGGATTCACCAGCTCGCGGTAGGCCAGCAACTCGAAGGAGAACACGTCCACCTTCTCCTTCGACTTCTTGCCCTCGCGGATCACGTTGCGGCTGTAGTGGTGCGCGAACGACGGCTCGATGCCATTGGAGGCGTTGTTGGCGAGGCTCAAGCTGATGGTGCCGGTGGGGGCGATCGAGCTGTGGTGGGTGAAGCGCGCACCGGTCTCGGCCAGCTGCTCGACGAGCTCCGGCGCAACCGTGGCCACCTGCTGCATGTAGCGGCTGTAGCGCGCGTGCAGCACCTTGCCTTCGATCTCCTGGCCGATCTTCCAGCCGTCGGCCGCCATCTCCGGACGCTTGCGCAGCATTTCCTTCGTAATGGTGAAGCGCTCTTCCATGATCGGCGCCGGGCCCTTTTCCTGCGCCAGCGTCAGGCCGGTTTCCCAGCCGGCGATCGCCATGTCGCGGGCGATGCGCTCGGTGAACTCGCAGCTTTCCTTGGAGCCGTACTTCATCTGCAGCATGGTCACCGTGCTGCCGAGGCCGAGGAAGCCCATGCCGTGGCGGCGCTTGCGCATGATCTCGTTGCGCTGCTCTTCCAGCGGCAGGCCGTTGACCTCGACCACGTTGTCGAGCATGCGGGTGAACACGCGCACGACTTCCTTGTATTCCTCCCAGTCGAAGCGCGCCTGGTCGGTGAACGGATCGCGCACGAACTTGGTGAGGTTGATCGAGCCCAGCAGGCAGGCGCCGTACGGCGGCAACGGCTGCTCGCCACAGGGATTGGTGGCGCGGATGTTCTCGCACCACCAGTTGTTGTTCATCTCGTTGACCTTGTCGATCAGGATGAAGCCCGGCTCGGCGTAGTCGTACGTCGAGACCATGATCATGTCCCACAGGTGGCGGGCACGGACCTTGCCGTACACCTTGCAGGCGACCAGGCCGTCGTCGCGCACGACGTAGCCTTCGGTCTGCGGCCACTCGCGCCAGATCACCTGGTCGGCGTTGGCGAGGTCGACCTCGTGCTCTTCCTTCAGCGACAGCGGGAACACCAGCGGCCAGTCGGCATCGGTGTCCACCGCCTGCATGAAGCCGTCGGTGACCAGCAGCGAGAGGTTGAACTGGCGCAGGCGGCCGTCCTCGCGCTTGGCGCGGATGAAGTCGCGCACGTCGGGATGGCTGACATCGAAGGTGCCCATCTGCGCGCCGCGACGACCACCGGCCGAGGACACGGTGAAGCACATCTTGTCGTAGATATCCATGAAGGACATCGGGCCCGAGGTGTAGGCACCGGCGCCGGCGACGAACGCGCCGCGCGGGCGCAGGGTCGAGAACTCGTAGCCGATGCCGCAGCCGGCCTTGAGCGTCAGCCCGGCCTCGTGGACCTTCTGCAGGATGCCGTCCATCGAATCGCCGATGGTGCCGGACACGGTGCAGTTGATCGTGCTGGTCGCGGGCTTGTGGTCGAGCGCGCCGGCGTTGGAGGTGATGCGGCCGGCCGGGATCGCCCCGCGGCGCAGCGCCCACAGGAAACGCTCGTTCCAGTACTTGCGCTTCTCCGCGTTCGGCTCGGCATCGGCCAGGGGCGCGGGCGACGCGCTGGTAGGTGCCGTCGATGTCGGCATCGACCGGCTCGCCCTGCTTGGTCTTGAGGCGGTACTTCTTGTCCCAGATGTCCGCCGACGCGGGCTGCATCGGGATCTCCATGGCCGTGTCGTTCCTGACCGCCTCGAGGCGCACCGTACTCATGCCTGACCTGTCTCCTGTGGTGGCCGACGGAGTGTTTCCGCCGTCGTGTTTTTTCATGATGGGGTGTCCAGCGCCGGCGCAAGGGCGCGCCGACGGCCGGACCGCGCTGCGTGGTCACGCATCGCGATCGTGTCTGTGGTTTCCGCGTGGCCGAGGGCCGATTACCTGCACTTCCGCCTCCCCGTCAGGCGTTGCATGCCGACCTTGCCGATCCACCAGCACTTGGGATGAGGACTTCACCCGGACCCCAAGATGTAGTGGACAACGCGGCCCAAGCTACGCGTGGCCGGGAGTGAAGTCAACGCCTTGACGGGGTCTCCGACGTGCGGTTTGCGGGGTCCGGAAACGCCCGGATCAAGGGCATCCCCGGCCGGTTGCGGAGCGGCCTGAACAGGCCTCGGGCGCATGCTGGCGCGGTGCGTGGCGGCATCGGTTTCCGGATCGCAGCGACACGGGCGTGGCAGCCGCGGATGGCCTTCCACGGCCGCAGCCGGGTGCATTCCGCGTACAGCCCGGCATGCGCCGCGGAACCCTCGCCTGCGTGCTTGTCGCCTGGCCCGTGGCCGCCGCCCACGCGGCCCCGCCGATCCCGCCCGCCGCCGCGGATCGCGCCATCGCCCCCACCGCGGTCCAGCTCGATCGGGTGCTGGTGACCGCGCGCCGGCGGCCGGAACCGCTGCACGACGTGCCGCAGGCGATCACCGCGATCAGCGGCGACGAACTGGAATCGCGCGGCGCGACCGACATCGCCGCGCTGGACATGGTCACCCCCAACCTGACCATCCATCCCGCGCGCGCCTTCAACGGCAGCGTCACCGCGCACATCCGCGGCATCGGCCAGTTCGACCCGATCTGGGGCGCGGAACCCGGCGTGGGCATCTACATCGACGACGTGCACCTGGCGCGCCCGCAGGGCGCCCTGCTCGACGTGCTGGATGTGGAGCGCGTGGAGGTGCTGCGCGGTCCTCAGGGCACGTTGTACGGGCGCAACACCATCGGCGGCGCGATCAGGCTGGTCACCCGCGAGCCCTCGCCGGCATTCGGTGGAAAGGTCATGCTGACCGCCGGCGATCACGGACGCCGCGACGGCAGGCTGGCACTGGACCTGCCACTGGCCGACACCGTCCGCACGCGCATCGCGCTGGCCGGCTACGACCGCGACGGCTACGGCCGCAACCTGTTCAACGGCGCCGAAACCAGCGCGCGCGATGCCGCGGTCGCCCGCGGGAGCGCGCTGTGGACGCCGCGCGACGACGTCGAGGTGCGCCTGTCCTGGGACCGCTACCGCGACCGCTCCGGCGCACCGGGCGGGCGCCGGCTGGCGGTGCCGCCGCCGCGCGTCGACCCTGACCAGATCCCGCTCGATCCCGGGCGCCACGACGTGCGCAGCGGCGCGCCGGAGCGCCTCGACCTGGACAGCGAGGGTGCCTCGCTGGCGATCGACTGGGCCCTGCACGCGCAGTGGCGACTGCGCTCGATCAGCGCGTGGCGTCACGGCGATTCCCGCGCGGTGCTGGATATGGACAGCCTGCCGCGCACCATCTTCACCCTGCGCCGCGACTTCGACGAGCGACAGCGCTCGCAGGAATTCCAGCTGCACGGCGGTGGTGCGGACTGGCACCTGGTCGCCGGCCTGCACCTGTTCGATGGCACCGAGGCCGGCAGCGGGCGCACCGTGTTCCAGCCCGGGGTTTTCTACGGCGCACGCGGCTCGATCCGCACGCGCAGCGCGGCCGTCTACGCAAGCATCGTCCGCGACCTGGCGCCGGCCTGGCAGCTCGATGCCGGCCTGCGCCATACCGTGGAGCGCAAGACCGCCACCGCCTACAACGGCTACTACCCCGACGACCAGGCAACGGTGCCGTTCCAGCTGTCGGCCGACTTCACCGACCGCGCGACGTTCAACGCCCCGACGCCCCGGCTGGCGTTGTCGTGGCGTGCCAGCGAGCGCACCACGCTGTATGCGCAGGCCAGCCGCGGCTTCAAGGCCGGCAGCTACAACGTGCGCGCCGAAGCCACCAGGTTTCCCGGGTCGGTCCGGCCGATCGACGCCGAGACCGTCAACGCCTACGAAGCGGGTATCAAGGCGGCATGGCTGGACGGCCGACTGGACATGGGCGCGGTGCTGTTCCACAACGACTACCGCGACATCCAGCTGGCGGTGCTGATCCCGGTCGGCGAGTCGAGCTTCCCCGACTACCGCAACGCCGGCCGCGGCACCACCCGCGGCGCGGAGTTCGAGTGGCAGGCACGGATCCATCCGTGGCTGCGCTGGAGCGGCCACCTGGGCTACCTCCACGCGCGCTACGACGAATACATCGACGGCGGCACCGACGTGGCCGACGGCCGCCACTTCCCCAACGCGCCGCGGTGGACCGCCGGCACGTCGCTGGTCGCCAACGTTCCGCTGCGCAACGCCGGCTGGCTGCTCGGGCGCATCGACGGCCGCTACCAGAGCGAGACCCGGCCGACCACCGACCTCGACCCACGGCTGCGCCAGGGGGGCTATGCGCTGTGGAACGCCTCGCTGGCCTGGACCTCGCCGCAGCAGCGCTGGGAGCTGGCGCTGCGCGTGGACAACCTCGCCGACACCGGCTACCGCACCACCGGCTTCGCCTATCCGAACGGCGTGGTCATCGGCTATTACGGTCCGCCGCGGACCTGTTCGATGACGCTGGCGTATTCGTTCCAGTGAGCGGGCGTTCTACGGTGCGTCGGCGCTGGACCCGGGAACGCCGCTGTCGGTAAAGCCCATCCGCTGCACCAGCGCCCGGTAGCGCGGCTCCTCCCGCAGATTGCGCCAGCGCGCCGGCTCGTCGGCCTTGAGGAACACCATCCGCACGTCGCGTTCGCGCCAGGCGCGCTCGAGCAGGTCGAGCGCGGTGGCGGTATCGCCGAGCGCGTTGTGCAGCGTGGCCAGCGTCGAGGCTGGCCAGTAGCCCTCGCGGTCGCGCGCTTCCATCGTGCGCAGGATGCGCAGCGCCAGCTCGCGGTCGCCGGCGCGTGCCGCGACCATGCCGCGGGTCACCAGTGCGTGGCTGCAGTCACCGCACAGCTTGCGTGCGCGTTCGAGATCGGCGATCCCGCGCGCAGGATCGCCCGCGGCGGCACGGCTGGCGCCACGCATCAGTAGCGCCAGCCAGTAGTCCGGGTCGAGTTCCAGCGCGCGGTCCATATAGGCCGCGGCTTCGCCCGGCGGCGCCACGAACCAGCCGCCGATCGCATGGATGACCGGTGACAGCGGATCCAGCGCCATCGCCTCGCGCGCCAGCACGGCCGCCTCGTCGGCGCGGCCGGTATTGCTGAGCAGATGGGCCAGGCCGAAATGCGCGTCGGCCAGGCCGGGGTTGAGCTCGATCGCGCGCCGGAACGCCGCTTCCGCCGCGGCCCAGTCCCAGTCGTACCAGAACGCGATCCATGCGCGTGCCAGGTGCGCTTCCGGCAGGCGCGGATCCAGCGCCAGCGCGCGCTCGGCCAGCGCCCGTGCGCGCGGAAACACCTGCGCCGGGTCGACATCGGCGGTCGCCACCAGCGTGCGCCAGGCCTGCGACATGCCGGCATACGCGCGTGCGCAGCCGGGATCGCGCTCGAGCACGCGGCCGAACTCCTCCAGCGCCTGCCTCGCACGCAGCGCCGACGGCCGGCTGAGGCGGTACTGGCCGGCGATGTAGTGGCGATAGGCCTCGACGTCGTCGCCGTCGCAGGGGCTGCGGTGCGCGGGCGCGGCAACGCTGACCTCGAGCGCGTCGGCCAGCGCGTCGGCGATGCGGTCCTGCAGCACGAAGACGCGGCCGCTGCGCGCATCGAAGCTGCCCGACCAGCGCGTGCTGCCATCGGCCGCCAGCAGCCGCGCATTGACCTTGACCGCGTCGCCACGACGCTGGGCGGTGCCCTCGACCACGTAGTCCACGCCAAGCTGGCGCGCGGCCTCGAGCGGATCCTGCGCCACGCCGGCAAAGCGCTGGCTCGACGACAGCGGCCGCACGCGCAATCCCGGCGAACCGCTGAAGCGGGTGATCAGGGTGTCGGCCATGCCGAGTTCCAGCAGCTCGTCGCGTGTCTCGACGGGCAGCGAGCGGAATGGCAGCACGGCGAGGCTCAGCGGCGGCGCGGACGCGCTTGCAGCTGCAACGGACGACTCGGCGGTTGGCTGCCGTTCGGTCCACCACCAGGCCAGCGCGGTCACCGCCATCAGCAGTGGAATGCCGGCAAGCAGCAGCGGCCGCCATCGGGCCGCGGCCACCGGTGCGACTGCGTGAGCGGGCGGGGTTTCGCCTTCCGCGCCGACCTCGACGTCGGCGACGAAGCGGTAGCCGCGCCCGGGCACGGTGACGATATAGCGGTGGTCCTGGCCATCGGTGCCGAACGCGCGGCGCAGCGCGCCGATGGCCTGGGCGAGGTTGTTCTCCTCCACCACGCGCCCGGCCCAGACCGTGGACAGCAGCTCGTCGCGGCCGACCACGCGCCCGCGGTGTTCGACCAGCACCACCAGCACGTCGAAGGCCTTGGCGGTCAGCACCACGGCGGCGCCATCGCGCTGCAGCTCACGGGTCTGCGTATCGAGCCGGAACGGCCCGAACCGGTAATGGCGCGCGTGGGCGTCCTGCGTCGGCGTCATCGGGGGAGCTGATTCAACAGGTTTCAGCCTGTTTCAGCGGATTCTGCAAGCGTGAACGGCCATCGCGGGCGTTGCATGGCGGCCGGGCAATCCGCCCGCCTGCAAGGAGTCCGCCATGAACCGCCTTCCCGTCCTGACGCTGGCCCTGGGCCTGATCGCCGCCAGCGCACCCGCCCCGGCCAGCGACGCACTGCTGAACCTGCCGGCCAACCGCCTCACCGGCCTGTGGACCACCGACATCTATGTCAGCCCGGCCGCCTGCACCCCCGGCGGGCCGAAGCCGCCACTGGTCGGGCACAACACGATGGTGTTCAACCTCGGCGGCACTCTGGTCGAGAACCCCGAGGTCAGCCCGGCCGGCATCCCCGGCGCGCCGCAGCTGCGCACGTTCGGGCTCGGCAAATGGTCGTACGACATGCGCACCCGCCAGTACCGCGCGCAGGTCCGCTTCGACTGGTACGCCAGCGCCACCGGTGCCTACATGGGCTACCAGGTGATCGAGCGGACGATCCTGCTGAGCAACGACCGCAACACCGCCTACGGCCCGGTGACCGCCACCCGCCACGCCGCCGACGGCAGCGTGATCGCCCGCCTGTGTGGCGAGGGGATCTCGACCCGGCTGTAGCACGCCGCTGCCACCACCTCGCGCCACGGGCGCGGCCACCCCGACGCCCGCTGGCGCAGTCCATTCGAGGACGCCGCCATGTTCGACACCCGCCCCCATCCCGCCACCGTCTGCCTTGCCGCGCTGATGCTGTCCGCCTGCGGCAGTGGTGGCGGCACGGTGCCAAGCCTCCCGCCTGCAGCGCCGCCACCGGCTGCGCCACCTCCACCGCCGGCGGGCGCATTCAACCCCTGTCCAATGCCTGTCACGTCGAACTGCAATGTCACCCTGGCCAGTGGCGAATCGCAGGATCTGCCCGTCACGCAAAGCGGGCACGCCTTGAACCTGCGTGGCGACGGCCAGCTCACTCTGCTTCCCGGCAACTACCGGTTCGACGACGGCGTCCGCATCGAAGGCGGCCTGCTACAGATGAGCTATCGCACGATCCTGCAAGCCAACGTCCGGGTCGAGCCGCAGGGCGTACTGCGCACTTCGAGCGGCAACCAGATCGTGGGTGACGTGGAAAACCACGGTAACGCCGAGGTGTGGGGAACCATCGACGGCGACTTCCTCAACCGTGGGACGGTCGTTCTCGGTGAAATCGTGTCTGGCGATCTCCACAACGACAACCGCCTCGAGGTTTTGGGGGCCACCTACGGCAATGCCCTGCTGATCGGTGGGGACCTTTCCCAGTCGAATGTCGGCGTGTTCGCATTCGCGCTTGCCCCGGCGGGCTGGGATTCTCCGCAACCGCTCCGCGTCGATGGTCGGGCCACTCTCGCGGGCACGCTGGAGCTTCGGGTGCATGACGATGCGTGGGCGCCCTATCCGCTTCCCGCAACGGGCGGGCATCACCTCATCCATGCCAGGGGCGGTGTGTCCGGCAGGTTCGCCGAGTGGACGTCGCCCGGCCTGGCGATCAGCGGCTCGCCGCGTTACGGCGCCAATGATGTGTGGTTCGACCTCGTTCGCATCTCGCTGCCGGCCGCTGCGGCCGCCCAGGGCCTGCAGGGCCGGATCACCCAGGCCAGTGCCGTCAACGTCGAGCGCGCGCTGGCACGCGTCGATGGCTACGCGCTTGCACCGCCCGCATCGCTGGATGACGGCCAGCGGCGGATGCTGGCCTCGGCCGCCTCGGTGCTGTGGTTGCGTGATCCGTCGCGGGCCCGGCGCAGCCTGGACAGCCTTGCCGGCCATGCCCACCCAGCGATGTCCGGCGCGCTGCATCGCCACGCCGCGCACGCTGCGGCCCGGCTCGATGCGCGGCTTGCAGGCCAACGGTTCGAGGCAGGCCCCCGGCACTGGACGCAGGACATCCGCCAGCACGCCGCCGGCCAGCAACTCGAAGGGCTGGCCAGCGGCATCGACCAGTGGCTGTCGCCGCGCCTGCTGGTGGGTGGCAGCGTCAGCAGCGGCCGGATGTCGTTCGATGTCGACGAGCTCGGTGGCCACGGTTCCGGCGATGCACCCGCGGCCGGTGTGCACGCGCACTACCGCGGCCGCGGCTGGCACGCGACCGGCGCGGTCGGCGTCGCGCAGACCCGCCTGCAGCTGCAGCGTCCGATCGAACTCGGTGCGGCAGGCATCCATGTGGTGCGCACACGGCGCGATTTCGTGCACACCCACCTGCATGGCGAACTCGGCCGCGACCTGCCCTTCGCGGGCGGCCAACTGGTGCCGTTCGTCGCGCTCGACCATGGCATCGTGCGCGGCAACGGCTTCGCCGAGCACGGCGACACCGGCTTCGAACTGATGGCCGGCCCATCGCGGCAAGCGCGGCTGACGACAACCGTTGGCGTGCGCTTTGCCCGCGACTGGCGCACGGGCGCCCGCCCGCTGCGGCTGGAACTGGACGCGCGCCATCGCCGCGACCTCGACCGTGAGGACCCGATCCATGCCGCCTTCCGCGGCGCGCCGGACGTCGGGTTCGCGCTGCCGGGCGCGCACGACAGCGCGGACACCACGCTGCGCGTGGGCCTTGCCGGCAGCCTCGGCCGGAACACGCACTGGTGGCTGGACGGCAGCCAGGGCGTGCACGGCGCGCATCGCGACAGCGCGCTCGCGATCGGTCTCCGGCATGCCTTGCGATGAGCCCGTGCGAGCACCCGGAGTGGCCACCTGCCGGTGCGTCCTCACGCACCGGTTACGGTAACTTGGGCACGTTGGCGTCGCAGTCAGGTCAGGGGTGCGGTTGTACCTCCATGCAGCGGGCGCCACACCCGATGTTTCCTGGCCACCCCGTCGTTCCCGCACCGGCCGCCAGCGCGCGGCCGATGCCGGAAGCGACCCATCCCGCACATGCCGATGAAGAGTTCGACCCGAATCCTGATGTCATTGATCGCCGCTGCCGCGTTCGGCGGGATGGCCGCCACGGTGCTGACCGACCTGCCACGGCAGGCGCGTGCGGCCGAGCCGGCCGTGCCCGCGCCGTTGCCTGCGGGCGTGGCGGCCTCCGGCCTGCCGTCGATCGATGGACAGCCGCTGCCGTCGCTGGCGCCGATGCTCGAGCGAGTGATCCCGGCGGTGGTCGGCGTGCACAACACGCGGCGCGTGCAGGTCAGCCCGTTCGGCAACGATCCGTTCTTCCGCCGCATGTTCCCGGAAATGAGCCAGGAGCGGCTCGACCAGTCGCTGGGTTCGGGCGTGGTGGTGGACGCGCAGCGCGGCCTGGTGCTGACCAACCACCACGTGATCGAGGGCGCCGACGAGGTCTCGGTGACGCTGTCCGACGGACGGACGCTGCCGGCCGAGTTCCTCGGTTCCGACCCGGAAACCGACATCGCGCTGATGCGGGTGGAATCCGCCGACCTCACCGCGATCCCGCTGGCCGACAGCAGCACGCTGCGTGTCGGTGATTTCGTCGTCGCCGTGGGCAATCCGTTCGGCTTCAGCCAGACGGTGACCTCGGGCATCGTCTCCGCGGTGGGGCGCAGCAACGTGCCCGGCATCGGCTTCCAGAACTTCATCCAGACCGATGCCTCGATCAACCCGGGCAACTCCGGTGGCGCGCTGGTCAACCTGCGCGGCGAGCTGGTCGGCATCAACACCGCCAGCTTCAACGTGCGCGGCAGCATGGCCGGCAATATCGGCATCGGTTTCGCGATCCCGTCGAATCTTGCCGGCAGCGTGATGCGCCAGCTGGAGAACAGCGGCACCGTGCGCCGCGGCACGCTGGGTGTCGATACGCAGACCGTCGATGCGCGTATCGCCCAGGGGCTGGGCATCGCCGAGGCCCGCGGCGCGGTGGTCACCCGCGTGCACGAGGGCGCGGCCGGTGCGCGCGCCGGGCTGCGCACCGGCGACGTGATCGTCGGTGCCAACGGCCAGCGCGTCGACAATGCCGAGGCGCTGCGCAATATCCAGGGCCTGCAGCCGGTGGATGCGCCGATGACGCTGTCGGTGCTGCGCGACGGCCGCACCGTCGAAATCTCCACCCGCCTCACCGAGCTGCCGCGCGACGGTGCGTCCTACGACCCGCGCCTGGCCGGCGCCACGCTGTCCGACCTTCCCGAAGCACTGCGCCGGCAGACCGACCGCATCAGCGGCGTGCTGGTGGAGCGCGTCGAACCCGGCAGCGCGGCTGCCCGCAACGGCCTGCGTGCCGGCGACCTGATCCGCGCGGCCACCGGTGGCCAGTTCCACGATCTGTCCGGCTTCCGCGCCACCCTCGCCGGCCAGCCCGATGCGCTGGTGCTGCTGGTGGTCCGCGGCGGCCGCCAGTACCAGCTGCGCCTGCAGTAGGTGTTCCGCCCCCACCCTTTCACCCCCCAACGGAGAACCACCATGAGCACCACCCCGACCAATACCCTCAAGCAGGACCTCGGTGACTGCGGCGGCTCGCTGAAGCAGGCCGCCACCGACGCCGGCAGCGCGCTGCGCAACGCCGCCGCCGCCGCCGCGGAGGAGCTCAAGACCGGCCAGGCCAACCTGAAGGCCGACCTGTCCGACGGCGCCTCGGCCGGCATGTCCGCGCTCAGCGGCCTCAACGAGGCCGGCCGCGAGCAGGTCGACGAACTGCTCGACAAGGGCAAGGACCTGGTCGACAGCGCTGCCGACCTGATCCGCGAGCGTCCGCTGGCGTCGTTCGGCGTTGCCTTCGCTGCCGGCTGGCTGATCGCCAAGCTCGGCCGCTGAGTCCGGCCGGCCACGGGGAACACCGGTGAAACCTGAAGACCACGCACCCCAGGGCGATCCCGACGGCGCCGTGCCCGACACGGGCAAGGCGCCGCATCTGGATGAAAGCGTCCGCCGCATCGGCAAGTCCGGTCGTGACACCGCCAGGTCGGCGCTGGATACCGGGCGTGCGCTGCGGCGGCTGATCTCGGCCGACTTCGCGCTTGCACGCAGCGCCACCGGGCGTGCAATGGCCTGGGTGGCCATCGCGGTGGTGTTCGGCGCGTCCGCATGGCTGTTGCTGATGGGCGCGCTGATCGTGCTGCTGCAGCGCATCGACGGGATTTCCTGGCTTGGCTCGTTCTCGATCACCGCGCTGGTCAGCCTGGTGGTGACCGGCGTGGCCGGTTGGCGGGCCTCGGTGTTCTTCGACTACGCGGGCATGCATGCCAGCCGCCGGCAGTTGCAGCGGCTGGGGCTGTTCAGCGAGGACGACGAGGACGACGACCAGTCCTCCGCCGACAAAGGCACCAGGCCGCCGATGCCCTCGGAGGCGGCAGGCCCGCAGGGCGACGGACTGGCCGGCCCGAAGCCGGCCGGGATGGAGGCGCCATGAATTTCGAACAGCTGAAAAAGCGCGTCGAACGCAGCGAACAGGTGGTCGACGGCCGCATGCTGCAGACCCGGCTGTCGTGGAGCGGGCTGCAGACCAACTGGAAGGAAGGCTGGACGCCGCCGCGCATCCTCATCGTCGGTGCGCTGCTGGGCTTTATCAGCGGCAAGGCGCAACCGGCGCGGACGCTGCGGCATGTCGGGCAATACGCCAACCCGAAGATGATGCAGCTGGTGACCTCGGTGGCCGGGCTCGTGGCGTCGGTGCAGTCGACCTTCGCCGCCAGCAAGGCCAAGACCGCCGCGGACACCGCCGACGAAGCCGCGACCACGGCCGACGTGGCGGCGACGACCGCGGATGTCGCGGTGGGCACGGCCACCGGTGCCGCGGTCGGTGGCACCGGCGCCACGCCTGCCGCGCGTGCGGCGGCGGCACGTGCCGCCGCGGAGGCGGCCGCGCTGGAGGCCGGCCGGCCGCGCAGCGACCGCAGCCGGCCCGACCCGCAGTGGGACCGCCAGCCATCGCCGGCCGAGGCCGCCACCGACCTGTCCGAACGCTAGCCGGGCATGGTTGCCAGCATCGAGGCTACCGACGGCGAACTGCCGCCTCCGCCCGCGCCACGTCCCCGTGCGCCGGCATCGATGGTGGTGCTGGCGACACTGGCGGTACTTGCCGCCGCCTGGGCGGCGCAGGGGTTGATCCTGCCGATCCTGCTGGCGATGTTCTTCGCCATGGTCGGCAATCCGATCCTGCGCGGGCTGCGACGGCTGTACGTACCGCGCTTCGTCGGCGCGCTGGTGGTGCTGCTGGGTGGCCTGGCGGCGACCGGCATGCTGGCGTGGCAACTGGCGGGCCCGGTGCGCGGCTGGATCGAGGAGGCACCGCGCCAGCTGCGCTCGCTGACCCCGCGCCTGCAGCAGATGGCCAAGCCGGTGCAGTCGGCCAGTGCGGCCGCGGAATCGATCGCGAAGGTGGCCGATGTCGGCCCGAAGCAGCGCGTGCAACTGGTCGAGATCAAGAGCGGCGGCACGCTGCAGTGGCTGGCGGCCACGCCGCGCATGCTGGCGTCGGTGCTGGCGGTGGTGCTGCTGACGTTCTTCTTCATGGTGTACGGCGAGCGCCTGCAGCGGCATGCGATCGCGATCCTGCCCGACCGCCAGCGCAAGAAGCTCACGGTCGACATCATGACCTCGATCGAGCACGAGGTATCGCGCTACATCCTCACCATCAGCATCATCAACACGCTGCTCGGCATGGCGCTGGCCGGCTGCCTGTGGGCGCTGGGCGTGCGCGGTCCCGAGGCGCTGATGTGGGGCACGATCGTGGCGCTGCTGAACTTCGCGCCCTATGTCGGCGCCTTCATCGGCGTGTTCCTGATGCTGCTGATGGGCTTCGTCAACTTCGACACCATCGGCGCGTCGCTGTTGCCGGCGGCGGTCTACCTCGGCCTGCACACCCTCGAGGGGCAGCTGATCACCCCGATCGTGCTGGGCCGGCGGATGGCGCTGTCGCCGCTGATCCTGATCATCGCGCTAATGGTGTTCGGCTTCCTGTTCGGCATCATCGGCCTGCTGCTCGCGGTGCCGCTGCTGGTCTGCGCGAAGATCGCGCTGGTGCGGGTGGAAGGCATGGACCGCTGGGCGCGCCTGCTGGAATAACACCGCCCGGGACGGTGCGTGCCGCTCCGCACGGGTGCCGGTCAGCGGCACCGGCCTACAATGGCCGCCATGGCTTTCGCTGTCCGCGCCATCACCCTCGACCTCGACGACACCGTGTGGCCGTTTGCCCCGATCGGCGAGCGCATCGAACGCGTGCTCGACGACTGGCTGCGCACGCACAGCCCGGAAACAGCGCAACGCTGGCCGCCCGATGCGATGCGCGCGATGCGCGAACGCGTGTGGCGCAACAATCCGCAGCTGGCGCACGACCTGTCCGCGCTGCGGCGGATGACGCTTGAGATCGCGCTGCGCGACAGCGGCGCCGACATGGCCCTGCTGGAGCCGGCGTACGAGGCCTTCTACACCGCGCGCAACGAGGTCGAACACTATCCCGACAGCCTCGATGCGCTCGCGCGCATCAGCGCGCGCGTGCCGGTGGCGGCGCTGACCAACGGCAATGCCGACCTCACCCGCATCGGCATCGATGCGCACTTCGTGTTCCAGCTCGGCTCGCGCGAGCACGGCAAGGCCAAGCCGTCGCCATGCATCTTCCACGCCGCCTGCGCACGGCTGGACTGCGCGCATGGGGAAGTGCTGCACGTGGGCGACCATGTCGATGCCGACGTCGCCGGCGCGTTCCGTGCCGGCCTGCGCACCTGCTGGATCAACCGCGACGGCCGCCGCTGGACCAACCGCCAGCTGCGGCCCGACCTCGAATTCGACAGCCTCGCCGGCCTCGCCGACTGGCTGGAGACCCACGACATCCGCGCCCCCGCCATGGCCGGGCCGGGCTGAGCCCGATACCCCGCACGCTGCTGTTCCCAGGAGTCCGCATGACATCGACCACCCCCGCCCTGCCCGCCGGCCTGATCGCCGCCGCCGATGCCGCACGGCCGCGCCCGCTGCATGTGGTGCAACGGGCGGATGTCGACAGCTGGCGCGGCGGCCAGGATGCGCGCACGCAGGCCTGGCTCGACGGCCACGGCTTCGATGGCAGCGGCTGGATCGCGCTGCCCGGCGACGACGGCCTGGCCGGCGCGCTGTGGGTGGTGGCCGACGCTCACGATCCCTACGCCTGGGCGCAGGCGCCGGCGGTGCTGCCGCCGGGCGACTGGCGCGTGGAAGGCGCTGACGACGCGCGCAGTGCCTGCGTGCTCGGCTGGGGTCTCGGCGCGTACCGCTACACCCGTTACTGCAGTGGCGGCCGTGCGCCCGCGCGGCTGGTGCTGGAAGGCCGGCACGCCACGACGCTGGACCTCATCGCCGCATGCAACCGCGTGCGCGACCTGGTCAACACGCCGACCGAGGACATGGGCCCGGAGCAGCTGGAGCAGGTGGCACGCGACATTGCGACCACGCACGGTGCGGGCTTCGACAGCATCGCCGGCGACGAGCTGCTGGCGCGGAACTTCCCGGCGATCCACGCCGTCGGCCGCGCCTCCCACCGCGCGCCGCGCCTGTTGCAGCTGACCTGGGGCGATGCCGCGCATCCGCAGCTGGTGCTGGTCGGCAAGGGCGTGTGCTTCGACACCGGCGGCCTCGACATCAAGCCGGCCGACGGCATGCGCAACATGAAGAAGGACATGGGCGGCGCCGCGCATGCGCTGGCCATGGCCGAGCTGATCATGGCGCGCGCGCTGCCGGTGCGGCTGACGCTGCTGATCCCGGCGGTGGAGAACGCGATCGGTCCGAATGCGCTGCGTCCGGGCGAGGTGATCGCCACCCGCAAGGGCCTCAGCGTGGAGATCGACAACACCGACGCCGAAGGCCGCCTGGTGCTGTGCGATGCACTGGCGCTGGCCGGCGAGCAGTCGCCGGACCTGATCATCGACTTCGCCACCCTCACCGGCGCCGCGCGCATCGCCCTCGGCCCCGACCTGCCGGCGCTGTACAGCAACGACGACGACGTGGCCGGCGCGTGGCTGGAGCAGGGCCTCGCCCACCACGACCCGGTGTGGCGGATGCCGCTGTGGCGGCCCTACCTGCGCTATCTCCACAGCCGCATCGCCGACATGGCGAATGCCGGTTCGCGCATGGCCGGCTCGGTCACCGCGGCGCTGTATCTCGAGCGCTTCGTGCCGGAAGGCCAGCCGTGGGCGCACCTCGACGTCTATTCCTGGAACGACGGGGACCGCCCCGGCAAGCCCGCCGGCGGCGAAGCGCAGGGCCTGCGCGCGGCCTGGGCGATGCTGGAAGCGCGCTACCGCTGAGGCGTACGGGTGCGGCCGGGCGACGCGCGGCGGTACACCACAGCCGTGCACCGGCGGGATGCCCTCATCCGCTCCTGCGGGGCACCCCCGACCAGAAGCGCCTCGGGGGCAGGCTCTTCTCCCGCCTGCGGGAGACAACGCGGCAGGAGTGCCGCGTTGCACGGCGAAGCCGCCCGTAGGGCGAGCGCCATGGATGGCGCGAGTGCACGTGGCGCGAAGCGCCGGATGAGGGCAGCTTTGCCGGCAGTGCAGTGGTCGGCCCGACCGCCGACTGCATCAGCCCGGCAGTTCCACCCGCAGAAGTTCCGCCGGCCGTTGCGACGCGAAGATCGTTGCATGCGGATCGTCCTCGCGATCCCACGCCAGCGCATCGCCCGCTTCCAGCGCCTGCTCGCCGATCTTGACGTTGCCGTAGAGCACCTGCAGCCACACCCGGCGCCCGGGTCGCACACCAACCGCTAATCCCTCACCCGGCCGCACCCGCGCCACCGAGACCTGCGCGTCCAGACGCAGCGGTAGCGCGCCGTCGGTGGTGTCGCCCGCATCGGCATCGCCGGCGGCCAGCATCTGCCAACGCCCGTCGCGGGCAGTGCCGTCGAACCATCCCTCCAGCCGCCGCGGCGCGGTGTTGAGCACCGCCGGCTGCAGCCACAGGCGCACGAGGTCGACCGGATGTTCCGCGGACGGATTGCGCTCGACCTGCTCGATCCCGTGGCCTGCATCGAGCAGCTGCACGCAGCCGCCGGGGACTTCGCCGGAGGCGTCGCCATCGGACCATGCCAGCACGCCACAACGCACCCAGGTCAGGACCTGCATGTTGGCCCGTCGCTGCGGCGGCAGCGCCGTGTCCGCAGCGATGCATTCCTCGGTCAGCACGCGCAGTGCGCCGAAGCCCATGCGCTTGCGATCGACAAAGCCCGCGGACGAGAAGCTGTGCACGCTGTCGATGCCGGCCTGCTGCAGGCGACCGCGGGTCTGAGCGGGAAACAACACGGGCATGGGGACCTCCGCAAACGACGACGCCCCCGGATCCGGGGGCGTCGCCATGTTACCGCTGCTGCGGTATCAGTCGGCCGCGGCGCTGGCCTCGGTGGTGATGTGCAGTTCGATCTCGTCAGCCACGTTCGGCACGTACATGCCGAGGCCGAAGTCGCTGCGCTTGATGGTCGCCTTCGCGTCGAAGCCGGCGGTCGGCTTCTTGCTCATCGGATGCGCGCCGATGGTGTTGATGGTGGTGTCGAGCACGACCTCGCGGGTGATGTCCTTGATGGTGAGGTCGCCGGTGACCTTCAGCTTTCCGTCGCCTGCGGCTTCCACCGAGGTGCTGCGGAAGGTGGCCTGCGGAAACTTCTCGGCGTCGAAGAAATCGTCGCTGCGCAGGTGGTCGT
The DNA here is from genome assembly GCF_004803715.2 of Luteimonas yindakuii. Lineage (NCBI taxonomy): Bacteria > Pseudomonadati > Pseudomonadota > Gammaproteobacteria > Lysobacterales > Lysobacteraceae > Luteimonas > Luteimonas yindakuii. The sequence goes on from NZ_CP039383.2 coordinate 2,690,380, forward strand.
TGAACGCGGACACGTTGGACTCCAGACCCGACAGCGGCAGGGTGACCTCGACGCTGGAAGCGGACACGTTGTCGGCGTCGTGGACGATCCTGCCCTCGGCATCGCCGAACAGGATCACCGGGTTGGAGAAGCCGAAGTGGCTCCACTTCGCGACCACGGTGGTGTGGGCGGGATCCATGGTGTAGGTGACCGGTGCGGCGAAGGCGGCACCGGCGGTCAATGCCAGCGCGGCAACCAGCGCACTGCGTTGCAGGAACCTGCGGGAAGGCATGTGCATGACGGAACTCCTTGTGGCGGTTGAGTGCTTGCGCCGGATCGGTCGATCCGGCCGGCATGGACCGGATCAGGCGATCCGGCAGGCCTCGTCGAACGACAGCCGCGGCGAACGGCCGAAGATGCTGGCCCGATCGCCATGGCCGAGGTTGATGAGGATGTTGCTGCGGATGCTGGTACCGGCGAAGAACAGCTCGTCGACCATCGCGGCGTCGAAGCCGGTCATCGGGCCGGTGTCGAGGCCGAGCGCGCGCGCGGCGAGGATCAGGTAGCCCGCCTGCAGGGTGCCGTTGCGCAGTGCGTGGTCGCGCCGGTTCTCCTGCGGGCCGTCGAACCAGCTCTTCGCATCGGTGTGCGGGAACAGGTAGGGCAGCTTCTCGTGGAAGTCGAGGTCATGGCCGACGATCACCACCACCGGCGCCGACATGGTCTTTTCACGGTTGCCTTCCGACAGCGCCGGCGCAAGCTTCTGCTTGGCTTCCTCGGAGCGCACGAACACGAAGCGTGCCGGACACTGGTTGGCACTGGTCGGCCCCCACTTCACCAGCTCGTACAGCCGCTGCAGCGTGGCGTCGTCGATCTCGCCGCTGAAGCGGTTGTAGGTGCGTGCAGTGCGGAAGAGCTGGTCCAGGGCAGTCGCGTCGAGCGGCTTCATCGTGCGTGGGTCCTTTGCGGCGGTGCCGCGCGTATGAACAGGCCCGCAGTGTAGAGTCCCGGCGCCCGGGCCGCAGGTCGTGCTCCGCAACGAAAGGTCGTGCCAGTGGAACGAAACACGCAGTTGCAGGGCGATATGCAACCAGCACGGGTGTGGACGCTGAGCGACGGCCACGCCGGCAACCTGCGGCAGGCGGCGGCGCTCGCCGGTGCGCTCGGTCTCGAGGCGCATGACTGGCAACTGGATGCCCGCATGCCGTGGCGCCTGGCGGCGCCGCGTGCCCTGCCGGGTGCGCGAGGAGCATTCGGGGCGACGTTCGCGCATGCGCTGGCGCAGCCACCGCGGCTTGCGATCGGTTGCGGAAGGCAGGGCGCTCTGGCCACCCGCCTCGCCGGCGCGGCCGGTGCACGCACGGTGCAGATCCTCGATCCACGGATCGATCCGCACCATTGGGATCTCGTGGTCGCGCCCGGACACGACGGCCTGCGCGGCGACAACGTGCTCACCCTGCTGGGCAGCCTGCATCCTGTCGACGACGCATGGCTGGCCGCCGCGCATGCGTCCCACCCGGCGCTGGCCGCGCTACCCGGCCCGCGCACCGCGCTGCTCCTGGGCGGGCCCAGCCGGCATGTGGAATTCGACCTGGCCGCGTTCGAGCGGCTGGCGGCGACGCTGCTGCCACGCATCACCGCCGAGGGTGGCAGCCTGCTGGCCACGGTGTCGCGGCGCACACCACTCGACGTCCTCACCGCCCTGCGCGCACGCGCCGCCGACCTGCCCGGCATGTGCTGGACCGGGCCCGGTGATGGCGCCAATCCGTATGCCGGCCTGCTGGCCTGGGCCGACCGCATCGTCTGCAGCGCGGACTCGGTGAACATGCTGTCGGAAGCCGGCGCCACCCGGGTGCCGGTGTTCGTCGCCGAGCCGGAACGCGTGCGCGGGCGGCCGCGGCGGTTCATCGATGCGTTGCTGGCGCGCGGACGCGTGCGGGCGCTGGATGCGGCGCTGGCGCCGTTCGACGTCGAGCCGCTGCGCGAGACCGCGCGCATCGCCGCCCTGGTGCGCGAGCGCCTCGACCTGCGCGATTGAGCGGCCACCGCCGGCGGGCGATCGCGTGGCGTACAATCGCCGCGCTTCAGGTGACCCGGCATTGGCCGGGTTGAACACGCCAGTGTTCAACGGGAAGCCGGTGACGCACGCGGATCATTCCGCGGCCATTCCGGCGCTGCCCCCGCAACGGTAAGCGAGTCGAGGCGTCGCATCCGCCACTGTGGTTACCGCGCAAGCGGCCCATGGGAAGGCGCGGCGCCGGGGCCGGTCCACGACCGGTCCACTCGCGAGCCCGGAGACCGGCCTGGAGCGGGCCCCGGCCCGAGCGGTTTGCCGATGCGGTGGGCATCGAGGCTGCGCGATGCGCCCGTGCGCATCCGTGCCTCGTGCGTTCTCCTCTGTGTGCATCCGTGCGGGTCGATCGCGGCAGCCGCATCCAGCGCCTGCCTCCACTCGACACGCGTGCGAGGGTGCACGCGAGGAGTTTCCATGCACGTCCGACCATTGTTCCTGGCCATCGCGGCCGCCCTGCCACTGCTGCCGCACGCAGCCCACGCCGTCACTGCCGCCGTCGACCTCGACGAAGTGGTGGTCACCGGCACCCGCACGCCGATCCGCCTCGTCGACAGCATCGCCCCGGTGCAGGTGATCAACCGCGACGACATCGAACGCAGCCAGGCCAGCTCGCTGCCGGACCTGCTGCGCGGGCGCGCCGGCATCGACCTGGTCAACCAGGGCGGCCCCGGCAAGCTCACCACGATCTCCATGCGCGGCACCGAATCCGACCATGTGCTGGTGCTGGTGGACGGCGTGCGCATGGGGACCGCGACTGCCGGCCTGGTGATGTTCCAGGACCTGCCGCTGGAGCAGATCGATCGCATCGAGATCGTGCGCGGCCCGCGTTCGAGCCTGTACGGCTCGGAGGCGCTGGGCGGGGTGATCCAGATCTTCACCCGTCGCGACCAGGGTGCCGCCACGCCGCGCTTCAGCGCCGGCTTCGGCAGCCACAACCTGCGCCAGGCCAGTGCCGGCATCGGCGCCGGTGGCGAACGCGGCTGGTATGGCGTGGACGTTGCCTGGCAGCGCACCGACGGCATCGATGCCTGCCGCGGTTCGGCGACGCTGTTCGCCGGCTGCTTCGCCGACGAGCCCGACCGCGACGGCTACCGCAACCGCTCGCTCAACCTGCGCGGCGGGATCGACCTCGGCCGCGACCTCGCGCTGGAAGCCAGCCTGCTGCGCGCGGCGTCCGAGAACGAGTACGACGGCACCGTGTTCGGCGGCAACGAGTCCGAGAACCTGCAGCAGGCCATGGGTTCGAAGCTCACCTGGACGGTCTCGCCGCGGCTGCTCCTGACCGCACAGGCCGGACGCTCGTACGACAGGTCGGACAACTACTTCGTCGACGACGCCACCCCGCGCAGATTGCTGAGCGAGTTCGACACCCGCCGCGACACCGCCTCGCTGCAGGCCGATGTCGACCTCGCCGCGGGCCGCATGCTGTCGGTCGGCGTGGACTGGCAGGACGATCGGGTCGACAGCACCACCGACTACGACGTGGCCACGCGCGACAACCTCGGCGTGTTCGCCGGTTTCCACGGCACGTTCGGCACGCATCGCCTGCAGGCCAGCGTGCGCCATGACGACAACCAGCAGTACGGCACCCACACCACCGGCAGCCTCGGCTGGGGCCTGGCGCTTGGCCACGGGCTGCGGCTGACCGCCGGCTACGCAACGGGCTTCCGCGCGCCCAGTTTCAACGAGCTGTACTTCCCGATCTCCGGCAACCCGGCGCTGGGGCCGGAAACGTCGAAGAGCCTCAACGCCGGCATCGCCCAGGCCGGCGACGGTTGGCACTGGGCGCTGGATGCCTACCAGAACGAGGTCGACGATCTGATCGGCTACGACAGCGGCTTCAACCTGATCCAGGCCGATACTGCGCGTATCCGCGGGGCCGAACTCACGGCCGGCGTGGACCTGGCGGGCTGGGACGTCGGCGTGCAGCTGAGCCATGTCGACCCGCGCAACCGCAGCGAGGGACCCAACCGCGACAACCTGCTCACCCGCCGCGCACGCAACAGCGGCCGGGTCGACGTGGACCGTGAATTCGGGGCGTTCCGTCTCGGTGCCACTCTCAACGGCGCCGGCCACCGCTACGACGATGCCGCCAACCGGGTGCGGCTGGGCGGCTTCGCCACCACCGACCTGCGCGTGGAATACGCGTTTGCTCCCGCGTGGCGCGTGCAGGCGCGGCTGGCCAACGTGTTCGACCGCCGCTACGAGACCATCCGCTGGTACAACCAGCCCGGCCGCGAGTTCGTGGTGACCCTGCGCTACGCGCCGGTGCGCTGACGCGCGGCCCCCGTCGCCCTCACCCCTGCCCCGACAGGGGCGGGTGAGGGCGCTCTTCGCGTGAGGCTTTCTTCGCACGGCAGGCCCAACCCGGAGCGGCCAGTGGCTTTGTCCGGGCTGCTGGCTCACTGCCGACCGAAGCGTCACTCCAGCCCGAGCAGTTCCCCGAAGCGGTCGATCACCGCAAGCGCCCCCGCCGCATGCAGGTCGAAACTGCGCGGGTAGCCGTAGCTGACCAGCACCACCGGCATGCCGGCCGCGCGCGCGGCGGCGAAGTCGGTTTCGGAGTCGCCAACCATCAGGCAACGCGCGGGTTCCACATCCAGCTGCGCGGCCAGGTGCAGCAGCGGGCGCGGGTCCGGCTTGCGCCAGGCCAGGCTGTCGCCACCGACGACACCCTCGAAATAGCCATCGATGCCCATCGCCGCCAGCAGCGGCGGCACGAAGCGCGACGGCTTGTTGGTGCAAACCGCCATCCGCACGCCGCGGTCGCGCAATGTCTGCAGGGTGTCGACGACGCCGTCATACAGCCGCGGATCCAGCAGCAGGCAGGCCTCGTAATGGACCATGAAGCGTGCGTACACGGCATCGGCCTCGAGGGTGCTGCCGGCATCGCGCAGCGCGCTGGTGATCAGCTGGTGCGCGCCTTCGCCGATCCAGCCGAGGATGCGCGCCTCCGGCACGCGCGGCAGGCCGAGCTCGACCAGCATGCGGTTGACCGCTTCGGCGATGTCCGACGCACTGTCGACAAGGGTGCCGTCGAGGTCGAACAGGACGGCGGAGAACGGAAACGTCATGGCGGTCTGCAGCTGCGGGCGGGCCATTCTCGCATCCGCACGCAGCGACGTCCGCGCACCGCGAGGCGGCATCGGGTGCACGACGCGCCACGCCGATGTCGCGCGGCTGCGTTGCCGGCGCGGCGGAACACAGCTTCGTGTGCGGCGGCGTCCGCCTGCGCCGCCAGCGCGCTATGGTGCTGACCCTGCAGTACCGGAGCCGACGCATGTCCCCGATCACCACCACCGCCGTCATCGCATCGCCGGATCCCGCGCGCCTGTTGCGTACGCTGTGCAACCACTGGCGGCACAAGTTCGAGATCCACCGCGACCATGACGGCCACGCGCACATACCGTTCACCGCCGACGGCGGCGCGGATTTCGATGTCGACGGCGATGGCCTGCGCATCCGCCTGCAGCATGCCGATGCCGACGAGCGCGCGCGCCTGCAGCGGGTGATCGAGAACCACCTGCGCCGCTTCGACCGCGACGAGTCGCTCGCCTTCGACTGGTCGCCGGCGACCGGCGCCTGAGCTTCAGGCGACGCCGAACAGCTCGCGCTGGCCGGGCAGCTCCTCGCGCTCGCGAAAGCCCGACAGGCCCACGCCCACCAGCCGGTAACGCGTTTCCGCCGGCAGGTCGACGCGACCGCGCAGCGCGCTCGCGATGGCCGCCAGCTCCTGTGCCGAGCGCGGCGGCGTATCCGGCGTGAGGCTGCGGGTGAGGATGCGGAACTGCGCGGTCTTGAGCTTGAGCACCACGGTGCGGCCCACCCGTTCGGTGCGCGTGGTCGCGGTCCAGGTCTTGTCGGCGAGTTCGTGGATGCGCGGTGCCAGCGCATCGAGTGGCAGGTCCTCGGCGAAGGTATCTTCCGACGAGATCGACTGCACCGGCTGGTCGGGTTCCACCGGGCGCTCGTCGATGCCATGCGCGCGCTCGTGCAGGCGTCGGCCCCAGGCACCGAAGCGGCGCACCAGTTGTTCCAGCGGGACCATGCGCAGGTCGCCCACCGTGGCGACGCCGAGTTCGGCGAGCCTGCCCTGCATCACTTTGCCGACGCCGGGAATGCGCCCCACCGGCAGGTCGGTGAGGAAGGCGGTGACCTGTGACGGCCGCACCACGAACAGGCCGTCGGGCTTGTTCCAGTCCGATGCGATCTTGGCGATGAACTTGTTCGGTGCCACCCCGGCCGATGCAGTCAGCGCGGTTTCCTCGCGGATCTGCGCGCGGATGCGCTCCGCGGTCGCGGTGGCGCTGGGCGCGGCGATCTTCGGCGCGGTGACGTCGAGATAGGCCTCGTCCAGGGACAGCGGTTCGACCAGGTCGGTGTGCTGGTGGAAGATCGCCCGCACCTGCTTCGACACCGCCTTGTAGCGGCTGAAATCCGGTGGCACGAATACCGCATCGGGGCACAACCGCTCCGCCCGCAGCGCGGGCATCGCCGAGCGCACGCCGTAGCGGCGCGCCTCGTAGGAGGCCGCGCAGACGACCGAGCGCATCCCGCGCCAGGCCACCACCACCGGGCGACTGCGCAATGTCGGGTCGTCGCGCTGCTCGACCGAGGCGTAGAAGGCATCCATGTCGATGTGGAGGATCTTGCGCACGTGGCCATTATCCGCCGCGCGTCCGCGACATGCGCCGCAATGCCGCGTTCGCCACGGGTGACCTGCGTTGACCTGCCGCTGACGCGCGCAGGGCGAGGATCGACCGGTACCGGACCTGCGCTGCACCACGGCGATCCGGATCGCGTCGCGGGGGTCCCCCGGCGCATCGACCCACCCAACGCGGCCAGCCCCGGGCGCCGCCGGAGACCACCACCATGAGCCACCACACCCCACAGCCGCGCCCCGACGCCGACGAGCAGCAGCGCCAGGACCACGCCGACGAGAACCAGGACGAGGCGCTGGAGGAAACCTTCCCGGCCAGCGACCCGGTGTCGCCATTCGTGCCGGCCAAGGTGCCGGAGTAACGGTCAGCGGGAACGCGGCGGTGGTGGCCGGAAACCGGCTGCCACCGCCGCGGATATGACCTCAGCTGCCGGGTGGCAGCGGGCCGATCGGCAGCACCACGCGCACCAGGGTGGTGTCATCGGGATCGGGCCTGACCTGGAAGCCGAGCTGGCGGCACATCGCGATCATGGTGCGGTTCTCGCGCAGCACCTGGCCCTCGACCACGCGCAGCCCCAGCCAGTGCGCGTAGTCGATCATCAGCCGCATCAGCCGCCAGCCGATGCCCTGGCCCTTGAGGTCGGAACGCACCAGGATGCCGTATTCGCCGCGGTCGAAATCGGCATCCGCCAGCAGCCGCACCGCACCCAGCATCTCGTCGGTCTCCGGCTCGATCATCACCAGCGCGATCGCGCGGGCGTAGTCGAGCTGGGTCAGCCGGGCGATGAACTCATGGCTGAAATGGCGCACCGCGCTGAAGAAGCGCAGGCGCAGGTCCTCGCTGGTCACGTGGGTGAAGAACGCGCGGAACAGCGCCTCGTCCTCCGGCCGCACCGGTCGCACGAACACCTCGCGGCCGTCGGCGAGCGCGATGGTGCGCTCCCATTCCTTCGGATACGGCCGCACCGCGAAGCGCGGATGCCCGGGCCCCTTGTGCAGCGGCACCGTCGGCGCGATGCGCACGCGCGCATCCACCGCCACCACGCCATCGCGATCGGCCAGCAACGGGTTGATGTCGAGCTCGCCCACCTGCGGCAGGTCGGCGGCCAGCTGCGCCAGCTTCACCAGCACCAGGGCGACCGCATCGGTATCGGCGGCAGGCACGTCGCGATAGGCCTTGAGGATGCGCGAGACGCGGGTGCGGCCGATCAGCTCGTGGGCGAGGCGCAGGTCGAGCGGCGGCAGCGCCAGTGACTTGTCGTCGATCACCTCGACCGCGGTGCCGCCGCGACCGAACACGATCACCGGACCGAAGGTCGCATCGTCGGCGATGCCGCAGATCAGCTCGCGCGCCTTCTGCCGCACCACCATCGGCTGCACCGTAACGCCGTCGATACGGGCGTCCGGACGCGCCTCGCGCGCACGTTGCAGGATGCCGGCGGCCGCGTCGCGCACCGCCTCGGCACTGACCAGGCCGAGGCGCACGCCATCGACGTCGGACTTGTGCTGGATGTCGGGCGACAGGATCTTCACCACCACCGCCTGGCCCCGCGCCAGCAGCGCTTCCGCGGCGTTGGCGGCGGCCTCGGCATCGGCGGCGTACACCACCGGAGTGATCGGGATGTCGTAGGCGGCGAACAGCCGCGCCACCTGCAGCGGATCCAGCCATTCGCTGCCGGCCGCCACCGCCTCGGCGATGACGGCCTGTGCCGCGGCGGTGTCGGGCGCGAAATCCTCCGGCAGGCTGGGCGGGGTTTCCTTCAGCGCGTCCTGCGCTTCCTGATTGCGCACCAGGTACATGAAGCCGCGTACCGCTTCCGCCTCGGTGGCGTAGGTGGGGACGTTGGCGGCATCCAGCGTGTCGATGGCGTCCTGCTCCTTGCCCAGCCACACCGCGAACACCGGCTTTTCGGCCGCCCGGCCACGACGACGACCGAGCACGTCGACCACCGCATCCGCAGCCTCGGAAGCCGATGACAACGCGGTCGGCACGTTCATCGTCAGCACCGCGTCGGTGCCGGGGTCGGCCAGCATCGCTTCCAGCGCCGCGGTGTAACGGGCGCCGTCGGCGTCGCCGACGATGTCGACCGGATTGGCGCGCGACCAGGTGCCCGGCAACACGTCATCGAGGCGGGCGATGGTCTGCTCCGACAGCGTCGCCACGGTGCCGCCGAGGTCCGACAGCGTGTCCACCGCCAGCACGCCGACACCGCCACCGTTGGTCAGCACGCCCAAGCGCCGGCCCGGCGTGCCGCGCACGTGGCGCAGCGTCTCCGCGGCGGCGAACAGTTCGTCGAGCGAATGCACGCGCAGCAGCCCGGCGCGGCGGAACGCGGCGTCGTAGACCGCATCGGAACCGGCGAGTGCACCGGTGTGGGTCGCGGCAGCACGCGCACCGGCAGCGTGGCGGCCGGACTTCACCACCACCACCGGCTTCGCGCGTGCGGCGGCGCGTGCCGCGGACATGAACTTGCGCGCATTCCGGATCGATTCGACGTACAGCAGGATCGCGCGGGTGCGCTGGTCGAGCGCGAAATGGTCGAGCAGGTCGCCGAAATCGACATCGAGTGCATCGCCCATCGACACCACGGCGGAGAACCCCACCGAACGCGCCAGCCCCCACTCGACCATGCCCACCGCGATCGCGCCGGACTGCGACACCAGCGCGAGGTCGCCGGCTGCGGCCGGGTGCGCGGCGAAGCTTGCGTTGAGGCGCGCGTGCGGCGACATCACGCCGAGGCAGTTGGGGCCGATCACGCGCAGCCCGGATGGGCGGGCGGCATGGGCCAGTTCCTCGGCGAGCGACCCGGGTCCCTGCCCGAGCCCGGCGGTGATCACCACCGCCGCCCTCACTCCGGCCGCGGCAGCGTCCGCGACCACGCGCGGCACCATCGCCGCCGGTGTTGTCACCACCACCAGTTCGGGTACCCAGCCGAGGGCACCGATGCTTGCGGCGGTCGCGATGCCGTCGATCTCGCCGTGGCGCGGGTTGACCACGCCGAGCGGACCGGGGAAGCCCGCTTCGCGCAGGTTGCGCAGCACGATGCGCCCGACCGAGCGCTCGCGCGGGCTGGCGCCGACGACGGCAACCGATTGGGGGGAAAAGACGGAACCCAGTCCGTAAGTGCTCATGCAGGTCCGTTGGTGATGGCCCGGGCCGACGATACACCGCCGCGCCGTGCGCATTGAACGCGCACCGGCGGCGCGATGCCGCGCACGCTGCACGCTTGCATCGCCTTCGTCCGGTGGGCCGGAGCCGGAGGCATGGATGCGCGACCCCGGGATCCTGCTCGACGCGCTGCGCGGCGCAAGCCGGTTCGACGCCAGGCGTGAGCAGCTCCGCACGCGCGCTCGCGTACCCTGACCGCCCCCGGATACCGCGCACGCCATGGCTCCGCACGATCTGCTCCGCGCCTTCGACGCCCTGCCCGGCCATCTCGCCGTGCTGCGCGCGGTTCCCGGCTTCCCGGTGGTCGCGATGAGCCGGACCCTGCAGGCGATGTCGACGGCGCCCGCGCAAGTGCTTGGACGGCCGTTGTTCGAGCTGTTTCCGGAAGCACCACAGGCACCGGGCAGCGCCGCCATCCTGCAGGCCGCGTTCGAGCACGTGATCAGGACCCGCCGGCCGGAACGCCATGAGCAGCGCTTCGACCTTGCCGACCCCGCGTCCGGGCGGTTCGAGGAGCGCTACTGGTCGATGGTCAACACGCCGATCCTCGATGACGCCGGCGCGGTCGAATACATCCTCCACCAGGCCGAGGACGCCGCGACCGAGCGCCGCCACGGCTCGATGGCCATCCTCGATGCGATGACCGAAGGGGTGTTCACCCTCGACCGGCAGTGGCGTTTCGGTTACGTGAATCCCGAGGCGCATCGCATCCTCCGCGCGGAACCCGGCTCGCTGGCGGGCGCGGTGATCTGGAAGCGCTTCCCCGGCTCCGGGAACTCGGCCTTCAGCGAGCACTACCGGCAGACGATGCACGGACGGGTCGCCACGCGGTTCACGGCGTTCTATCCCGGACTGGAAGGCTGGTACGAAGTCACCGTCTACCCGGCACCGGAAGGCATCTCGGTGTACTTTCGCGACGTCACCGCGCGCGTGCTCGCCGAACAGGACCGCGAGCGGCTGGCGGCGGAGTCGAAACACCAGCGCCGCATCTACGAGACCGCGCTCGACAACACGCCGGACTTCGTCTACGTCTTCGGCACCGACCACCGGGCGATCTACGCCAACCAGGCGCTGCTCAGGGTCTGGGGTGTCGACGACGTGCGCGGCAAGACCTGGCTCGACCTGGGGTACGAGCCGTGGCATGCGGATATGCACGACCGCGAGCTCGCCGAGGTGATCGCGACGCGGGCGCCGATCCGCGGGGAGATCCCGTTCACCGGCACCAATGGCCGGCGCATCTACGACTACATCTTCGCGCCGGTGTTCGACGCCGCCGGCGACATCGTGGCGGTCGCCGGCACCACCCGCGACATCACCGAACGCCAGGCTGCCGAACGGATCATCCGCGAGCATGCACAGCGCCTCGCCGAAGCCGACCGCGCCAAGGACGATTTCCTCGCCACGTTGTCGCACGAACTGCGCAACCCGCTGGCGCCGATCCGCTACGGGCTGGAAATCCTGCGCGCGAGCACCGAGCCGGGCGGGCAGCAGGCGCGCATCCACTCGATGATGGAACGGCAGGTCGACCACCTGGTGCGCCTGGTCGACGACCTCATGGAGGTGTCGCGGATCACCCGCGGCAAGGTGTCGCTGCAGGTCGAGCCGGTCACGCTCGCCGACGTCGTGGACAGCGCGGTCGAGGCCTCGCGGCCGGCGATCGAGGCCGGGCAACACGGACTGACCCTCGACCTGCCCGCCACGCCGGTGGTCGTGCACGGTGACCGCGTGCGACTGGCGCAGATCCTCGGCAACCTCCTCAACAACGCCGCGCGGTATTCCGCGCCCGGCGGCCACGTCGTGCTGCGTGCGCGTGTGGCCGACGGCGCCGTGATCCTGTCGGTCGAGGATTCCGGGGTAGGCATGGAAGCGGAGGAAATTCCGCGGCTGTTCGAGATGTTCAGCCGTGGCGAGCGCACGCGTGCTTCCCACCAGGGCGGGCTCGGCATCGGCCTGGCACTTGCGCGCCGCTTGGCCGTGCTGCATGGCGGCTCGCTCGACGCCGTCAGCGACGGTCCGGGCAAGGGCAGCACCTTCACCTTGCGGCTGCCCCTGCATGGCACGGACGCGGCGCCGTCATCCTGGTCCGACGACATCGATACGACGCGCCTGCTGCTGCGCGTGCTGGTGGCGGATGACGAAGCGGATGTCGGCGGCAGCCTCGCCGAAGCGTTGCGGCTGTCCGGGGCGGAGGTCCATCTCGTCGACAACGGCAGCGACGCGCTGCGCGAGTTCGACCGCATCGAACCGGACGTCGCGATCCTCGACATCGGCATGCCGCATGTCACCGGTTACGACGTCGCCCGCACGCTGCGCGAGCGCGGCGTGCGCACGCCGCTCATCGCGCTGACCGGCTGGGGCCAGGCCGAGGACCGCGAGCGCGCGTTCGCCGCCGGCTTCGACCACCACCTGGTGAAGCCGGTGGCGATGCCGATGCTGGTCGACCTGCTGGCCTCGATCGAGCACGCGACGCGTGCCACCGGCGTCGCGCAGGCCGCACCGGAGCCGGCGGCGACCCTCGTCCACGACACGCCCGGGTGACCGCGGCCGGGCGCGCCGCGCCTACTCGACGGTGACGCTCTTGGCGAGGTTGCGCGGCTTGTCGACGTCGGTGCCGCGCGCCAGCGCGGTGTGGTACGCCAGCAGCTGCACCGGGATGGTGTGCACGATCGGGCTCAGCACGCCGACGTGGCGCGGGGTGCGGATCACGTGCACGCCTTCGCTGGGGCCGAAGTTGCTGTCGGCATCGGTGAACACGAACAGCTCGCCACCGCGTGCGCGCACTTCCTGCATGTTCGACTTCACCTTCTCCAGCAGGCCGTCCTTGGGCGCGATCACCACCACCGGCATGTCCGCATCCACCAGCGCCAGCGGCCCGTGCTTGAGCTCGCCGGCCGGATAGGCCTCGGCGTGGATGTAGGAGATTTCCTTGATCTTCAATGCGCCCTCGAGCGCGATCGGGTAATGCACGCCGCGGCCGAGGAACAGCGCGTTGTCCTTCAGCGCGAAGCGCTCGGCCCAGCCGATGATCTGCGGCTCCAGGTTCAGCGCGTGCTGCACGCTGCCCGGCAGGTGGCGCAATGATTCGATATAGCCCGCCTCGTCTTCCGCCGACAGCTGGCCGTTGAGCTTCGCCAGCGTCACCGCCAGTGCGAACAGGCCGACCAGCTGGGTGGTGAACGCCTTGGTCGAGGCCACGCCGATCTCGGCACCGGCGCGGGTATAGAACACCAGCCGGCTGGCGCGCGGGATCGCGCTTTCGGGCACGTTGCAGATCGACAGCGTGCGCTCGTGGCCGAGCGACTTCGCGTACTTCAGCGCTTCCATGGTGTCGAGCGTTTCGCCCGACTGCGAGATGGTGACGATGAGGTGCTTCGGATTCGCCACCGCCTTGCGGTAACGGTATTCGCTGGCGATCTCGACGCTGCATGGCAGCCCGGCGATGGCCTCGATCCAGTAACGCGCCACCGAGCCGGCGTAGTAGCTGGTGCCGCAGGCGAGGATCTGCACGCCTTCGACACCGGCGAACACGTCGGCGGCATCGGCGCCGAACAGGGTCGGCTCGAACGCGGCGGCGTCGATGATCGCCTCCATGGTGTCGGCGACCGCGCGCGGCTGCTCGTGGATCTCCTTCTGCATGAAGTGGCGGTGCGGCCCGAGCTCCAGCGAGGCCAGCGACACGTCGGACAGATGCTCGTCGCGCTGCACCGGCGCGCCGTCGCCGTCGAAGACCGCGACGCCATCGCGGGTGACGCGCGCGGTATCGCCCTCCTCGAGGAACAGCACCCGCCGGGTGGCCTGGATGATCGCCGACACGTCGGAGGCGATGAAGTTCTCTCCGTCGCCCAGGCCCACCAGCAGCGGGCAGCCCATGCGCGCGCAGACCATGGTGTCGGGCGCGTCGCGGCTGATCACCGCCAGTGCATAGGCGCCGTCGAGCTCGCGGGTGGCCGCCTGCACCGCCGCCAGCAGCTCCAGGCCCTGTCCCAGGTGATGGTGGATCAGGTGCGCGATGACCTCGGTGTCGGTCTGCGATTCGAAGCTGTAGCCCAGCGCCGTCAGCCGCTCCCGCTGTTCTTCGTGGTTCTCGATGATGCCGTTGTGCACCAGCGCGACGCCGTGGCTGACGTGCGGATGGGCATTGGATTCGGTGACGCCGCCATGGGTGGCCCAGCGCGTGTGGCCGATGCCGAGCGTGGCGCTGAAGCCCTCGGCCTCCGCGGCACCGGCCATTTCGGCCACGCGGCCGGTGCGGCGCACGCGACGCATCTGCCCTTCGGTCAGCACCGCGATGCCGGCGGAATCGTAGCCGCGGTATTCCAGCCGCTTCAGGCCCTCGACGAGGACCGGCACGACATCACGAGCGGCGATGGCACCGACGATTCCACACATGGAGAGGCTCCGGACAGGGGTCGCCCATTGTAGGACAGCGCCGCTCCGGGACTGCTGCACGATGGCTGTCCATTCCGTGCCGTGCATGCCTAGAATCGGGCGCACGCCACGGCCGGGGAGCCATGTGAGCGAACAACTGCAAGCCCTGATCGCCGCCGCCGGCAGCGCGGCCAATGCCCGCCGCTGGCAGGAGGCCGAGCGCCTGTGGTCGCAGGTGCGCACGCTCGACCCGGGCAACGTGCAGGCGCTTTTCAGCCTTGGCGTGCATGCCCACCAGCGCGGCGACGCGCGCGGCGCACTGGAACTGCTGGAGGCCGCCCGCGCGGCCGCGCCGCGGGATCCGATGCTGGTGCTGACCCTCGCCGTGGTCCATCGCGACCTCGGCGACACCGCGCAGGAGTGGGCGTCGATCCATGCCGCGCTGGCGCTGGACGCCTATTTCCTGCCGGCGCTGCTGGCCAAGGCGGAGTTCCTCGAACGCGAGCACCGGGCCCGCGCCGCGGCCGCGGTGTTCCGCGATGCGCTGAAGGTCGCGCCGCCGGAGCCGCAATGGCCGCCGGCGCTGCGTCGTCGCCTGGCCCACGCCCGCGATGCGATCGCGCGCGACACCGCCGAGCTCGAGGCCTTCCTCGCCCATGCGGTGGCGGGGCCACGGCAGGCGGTGGCCCCTGCCGCCGGCGGGCGGTGGGACGAAGCGGTGTCGATCCTCGCCGGGCGCACGCGGCCGTACCCGTCCGAGTGCAACCAGCTGCACGTGCCGCGGCTGCCCGCGCAGCCGTTCCATGATCGCGACCTGTTCCCATGGATCCCCGCGCTCGAGGCCCGTACCGACGCAATCCGCGCCGAGCTCGAAGCGCTGGTGGCCGGGCACGCCGACAGTTTCGAGCCCTATATCGCCTTCCGTGCCGACCAGCCGGTCAACCAGTGGCAGGCGTTGAACCACTCGCGCGACTGGAGCTCCTTCCACCTGTGGGCACACGGCGAACCGGTGGCGGAGAACATCGCACGGTGCCCGGCCACGGCGGAGGCGCTGGCCGCGGTGGATGCAGTGTCGATCGCCGGCCTGTGCCCGAACGCGATGTTCTCCGCACTCGCGCCGCACACGCATATCCCGCCGCATACCGGCGAGACCAATGCCCGGCTGGTGGCGCACCTGCCGCTGGTGGTGCCGCCGGACTGCAGCTTCCGCGTCGGCTACGACCGCCGCGGCTGGACGCCGGGCGAGGTGTTCGTGTTCGACGACACCATCGAACACGAGGCGCGCAACGACAGCGACCAGCTGCGCGTGGTGCTGATCTTCGATGTATGGAATCCGCTGCTGTCGCTGGAGGAACGGGCGATGGTGGAAACGCTCGCGCGCGCGATGCGCGATTACCGCAGCGCCGGCGACGCCTGATCGGTCGCATCGTCCGGCAGCTCCATGCCGGCTGCGCGCAACATGGCCTCCAGCGGACGCAGCTGATCCCGGTAGCGGCGCCAACGCCCCGACGCATCGGCATACAGCGGCTTGCGGACCTGCCACGCACTGGCGGTCTTGACCGTGTTGTCGAGCTCGTGGAACTGCAGGCACTCCGCATGCCAGGGCAGGCCCAGCCGGGCGAGCAGTACGCGCAGCACAGGCTCCGGCGCGGCGATGAATGCGTCGTAATCGAACTCCAGCACATCGTCCGGATACAGCGCCCGCCAGTGCGCGACCAGCTCACGCTGTCGCAGCACGTGGTGGCCGATCGACTGAAGGTCGGCGGCCCAGGGAAAGGCGCGCGGATTGAGGTGCTGCATCAGCACCGACAGCGCGATATCGCGTGGGTCGCGCACGGTGTGGATGATCCTGGCCTGCGGGAACAGCTGCTTGGCCAGGCCGACCAGCAGCACGTTGTCCGGCCGCTTGTCCGTCACCATCCTGCATGCGGCAGTCCGCGGCGGCAGGCGCGCCATCAGCGCACGGTGGTAGCCGGCGGCAAGCGCATCGCGGCGATCGTCATCCAGGTCCGCGATGGCGGCGGGGAACGGCGCCAACGCGGTTGCCGCCATGCGCGGCAGCAGGTCGAGCTCGCCGGCGGCGGCGATGTCGGGATGGGCAGCGAGGACCTGTTCGAGCAGGGTCGAGCCGGAGCGGAACATGCCGCAGATGAACACCGGTGCCGGCTGCGGTTGCACCGGGCGATGTGGCGCGGGCCGCGGGAATGCGTCGATCAACAGGCGCGTGCGCGCCTCCGCGGCGTGCGGGTCGTAAACGGGATGACCGGCATGCGCCAGCACCTTGCCCGCACCGAAGGCGGCGAAAGCCGCGGTGGCGTCGCCCAGCGCATCCAGCGCGCGCCCGCGGGCGAAGCACAGGTTGGCGCGCAGCGCAGCGGGCACGCGCACGTCTTCCGCCGCGCGCCGCAGCCGCTCCAGCAACGGATCCCCTGCATTGACCGGCGGCTGCAGCGACGCCAACCGCGCCAGCGCTTCGGCCGCGGCGGCATCGCCATCGCCGCGATCGAGCAACTGCAGGTAGGCGGCGATCGCCTCGTCGCGCCGGCCACGCTCCTCGCACAGGTTGCCGAGGTTGAGCAATGCATGCGGATGCGCCGGCGACAGTTCCAGCGCGCGTCGCAGTTCGGCCTCGGCCGCATCGTCGCGACGCAGGTGGTCGGCGTGGATCGCCGCACGGTTGACATGCGCCATCGCCGGATCCGCCACACCGTATCGCAGTGACTGCCCGTAGGCCTCGATCGCCGCCTCGAACTCGCCGACATGGCGCAGCGCATAGCCGAGGTTGAACCAGCCATCGGCATCTGCCGGCTCTTGCTCCAGCAGGCGACGGCATGCCGCGATCGCCGCCGGCCAGTCGCGCGCGGCCAGTCGTTCGTGTGCATGGCGGCGTAGTGCCGCCACGCCGGTGTCTCCTTCCCGCATGTGCGCTCCCCACCCCGCGCCGACGCATACTCTATGACAGCGCCACACCGACCACGCCGGAGATCGCGCAATGCCGAGTCGTTCCGTCCGCCTGTTGCCGTTGCTGCTTGCATGCGCATGGCCTGTCGTCGCACCCGCCCAGGACACCGCCGATACCGGCCACGTCTGTGCGTCCACGGTGGAACCCGCGCAGCGGCTGGCCTGCTACGACCGGGCCTTCCCGCCGCCGCCCGCGGTGCAGCAGGCCGCCGCTGCACGCGCGGTCGATGCCTTCGGACTGCCGCGTGCCGCCACGCCGATGCGCAATCCGCAGCAGTCCGCGGAGGACGCCGATCCGACCGCGATCGACGCGCGCGTCAGCGGCGTCGACCACGCGGGTGGCCGCCGGACGGTCACCCTCGACAACGGCCAGCGCTGGTCGGTGGAGGGTGGCGTCGCCGGACCGTTGGTGGCGGGGGATGTGGTGACGATCCGCAAGGGCGCGCTTGGCAGCCATCTGCTGCGCACCCCCGGCGGCGTCAGCCTGCGCGCGCGGCGCGTGCGCTAGGCATGGCGTCGCCTGTCGCCATGCGGGCCCTGACCCGCGCGCAGGCGCAGCGCTTCCTCGAGGCACAACGGCTGTTGCAACAGGGCGATGTCGCAGGTGCCAGCCGGATCGCACGCACGCTCGCGGCCGAGGTACCGGACGCCGCCGACGCACAGCAGCTGTTGGCGATGTGTCTCGCCGGCCAGGGCGATGCCGCCGGTGCGCAGGCGGCGTTCGCACGCGCACTGGCGCTGGCACCTCACAGCGAAGTGGTCGCGCTCAATTACTGTGCATGGCTGCGCCGCGGCGGCCGCGCGCGCGAGGCGCTGCACGTTATCGATTCCGCACCGGCGACCGCGCAGACGCGGCTGCAGGCGGGATCGATCCGTCTACAGCTTGGCGAGGCGGAGGCCGCCCGCACGGCGTTCTCGCAGGCGCTCGACCTGCAGCCGGAGCTGGTGCAGGCCTGGCACGGGCTGGCCAGCGCACTGCAGGCCCAGGGCGAGCTCAAAGCAGCCGACGATGCATTGCAGCGCGCGATCGCACTGGCGCCGGGCTATGCGCCGGCGTGGGTCAATCGTGGCGCGGTGCTGCGCATGCTCGGCCGCCTCGACGCCGCGACGGACTGCCTGCACCAGGCGCAGGCACTCGGGCAGGACACACCGGAGGTGCGCAATGCACTGCTCGGGCTGCTGCAGGACCGCGGCCAGCCGGCGCAGGCGCTGGCGGCTGCACGCGAGCTGGTGGCCACGGCGCCGGACTTCGTGCCCGCGCACGAATCGCTCGGCCACCTGCTGTGGGAACACGGCGATGTGCTGGCGCCCGGCGAGGATCCCTTCGCAGGCTTCCGCAGTGCCGCGGCTGCACGGCGCGGCCATCTGCCGCTGCAGTTCGCCTACGCACGCGCATTGCTGGAAGCCGGCCACGCACAGGCCGCCCTGGACTGGCTGCAGCCGCTGCGAGCCGGCGTCGACGAGCCCGCGCTCGACTGGCTGCTGGCCGACGCTCTCGACCGACTCGGCCGGCTGGCCGAGGCCGGGGCGCTGTATGCCCGGGTCGCCCGTCGCCTCGGCGACCACCATGCCGGGTTCCTCAATGCGCGTGCCCGCCACGCCTTTCGCAGTGGCGATCTGGCGCTCGCACGCGATTGCGCCGAGCGCGCGGTGCGCCGCGATCCCCGCAACCAGGAAGCCTGGAGCCTGCTCGGCACCGCGTGGCGGCTGGCGGGTGATCCGCGCGAGGAATGGCTGTTCGGTTACGAGCATCTGGTTGGCGTGGTCGACATCGACACCCCGCCCGGGTACGACAGCCTCGCCGCGTTCCTGCAGGCGCTTGATGCGCGGCTGGCGCGCCTGCACCTCGCCTCGCGCGAGCCGCGGGCGCAGAGCGTGCGCGGTGGCACGCAGACGCCGGGTCGGCTGTTCGGCCGCGACGACCCGCTGATCGGTGCCGCGGAACAGGTGTTGCGCGATGCCGTCGAACGCTGGCTTGCAGGCCTGCCGCACGACGCGGACCACCCGTTCCTGTCGCGGCTGCGCCGCAGCGTGCGCTTCGTCGGCTCATGGTCGGTGCGGCTGCGCGACGCCGGACACCATGCGAACCATATCCACGACGAGGGTTGGCTCAGTTCCGCGTTCTACGTGGCGTTGCCGCCGACGGTGCGCGAGGCCTCCAGTGACGGCCATGCCGGCTGGCTGCAGCTCGGACAACCGATGGACAGCCTCGGCCTCGACCTGCCGCCGCGCCGACTGATCCAGCCGCAAGCCGGCCGGCTGGCGCTGTTTCCGTCCTATGTCTGGCACGGCACCCTGCCGTTCGCCGACCCGCAGCCTCGGGTCACCATCGCCTTCGACATGCAGCCGACAGGCTGAGGCAACGCGATCAGTCCACGCGGATCCCGCCGCTGGCCAGGCGCTCGACCAGCGGCGCGAGGCGATGCAGGTGCCGCCGCGAGCTGCCCACCGAACGTGCATGCACCGGCTCGCGCACCTGCGCCGCGCTCGCGGTGGTGAACGTGGCTGCGGCCGGTGCCGTGCCATACGCGGCGTCCGGATCCCACGGCAGGCCGCACCACTCGAGCACGCGCCGGGCCTGCCCGTCGGGATCGGCCACCACGTCCTCGTAGCGCACGTCGAGGATCGCGCCGGGCATCACCGCATGCCAGTGCGCCATCGTCTGCCGGTACGCAAGGTAGTAGCGCGCGAGCTCGTCGAGATCGTAGGAACAGTGGTAGGCGTTGAAGAACAGCGTCTTGTAGACCGCGTAGCAGCTGTCGAGCGGGTCGCGCTCGAGATGGATGATCCGCGCATTCGGCAGTGCCCTGCGGATCAACCCGCAGTACATGTAGTTGACCGGCAGCTTGTCGATGAAGCGCGGCGCGTCGGCCGCTTCCGCCACGCCACGCGTGTACTCGCGGCCAAGCGCCCCGAAGTCGATCCGCAGCGATGCCTCGGCCGCGGACAGCTCCGGATGCCTCACCTGTACTGCGCGCGTGTGCGTCGCGATCAGCTGGCCCAGATCCAGTGGCTCGCCAGCCGACTTCACCTGTCCGCCCTGCACCAGGATGCGCTCGACCAGGGTGGTGCCGGTGCGCGGCATGCCGACGATGAAGATCGGTCCCGGTTGGTCCGGATCCGCTGGCGGAGCCTGCGTCGTTTCCGCGCTGTAGGCGGCACGGATGGCGGCCTGCGCATCGCACTCGGCCTGGATGTCGTACTGCAGCGTCTGCCGTTGCAGGCGTGCGCCGGTGTCCAGCGCGTCGAAAGCGTCGGCATGCTCGCCGAGGTCTTCGAGTTCCTTGGCCAGCGCATACCACGCCGCGGCCGTCCACTCCGGCCGGCCAAGCCCGGCCGCGATGCGGCCACGCAATGCGTCGACGTGGTTGCGCTCCACAGTCTGCCGCCGCAGCGTGCTGCGCAGGTACAGCGCGTGCCCGGCCTGCGGCGCCAGTGCCAGCATCCGGTCGAGATGGGTTTCGGCCTCGTCGAAGTCGCCGGTGAAGAACTGCGCGACCGCGAGGTCGTACAGCAGGCCGGGTTGCGCGCCCAGCAGTACCAGCGCCTGCCGGTACGGGGCGATCGCGTCACCGGGACGGTTGCAGTTGGTGATGATGCTGGCGGCCTGCCACAGGCTGCGGCCATCGCCGCGCGCCTGTGCGGAGGTGACAACTTCGGTCGCCAGCGCGCGCGCATCGTGACGGTGGCGCAGATGCAGGTAGAGGCCGGCCAGCTTGATACGCAGCGCATCGTCGCCACCGCTGGCGGCAATCGCCCGCAGCATCGGCTCGACCGCATCTTCGAACGCGCCGCGGGCGACGGCGACTTCGCCGACGAAGACCAGCGCGTGCACGTCGTCGGGCAAAGCAAGCTGCAGTTCGGCGGCCAACCGCGCAGCGTCGTCGATGCGCCCCTGGCGCAGCAGCTCGTAGCCCTGCTCCACGCGTGTGCGCGTGTGTTCCATCACTGTCATCGAACCCGCCTCCCCGCGGTTGTCGTGCCATCGAGTCTAGCCGCAAGGACTGCGTGTGTAGCCGGGGAAGCGTGCAAAAAAAAGCGGCGGGCCGAAGCCCGCCGCCCTGGTCGAACATCGTGACGTGCAGCGTTTAGAAATCGAACGCGAGGCTGGTGAACAGGTAACGGCCGGCCTGGTCGTAGCCACCCAGCGAGTTGGCGTTGGTCGGCGCCAGGCCGCCACCCACCATCGGCGGCTCCTTGTCGGCGATGTTGTTCACGCCAAGCGTCCAGGTGATGTTGTCGCTGACCTGCAGCGAGCCCGAGAGGTCGAAGTAGTTGAACGCCTTCAACTTGCCGGGGCCGCTCAGGAAGTAGTCGCCGCTGAGGTCGGTGCCATCGATGTCGCGGTAGTCCATCTCGCCGATATAGCGCCAGCGCATGCCGATGGTGAAGCGGTCCAGGGCATAGCGGACGTTGGCGATGTGCCGCCACTCGGGTGTTGCGCAGACGGCGTTGACCAGGCCGTCGCAGGCGTAGTCAGCGGAGCTGTCCCCCGGCACCGGCTGGAACGAACGCTCGAGGATGTGACTGCCGACGAACGAGGTGCTGACCCGGCCGGGACCCGCCTGGAAGCTGTACGAACCGGTCAGGTCGATGCCGCGGTACTTGCGGCTGCCGAAGTTGCCGTTGGTGTTGATCACCAGGCCCGAGCTGTTCGGATCGCTGCCGCGGAACAGGTCACCCGTATTGGCATTGCGGCGGATCAGGTCGCACATCGCGTCCTGGCCGTTGGCGCAGAGGTTGATGATCGTGCGCGCACCGATGGTGCCGATCACGTTCTCGAGCTCGATGTCGTAGTAGTCGACGCTGAGCTCGAGGTTCTCGATCGGACTTGCGGCGAAGCCCACGGTCCAGGTGCTGGCGATTTCCGGATCCAGGCTCGGGTTGCCGCCGATGAACTGGTTGTTCTGCCCGGCGGGGTTGGCGGCCACGTTCCCGTACTGGGCCGCCGACACGCCCGTGCGTGCGCACTCGGCTGCGGTGAACTCCGGGGTCGGGCCGGCACACGGGTCGTCACCCACCCACAGCGCGATCTGCTGGTCGGCGAACAGCTCGCCCACGTTGGCACCACGGATGGCGCGGTTGAAGCCGGCGCGAAAGCGGTACTGGTTGTCCATGAAGCCGGCGCCCAGGCCGACCTTCCAGGTGTTGACGTTGCCCGAGGTGCTGTAGTCGGTGTAGCGGTAGCCGAGCTGCAGGTCGACGCTGTTGAAGCCACCCCGATCCGACAGCAGCGGCACGTTGGCCTCCGCAAACACCTCGTCGACGTCGTAGCCGCCGGTGAGGTTCGTGGTCGGACCACCCAGGCCGGTGAAGTTGCCGGTCTGCATGTTGGCGTCGGCGGTGCGGGTGAAGCGCTCGTCGCGCTTCTCGAAACCGATGACCGCACTGACCGGGTTGTTGGCACCGGGGATGCCGAAGCCGAGGTCACCGGTGGCGTAGGCGTTGAACACCTTCATGTCGGTGGTGTAGTTGACGATGCCCACGCCCTGCAGCGCTTCGGCCTGTTCCGGCGTCACGCTGTCGGTCCAGACCTCGTACGGCACGCAGCCATCGAACGCACCGGAGGGGCAGCCCAGCAGCGCATCGCGCACGCGGGTGGTGATGAAGTCGTTGCGGTTCTGCTCCTTCACCGAGGTGCGCGCGTACTGCAGCGAGGCATCCCAGGTCCAGCCCGAACTGAACAACGCACCGGTGGCGCCGGCGGCGATGCTGTAGTTGGTCGATTCGTTGTCGGTGATGCGCGGGCCGCCCTCGACGTTGCGCTTGGCCACGTAGACGGTGAATTCGTCATCGGTGATGCCGACGTCGGCGCACATGGTGCCGATGACGTCGGTGGCACAGTTGACGGTGATGTCGGTGAAGAACGCACCCGACGGCGCGATCTGCGTGCCGCTGCGGCGGTTGACGAACATCGTCTCCAGATACGGCTGGAAGTATTCGTTGATTTCGTACTTGACGCTGCTGCCGGCGGTGAAGCGGGTATCAGGGCGCTGGTAGTAGTTGATGGGTGCGTAGTTGTAGACGTTGGGGCCATCGGGCAGGAACCAGCCCGATGCCGACGGCGCAACGTAGGTGTACAGGCCGGAGCCCGGCGCCACAATGTAGAAGTTCGCCGGATCCGCGGTAGGCGAACCGCCGCACGCGGTACCGGCGCCGTTGAGGGCGCAGGCGGAGTAATCGCGCTGGCCCTGCAGCAGAGCGTTGCCCTTGCGCCACGTCGCCCAGGCCATCGCATGGCCGCCGTCGCCGAATGCGCCGCCGATGGCGACGTCGACGTTGCGCGTGGTGCCATCCAGGCCCGAGCCGCCGGTCGGGTAGTCGAAGCCCGCATCGTCCATCAGGCCCTGGATGTAGCCGTTGTCGTTGTCGTGCTGGTAGCCGGAATAGCCGACATTGACGCTGACGCCCTCGAACTCGTCATCGAGGATGAAGTTCACCACGCCGGCGATGGCATCCGAGCCGTACACGGCCGAGGCGCCACCGGTCAGCACGTCGACGCGCTGCAGCAGCCGGGCCGGGACGATGCTGATGTCCGCGGTCTCGAGCAGGCCCTTCGGAATGCGGCGGCCGTTGACCAGGGCCAGCGTGCGGTTGGGCCCCATGCCGCGCAGGTCGACGGTGGCGTAGCCGGTGGAACCGTTGTTGATGAAGTTGTCGAAATCGAGCGCGAGCTGCGGGTACTGGTTGACCAGGTCCTCGACGGTGGTGGCGCCGGAGTACTGGAACTCCTCGCGCGAGATTTCCGCCACCGGGCTCGAGGCCGTCATGGTCTGGCTGCGGATGCGGGTACCGGTGACGGTGATGCCGTCCAGGGTGGTGGCGCTGGGTGCTGCGTCCTGCGACGCCCCCTGGCCCTGTGCGAATGCAGTGCCGGTGCCGGCAATGCCCACTGCGCTGGCTGCGAGCGCGAACACGATCGCCTCCCGCAGCTTGTTGGTCTTCAAACTCATCTCTCTCTCCGAAGTGATAAGGACCTGCCGCGACTGCTGTTCGACTTCCCCCTGTACCAATCCGGCATATCCAACCGCCTGAATCGGCAAAGTGAACCGATACTAAGCGGACTTGAAGTTGAAATAAACATATGTTTAACGGGCGTTGATCACGTCCCAAGTGCCATGTGAACGGGGCCCTGGCACCGCGGTCCGCGGACACCCGGACGTCCGCCCAGGGCGAACGGACAACGTCTCCGGGCCATAAATCCTTTTAGTTTCAGCAGCTTGGCCGTTGGCACGGGATCTGCTTCACCGGAGGCAACCACTGCTCCGGTCCGCACATGTCCCGTCCCACGCCCATCCGCGACACCTCCGCCCAGGACGCACCCCGTCAGGCCAGGGGCCAGGTGCCGGTCCTGCGCCGCTGGCTCTGGCCCGCCGTTGGCGGGGTCGCGGTGCTCGCCGTGGCCGGGTGGGTGGTGGCGGCCTGGAGCGATGGCGCACGCTCCTACGACGCGTCGCGCCTGCGCATCGCCGAGGTCACCCGCGGCGACCTGGTGCGCGACCTCAGCGCCGAAGGCCGGGTGATCGCCGCCAACAGCCCCACCCTGTACGCGATCGCCGCCGGCACGGTGACCCTCAAGGTGGTCGCCGGTGACCGCGTCGAGGCCGGCCAGGTGCTGGCGGAGATCGACAGCCCGGAACTGCGCAGCCGGCTGGTGCAGGAGGAGTCGACGCTGGCCAGCCTGCAGGCCGAGGCCGACCGCGCCACCCTCGATGCGCGCATCGCGCGCGCCGAGGCGCGCAAGCTGCTCGACCAGGCACAGATCGACCGCACCGCCGCCGAGCGCGACCTGCAGCGCTACCAGCGCGCGTTCGATGCCGGGGTCGTGGCCCAGGTCGAACTGGCGAAGGCCGAGGACACCCTGAAGAAGACCGACATCGGCCTGGCCTCGGCGCGCGAGGATGCCGGCCTGCAGGGCCAGGGCGCGGGCCTGGATGCACGCAACCGGCATCTGCTGGCCGATCGCCAGCGCGCGGTGGTCGGCGAGGCGCGCCGCCAGGTGGAGGCGCTCACTTTGCGCGCGCCGTTCGACGGCCAGGTCGGCCAGGTCCAGGTCGCCCAGCACACCAATGTCGCCGCCAATGCGCCGGTGCTGGGCGTGGTCGACCTGTCGGTGTTCGAAGTGGAGATCCGGGTGCCGGAAAGCTTCGCCCGCGACCTCGCGATCGGCATCCCCGCCGAGATCCGCTCCGGCAGCGAGATCTATGCGGCGGAAGTCTCGGCGGTGTCGCCGGAAGTGGTGAATGGCGAGGTGTCGGCGCGCGTGCGCTTCAGCGACGGACAGCCGCCGGGCCTGCGCCAGAACCAGCGCCTGACCGCACGCATCGTGCTCGACACCCGCCCCGACGTGGTGATGGTCGAGCGCGGCCCGTTCCTCGACCAGCTCGGTGGCCGCCATGCCTATGTCGTGCAGGGCGGTGCCGCGGTGCGACGCCCGATCCAGGCCGGCGTCAGCAGCCTGGGTGCGGTCGAGATCGTGTCCGGCCTGGAACCCGGCGAACGCGTCGTGGTCGCCGGCAGCGAACTGTTCGACAACGCCGAACGCATCCGTCTATCCGGAGAGTGACATGAGCGCATACGCCCCCGACCTGCCGCAGTCCCCGACCGCCTCCTTCCCGTTCGCCGTGCGCTGGAACCCGTGCCAGCTGGCCGAAGCGGTGCCGCCGCGCCTGCACCAGCTCGACCTGCTGGCCGGCATCGACGGCCTCGCGCACCACCCGCGCACCCTGCGCGAGGGCACGCGCCGCTACGCACCGGCGCCGCTCGCACCCACCGCCTTCCGCATCCACGCCTGACCGGCCGTCCGCCCCTTCCGGAGTGTTCCCATGCTGCACATGCAAGCCGTATCCAAGGTCTACCGCACCGAGCTCGTCGAGACCCATGCCCTGCGCGCGCTCGACCTGCACGTGCGCGAAGGCGAGTTCGTCGCGGTGACCGGGCCATCGGGCTCCGGCAAGACCACCTTCCTCAACATCGCCGGCCTGCTGGAGAGCTTCACCGGTGGCGAGTACCACCTCGACGGCGTCGACGTGAAGGGGCTCAACGACAACGCGCGCTCGCGCCTGCGCAACGAGAAGATCGGCTTCATCTTCCAGGGCTTCAACCTGATCCCCGACCTCAACCTGTTCGACAACGTCGACGTGCCGCTGCGCTACCGCGGCATGTCCGCGTCGGAGCGCAGGCTGCGCATCGAGGATGCGCTGGGCATGGTCGGGCTGGGCTCGCGGATGAAGCACTACCCGGCGGAATTGTCGGGCGGCCAGCAGCAGCGCGTGGCGATCGCGCGTGCGCTGGCCGGCAGCCCGCGGCTGCTGCTGGCCGACGAACCCACCGGCAACCTCGACTCGCAGATGGCGCGCAGCGTGATGGAACTGATGGAGGACATCCACCAGCAGGGCACCACCATCGTGATGGTCACCCACGACCCGGAACTTGGCCGCGCGCGCGCAGCGCAACGTGCACATCGTCGATGGCATGGCCACCGACCTCGTCACCGAACCGGGCCTGGTGCGGCGCGAACCCGCCGTAGCCAACGCGATGTAGCCGCGGCCCCCGGGCCGCGAACAACCCGATCCATTCCACCAGGCCGCAACACGCCCAGCAGGCGCTGCGACCGTCCACGGGACCTCCACCATGTTCGGCTACTACTTCAACCTCGCGCTGCGCAGCTTCCGCCGCAACCGCGCGCTGACCGCGCTGATGGTGCTGGCGATCGCGCTGGGCATCGGCGCCAGCGTGACCACGCTGACCGTGTTCCGCGTGCTGTCCGGCGACCCGATCCCGCAGAAGAGCGACCAGCTGTACTACGTGCGCATGGACCCGGCGACGATGGACGGGTTCACACCCGGCGAGGATCCGGACGAGCAGATGACCCGGTTCGACGCGGAGGCCTTGCTGCGCGAGGCCCGCGGCGACCGCCAGGCGCTGATGTCCGCCGGCTCGGTGGCGGTGGAGCCCGACGCCGAAGGCCTGGCGCCGTTCGTGCTGCAGGCGCGCTACACCTCGGCGGACTTCTTCGCGATGTTCGATACGCCGTTCCGCCATGGCAGTGGCTGGCAACGCGGCGACGACGAGTCGCGCGCGCGGGTGGCGGTGATCTCGCGGGCGATGGCCGAGCGGCTGTTCGGCGACACCGATCCCACCGGTCGCAGCCTGCGCATGGGTCGCACCGATTTCCGCGTCGTCGGCGTGCTCGACCACTGGCGGCCGACGCCGCGCTTCTACGACATGAGCTCCGGCGAGTTCACCGAGAGCGAAGACGTGTACCTGCCGTTCTCGACCTCACGCGACCTGCGCCTCCCCACCCAGGGCAACATGAACTGCTGGGCCGAGCCCACCGGCGAGGAGGGCTCCACCGGCCCCGATGCCCCCTGCACCTGGATGCAGTACTGGGTGGAACTCGACACTCCCGCCAAGGCCGCCACGTACCGCGCCTACCTCGACAACTACACCTCGCAGCAGCGCGCGGCGGGTCGCTTCGAACGTCCCGACAACAACGCGCTGACCCCGGTGATGGCATGGCTGGAAGAACGCGAGGTGGTGCCCTCCGACGTCCGCCTGCAGGTGTGGCTGGCGTTCGGGTTCCTCGCCGTGTGCCTGCTCAACACGGTCGGCCTGCTGCTGGCCAAGTTCATGCGTCGCGGCGGCGAGATCGGCGTGCGCCGTGCGCTGGGCGCCAGCCGCCGCTCGATCTTCATGCAATGCCTGGTCGAAGCGGGCACGGTCGGGCTGGCCGGCGGCGCGCTCGGCATGCTGCTGGCGCTGCTCGGCCTGTGGGCCGTGCGCAGGCAACCGGCCGACTACGCCGAGCTGGCACGCATGGACCCGACCATGCTGCTGGTGACCTTTGCGATGGCCATCGCCGCCAGCCTGCTGGCAGGCGTGCTGCCGGCCTGGCGCGCGATGCAGGTGACGCCCGCCATCCAGCTCAAATCCCAGTAACGCTCCGCACGCCAAGGGACTCCGCCATGGAACTCCGTCCGATCCTCTCCACCCTGTCGCGGCACAAGACCGCCGCCGCGCTGATCGTGTTCGAGATCGCGCTGTCCTGCGCGATCGTCTGCAACGCGCTGTTCCTGATCGCCGGCCGGCTCGAGCGCATCGACCGTCCGACCGGCGCCGACGAGCAGCACGTGGTCACCGTGCAGGCACGCGGCCTGGCCAGGGACGAGAACGCGAACGCGCTGACGCAGACCGACCTCGCCGCGCTGCGTGCGATCCCCGGCGTGGCCAACGCCACGATCAGCGTGCAGATGCCGTTCGGCAATTCGAACTGGAACAGCAGCGTGCGCATGACCGCCGAGCAGCGCGGTGAAACCATGAGCGTGTCCAACTACATCGCCGACGAGCATTTGATCGACACGCTGGGCCTGAAGCTGGTGGCGGGGCGCAACTTCACCCGCGACGAGGTCGGCGACTTCGGCCGCATGCGCACCGAAGGCAAGGTGCACTTCCCGGCGGTGATCCTCGGCCAAGCCACCGCCGACCGGCTGTTCCCCGCCGGGGATGCACTGGGCAAGGGACTCTACATCTGGGGCGAGGAACCGAGCCGGGTGATCGGCATCGTCGAACGCCTGGCGAAGCCGAACGACTTCGGTTCGGCGGCGAGCTACGAGGAGTCGGTGATCCTGCCCGGGCAGGTGCCGTACTCCAGTGGCGCCTACCTGGTGCGCGTGCAGGATCCGTCGCAGCGGCAGGCGGTGCTGGAGCAGGCGCAGAAGGCGCTGCTGGCGCAGGGCCCGACCCGCATCGTCGATGCCGAGCAGGCGCGCACGCTGGAGAGCATGCGCGACCGCTACTACCGCCAGGACCGCGCGATGGCGTGGATGCTGGTGGCGGTGATCGTGGCGCTGCTGGTGGTGACCGCGCTGGGCATCGTCGGCCTGGCCAGTTTCTGGGTGCAGCAGCGCAGCCGGCAGATCGGCATCCGCCGTGCGCTGGGCGCCACCCGCGGGCAGATCCTGCGCTACTTCCAGACCGAGAATTTCCTGCTGGCGACCATCGGCATCGCCATCGGCATGCTGCTGGCCTACGCGCTCAACCAGTTGCTGATGCAGCGCTACGAACTGCCGCGGTTGCCGCTGTTCTACCTGCCGATCGGCGCCGTGGCGCTGTGGCTGCTGGGCCAGATTGCCGTGTACGGCCCCGCACGGCGCGCCGCCCTCGTGCCGCCGGCCGTCGCCACGCGCGGCGCCTGATGGCCGCGCGCTACGCGGTCGAGCTCGGTCTGCGCGGGTTGCTGCGCCATCCGCGCACGATGGTGCTCACCGTGGTCCTGCTCGGCCTCGGCCTGGCCGCGGTGATGAGCATGCTGACCCTGCTGGCGATGTTGTCGGCCGATCCACTGCCCGGCATCAGCGGGCGCCTGCACCTGGCCTGGGTGGACTCGCGCGCCGCACCCACCAGTGCCTCGGCGGCCGAGCCCGATGCGGATGCGCCGCCGTTCCTGTGGAAGCTCGCCGACGCGCAGGCCCTGATGGCGCTGCAGCCGGCCGTGCGGCAGGCCGCGCTGGTGTCGACGCCGGTCACCGTACAGCCGGACGATGCGGACACCAGCAACACCGCCACCGCGGTGCTGGCGCTGGGGCCGATGCCGTCGATGTTCGGTGTGCCGCTGCAGCGCGGCCGCTACTGGACCGCGGCCGAGGAACAGGACCGGGTGCCGGTAGCGGTGATCGGAGATGCCACCGCACGCGCCTTGTTCGGCGAGGCGGACGCGGTGGGCCGCGACCTGCGCATCGGCAGCACGATGTTCCGCGTGATCGGCGTGGTGGGGCCGTGGGCCCCACGGCCGCGCTTCCATTTCCTGCAGGCCGGCCAGGCCGTATGGAGCGAACGCTCGGAATCGCTGTTCGTGCCGCTGCACGCCGCGCTGGATGCCGGCGTCGCGCCGGTGGCCACGCGCGACTGCGATGGCCGCGGCGTCGGTGGCTTCGGCTTCGACACCATCGACCTCGACGCCTGTCGCTGGCTGGCGCTGTGGGCGGAGCTGCCCGATGCGGCCACGCGCGACGCCTATGCCGACGCACTGGCCGGCTATGCGCGATCGCGCCATGCCGCCGGCGTGTTCGAGCGCCCCGCGGCCAGCCGGCTCGACAGCGTGCCGGCGTGGCTGGCCGCCAACCGCGTGGTTCCCGACACCGTGCGGCTGTACCTGTGGCTCGCCGTGGGCCTGCTGGCGCTGTGCATGGTCAACGTCGCCGGCCTGCTGGCCGCACGGTTCCTGCGTCGCGGCAGCGAGCTCGGTGTGCGTCGCGTGCTGGGTGCGCCGCGGCGGTCGGTGCTGTTGCAGTGCCTGGTCGAGGCGGTCGCGGCCGGCACCCTGGGTGGCGTGCTGGCATGGCCGCTGACCCTGTTCGGGCTGTGGGTCATCCGCTTGCAGGACCACGGGTATACCGACCTCGCCCGATTCGAGCCGGGGCTGTTCGCGCTGCTGCTGGCGCTGGCCATCGGCACCGGCCTGCTGGTCGGCCTGGTGCCCGCATTACGCGCGGCACGGATCGAACCCGTGCTGCAGATCAAGAGTCCCTGAGGTGGGCATGCGACTTCCCCTGCGCCCGATCGTCTCGGCCCTGCGCCGCCGCCCGCTGATGCCGTGGCTGGTCGCCATCCAGGTGGCCGTGGCGGTGGCGATCCTCGCCAATGCGGTGTTCCTGCTGCAGCGGCAGGTCACGCCGCTGCTGGCCGATGACGGCATCGCCCGCGACCGCCTGCTGCTGGTGGACCAGATGGTCGCCCGCCAGGGCAGCTGGAACGGCGCCCAGATCGATGCGGTCACCGCGCTGATCCGCGGCATTGCCGGCGTCGAGGCCGCCGCGCCCGCGCTGGGTCTGCCGATGAAGCAGTCGATGACCTTCACCCTGGCGCTGCGTGGCCCGGGTGGCGAGAGCGTGGTCTCGAGCGGTTTCGCCGGCGAAGGCCTGCGCGAGGCGCTCGGCCCGCAACTCGTGCAGGGCCGCGACTTCGAACCCGGCGAGGGCTTCCGCATCGACCTCGCCGCGGGCGGCATCGACATCCCGTCCGGCACGCCGGTCATCCTGACCGAAGCGCTGGCGCGGCTGTGGTTCCCCGATGGCGACGCGCTGGGTGGGCGGCTGGAACAGACCGACGGCGGACGCGACCTGGTGGTGGTGGGCGTGGTCCGCCGGTTGCTGCGCTACCAGCTCGACGAGCTCGACGACGGCCGTGCGCAGCATTCGATCCTGCTGCCGGCGCGGATCGTCTCGGTGCCGGTGCTCAACTACGCGGTGCGGGTCGATCCGCAACGCCGCGATGCGGTTGCCGGCGACCTCGCGAAGGCACTGGAAGGCGAGTACGGCGCGCTGATGCTGGCGGGAGTGACGGTACGCGTGGACAGTTACGAGGCATTGCGCGATGCCGCGTTCCGCCCGCGACGCGCGGCGGCGTGGCTGTTCGGCACCGTGATCGCGGTGATCCTGGCGGTGACCGGGATCGGCATCGGCGGCCTGTCCGCGTACTGGGTGGAGACGCGGCTGCGGCCGATCGGCATCCGCCGTGCGCTCGGTGCCAGCCGCGGCGACATCATCCGCCACTGCCTCGCGGAGAACGCACTGGTGGTCGGCGCTGGCCTGGTGCCCGGGCTGGTGGCCGCGTATGCGATAAACCAGTGGCTGATGCAGGCCCATGCGATGGCCCGCCTGCCGCTGGCCTACCTGCCGCTGGCCGCGGCGCTGCTGTGGCTGCTCGGCCTGTACGCCGCTGCCGGCCCGGCGCGTCGTGCGGCCCGCGTGCCGCCGGCCATCGCCACCCGCAGCGCCTGAGCGCAGGCCACCGCGCATGCCGATAAGCTCTGACGTCCCTTCGCCGACCGCCTCCGCGATGTCCACCGTCCTGATCATCGACGACAACCCGGCCGTGGCGATCGCGCTCGACGTGCTGTTCTCGCTGCACGACATCCGCACCGTGCATGCCGATTCGCCGGAAGCGGGGCTGGCGGTGCTCGACACCGACGCGATCGACCTGGTGATCCAGGACATGAACTTCCGCGCCGACACCACGTCCGGCGACGAGGGCGTGGCGCTGTTCGCGCAGATCCACGCGCGCTATCCGCAACTGCCGGTGGTGCTGCTGACCGCGTGGACGCACCTGGAATCGGCGGTGGAACTGATCAGGGCCGGCGCCGCCGATTACGTCGCCAAGCCCTGGGACGACCACAAGCTGGTCACCACCGTCGGCAACCTGCTGGAACTGTCGGCCAGCCGCCGCGAGCTGGGGCGGCGGCGCGCGCGCGAGCAGCGCGAGCGGCACGCGCTCGAACAGGGCCACGACCTCTGCGGCGTGGTCTGGGCCGATGCCGCCACCGAACGCGTGCTCACGCTGGCGGTGCAGGTGGCACGCTCGGAACTGCCCGTGCTGGTCAGCGGGCCCAACGGCGTCGGCAAGGAGAAGATCGCGCAGATCATCCACGCCAACTCGGCGGTGCGTGACGGTCCGTTCGTCGCGCTCAACTGCGGCGCGCTGCCGGCGGAGCTGATCGAGGCGGAACTGTTCGGCGCCGATGCCGGTGCCTACACCGGTGCCAACCGCGCCCGCGAAGGCAAGTTCGAGGCTGCCGATGGCGGCACGCTGTTCCTCGACGAGATCGGCAACCTGCCGCTGGCGGGGCAGATGAAGCTGCTGCGGGTGCTGGAAACCGGGCGCTTCGAGCGTCTGGGTTCCAACCGCGAACGACAGGTGCGCGTGCGCGTGGTCAGCGCGACCAATGCCGACCTGCCGGCGCTGATCGCGAACGGCCACTTCCGCGAAGACCTCTACTACCGCCTCAACGCGATCGAGCTGAAGCTGCCGCCGCTGACGGAGCGGCCGGACGACATCCTGCCGCTGGCGCAGCACTTCCTGCCACCGGGCAAGCGCCTGCAACGCGACGCCGAGCAGGTGCTGCTGCGACACCGCTGGCCGGGCAATGTGCGCGAGCTGCGCAACGTGGTGCAGCGTGCGGCGCTGCTGTCGGCGGGCAACGCCATCGGCGCCGCCGCGCTGGGCCTGCCCGACACCGCGCCCGCTGCGGGCAGCGCGGTCGACCCGGATCGCAGGCAGATCGAGGCGGCGATCAGCCGCGCCGGCGGCGTGCTCGCCCAGGCGGCGGCCGAACTCGGGCTGTCGCGGCAGGCGCTGTACCGGCGCATGGACAAGCTCGGCCTGCGACCCGACTGATGCATCCGCTGCGGCTGCCGATGAGCGTCCGCCTGACCGCAGTGGCGGCGTTGTTCGCCATCGCCACCGCACTGCTCGGCAGCTGGCTGACCCGCTGGCTGCTGCCGTGGGCGGCGGTGCTCGTGGCGGCCGGTGCGCTGCTGCCGCTGCTGGTCTGGCGGGTGCGGCGCCTGCTCGATCCCGTGCGCGCGCTGTTCCGCGCGCTGGCCGGCGCGGTCACCGCCTATCGCGACGGCGACTACAGCTTCGGCATCCGCTGGGACGGCCGCGGCGAACTGGCCGAACTGGTCGAAGCGCACAACCGCTTGGGCGACGTGCTGCGCGAGCAGCGCAACTCCCTGGTCCAGCGCGAACTGCTGCTCGACACCATGGTGCAGAACACGCCGGTGGCGATGGTGCTGCTCGACGGCGTGCGCCGCGTGGTGTTCGGCAACCTCGCCGCACGCAAGCTGCTGGGTGGGGGCAGGCGGCTGGAAGGCCAGGACTTCGATGCCGTCATCGACGAAGCCCCGGTCGCGCTGCGCGAGGCGCTGGCACGTGGCGGCGATGGCATGTTCAGTGTCGGCGACGACGACGACCAGGAAGACATCTACCACCTGTCGCGGCGCCTGTTCCGCCTCAACGGCCGCCGCCACGAACTCGTGCTGCTGCGCCTGCTCACCGCGGAACTGCGCCGGCAGGAAGTGCAGACCTGGAAGAAGGTGATCCGGGTGATCAGCCACGAGCTCAACAACTCGCTGGCGCCGATCGCGTCCCTCGCCCACTCCGGCGCGGAGCTGTTGCGTCGCGGCCAGGTCGAACGCGTGCCGGCCGCGCTGGCGACGATCGAGGAGCGGGCCCGGCACCTGGAAGGTTTCATCCGCGACTACGCGCGCTTCGCCAAGCTGCCGGCGCCGCGCCTGGACACCGTGGAGTGGGAGCGTTTCATCGAGCGCCTGCGCGACCAGGTGGCCTTCGGCTTCGACGGCAACCGCGACGGCAGCGCGCGCTTCGATACCGCGCAGATGGAGCAATGCCTGATCAACCTTCTGCGCAACGCGCACGAGTCCGGCTCATCGGCCCAGGACGTGCGGCTGGCGGTGCGCCGGCTGCCCGACGCCTGGCGCATCGAGGTGCTCGACCGCGGCAGCGGCATGAACGACGCGGTGCTGGCGAACGCGCTGCTGCCGTTCTATTCCACCAAGCGCAACGGCACCGGCCTCGGCCTCGCCCTGGCCCGCGAGATCTGCGAGGCGCACGGCGGCCGCATCGCGCTGCAGAACCGCGACGGCGGCGGCCTCGCCGTCAGCCTCACGCTGCCCCAGTAGAGAAACGCGGCCTTTGGCCGCTTCCACCGTCCCTCTCCCGCCTGCGGGAGAGGGGGGACCACCTGCAAAGCAGGTGGTGGGGTGAGGGGAAACACTTGCGAGTGGTCCTCATCCGCCCCTGCGGGGCACCTTCTCCCCAGACGGGAGAAGGGTCAGCCACCTACTACTTCTTCGGCCGTACCCACCCTTCGATCACGGTCTGCCGCGCACGCGCGACTGCGAGCTTCTCATCGGGCACGTCGACCGTGATCACCGAACCGGCCGCCGTGGTGGCGCCGGCGCCGATGCGGACCGGCGCCACCAGCGAGGCATTGGAGCCGACGAACGCGCCATCGCCGATCACGGTGCGGTGCTTGTTCACGCCGTCGTAGTTGCAGGTGATGGTGCCGGCACCGATGTTCGCGCCGGCGCCGATCTCCGCATCGCCGAGATAGGTGAGGTGGTTGGCCTTGCTCGCCACGCCGACGGTGGTGTTCTTGGTCTCGACGAAGTTGCCGATATGCGCACCATCGGCAAGCACGGTGCCGGGCCGCAGGCGCGCGAACGGCCCGATGGTGGCGGCGCCCTCTGCGCGCACGCCGTCGAGGTCGCAGTGCGCGCGCACCGCGGTGCCGCCGCCCAGCGCCACGTCCTTCAAGCGGCAGAACGGGCCGATGCGCACGCCATCGCCCAGCTCGACGCGACCTTCCAGGATCACGTCGACATCGAATTCCACATCCGCGCCGACCACCACCTCGCCGCGGATGTCCACGCGTGCCGGATCGGCGAAACGTGCGCCCTGCCCGCACAGCACACGCACCGCCCGTTGCTGGAATGCACGTTCGAGCTGTGCCAGCTGCCAGGGATCGTTCGCGCCTTCGGCCTCCACCGGGTCGTCGACCATCACGATGTCGGCGGCGGCGAATTCGTCGGCCGCCATCGCGAAGATGTCGGTGAGGTAGTACTCGCCCTGCGCGTTGTCGTTGGACAGCGCGCCCAGCCAGCGTTTCAGCGCGGTGGCCTCGGCGGCGACGATGCCGGTGTTGACCAGGCGGATGCGGCGCTGCTCCTCGTCGGCGTCCTTGTGCTCGACGATGGCCGCCACGTGGCCCTCGGAATCGCGCACCACGCGACCGTAACCACGCGGGTCGTCGAGCTCGGCCACCAGTACCGCCAGCCGCGCGCTGCGCTCGCCGGTCAACAGGCGCTGCAGCGTGGCGGCGGTGATCAGCGGCACGTCGCCGTACAGCACCACCACCTCGGCGCCATCGGGCACCTCGCCCAGCGCCTGCTGCACCGCATGGCCGGTGCCCAGACGCTCGCGCTGCTCGGCCCACAGCAGGTCGTCCTGGTCGCCGAAGGCCGCGCGTACCTGGTCGCCACCGTGCCCGTAGACGACATGGATCGCCGCCGGCGCAAGCTCGCGCGCGGTGGCGATCACGTGCGCCAGCATCGGCTGCCCGGCGATCTTCTGCAGCACCTTCGGCAGCGCCGAGCGCATGCGCTTGCCTTCACCGGCTGCGAGGATGACGACGTGGAGTGGAGCGGTCATGGAATCGCCTGTGGACGGGATCGCGGCATTCTAACGGGCGCCGCTGGTAGCATTCGCGCCGTGCCGTCCGGGCACGGTCACCAACGGGTCCTGCGTTGAGCATCGTCCGCCAGTCGCGCAGCTACCTGATGATCGGCGGCCTGCAATGGGCGCTGGACTGGGCGGTCATGGTCGCGCTCAGCCACGCCGGCCTGCCGGTGCGCCAGGCCAATGTGATCGGCCGCATCTGCGGTGCGCTCTGCGGCTTCTGGATGAACGGTCGCTTCACCTTCGCCTGCGAGGACACCACCGTGGGCCGCATCCAGCTGCAGCGCTTCCTGGTGATGTGGATCGCCACCACCGTGGTCAGCACCTGGGCCATCGGGCATATCGACGACTACCTCGGGCTGAAGTGGGCCTGGCTGGCCAAACCGCTGGTGGAGATCGCGCTCGGGGTGATCGGCTTCGTCATCTCGCGCCACTGGATCTACAAGCGCTGACGCCCCGCCGGCATCGCGCAGCAGCGGCAGCAGGCGTTCCAGCGGCAGCGCCGGCACGTCGCCTCGATGGCCCCGCATCCCGTGGGCGCGGAACATCGAGTTGAGGGTGGCCTCCTCGGTGGCTTCGGCCACCGCGACGAACAGCGGGCTCATCGCCTCGTTGCCGAGCGTGGCGGCGCCCACGGTCGCCTGGCCGCGGATGCGGCGCATCGCCGGCGCGGTGGAAAATGCGATCACGTAGTCGCCCGAACCGTTCGACATCGAGGCACCGGTGCGGGCCAGGCCGACGATCGCGCGCCGTGCGAGGCGTTCGAGCTGGCGCGCATCGAGCGGTGCGTCGGTGGCGACCACGATCATGATGCTGCCGTCGCCAGCTGCCGGCGGCGCGTCCACCGTCGCCTCTCCCCTGCGTGGCCACCAGTGCGCCGGATCCGGCAACCGTGGCCCGACCCGCACGCCGGCGACGGTGAGGGTGCCGCCGTAATTGCTCTGCACCAGCACGCCGACCACATGCGTGTTGCCGGTGCCGGCGACCACGCGCGAACTGGTGCCGATGCCGCCCTTCCAGCCGAAGGCGATCGTGCCGGTACCGGCGCCGATCGCCCCTTCCTCGACGTTGGTGGTCGAAGCCCCTGCGAGCGCGGCCTGCACATGCGCCGCCTGCAGCGGGCGTGCGCGGATGTCGTTGAGATAGCCGTCGTTGGTCTCGCCGACCACCGGGTTGAGTGAGCGGACCTCCTCCATGCCCGGTCGCGCCAGCTGCCAATCGACGAGCGCGTTGGCGGCGGTCCACACGCCCAGTGTGCCGGTCAGCAGGATCGGCGTCTCCAGTTCGCCGAGCTCGCGCACCTGGCTGATGCCCAACAGCTTGCCGTAGCCGTTGGCGACGTGGATCGCCGCCGGCACGCGCTCGGCATACGGGTCGCCCGGGTGCGGCAGGATCGCGGTGACACCGGTGCGCACGCCCTCGCCCTCGACCACGGTGGCGTGGCCGACGGCGACGCCCGCAACGTCGATGATCGCGTTGCGCGGCCCCGTGGGCAGGGCACCGATGACGAGGCCGAGGTCACGCGCGCGCGGGCGCTCCGGAGTCGCAGCCGTGGGCCCTGCGGCGAGCACCGGACCAGCGGCGGCCATCAGCAACGCGCACACGGCAGCGGCGCAGGCGTAATTCTTCATGTCGGGCTCCCACGGGACTGTCGCGACCGTAGGCCGGACCGGGCGGCCGGGCAAGCGCACGTTGCGCATTCCACACATTGCGCCCCGCCGCTGCGTGCGGGAGCGTGCGCCGGGGGAATACTCCCGCCGTGCCGGTCGACAGCACCGAGTGGAACCCGCGCGGGAATGCGCCGCCACAAACGGAAAAAGCCGCCCGCAGGCGGCTTTCCCGATACGCCCGGGCAGGCGCCCGGAGCGGATCCTCAGTGCTTGAGGTTCTTGCGCAGGCGCTCCAGCGCCTGCAGCTGCGCGGTGACCTCGGCGAGCTTCTGCTGCGCTTCGGCGATTTCCATCGCCTCGCCGCGGCCGGCGAGCACGCGCTCGGCTTCTTCCTTCGCCTTCTTCACCGCCGCCTCGTCGATCTCGTCGGCGCGTACCGCGGTATCGGCGAGGATCGTGACCACCTGCGGCTGCACTTCGAGCAGGCCACCGGAGATCGCGAAGTCGAGCTTCTCGCCGTTGGCCTGGGTGATCACGACCTTGCCCGGCTTCAGGCGGGTGATCAGCGGCGCGTGGCGCGGCGCGATGCCGAGCTCGCCCATCTCCCCGGTCGCCACGATCAGGGTGGCCTCGCCGTGGAAGATCTCCGCCTCGGCGCTGACGATGTCGCAACGGATGGTCGTGGTCATGGGCTAATGCTCTTCTTCAGGACGCGTGGATCAGGCCTTCTCGGTCATCTTCTTGGCCTTCTCGACGGCCTCGTCGATGCTGCCGACCATGTAGAACGCCTGCTCCGGCAGGTGGTCGTACTCGCCGTCCACGATGCCCTTGAAGCCGCGGATGGTTTCCTTCAGCGGCACGTACTTGCCCGGCGAGCCGGTGAAGACTTCCGCCACGTGGAAGGGCTGCGAGAAGAAGCGCTCGATCTTGCGCGCGCGCGACACGGCCTGCTTGTCCTCTTCCGACAGCTCGTCCATGCCAAGGATCGCGATGATGTCCTTGAGCTCCTTGTACTTCTGCAGCGTCGACTGCACGCGGCGCGCGGTGTCGTAGTGCTCGCTGCCGATCACGTTCGGGTCCAGCTGGCGGCTGGTGGAGTCGAGCGGATCGACCGCCGGGTAGATACCCAGCGAGGCGATGTTTCGCGACAGCACGACGGTGGCGTCGAGATGGGCGAAGGTGGTCGCCGGCGACGGGTCGGTCAGGTCGTCCGCGGGCACGTACACGGCTTGGATCGAGGTGATCGAACCGGACTTGGTCGAGGTGATGCGCTCCTGCAGCACGCCCATTTCCTCGGCCAGCGTGGGCTGGTAGCCCACCGCCGACGGCATGCGGCCGAGCAGCGCCGACACTTCGGTACCGGCCAGGGTGTAGCGGTAGATGTTGTCGACGAACAGCAGCACGTCCTTGCCCTTGCCGGACTCGTCCTTCTCGTCGCGGAAGTACTCGGCCATGGTCAGGCCGGTCAGCGCGACGCGCAGGCGGTTGCCCGGCGGCTCGTTCATCTGGCCGTAGACCATCGCCACCTTGTCGAGGACGTTGGAGTCCTTCATCTCGTGGTAGAAGTCGTTGCCCTCGCGGGTACGCTCGCCCACGCCGGCGAACACCGACAGGCCTTCGTGCGCCTTGGCGATGTTGTTGATGAGTTCCATCATGTTGACGGTCTTGCCGACGCCCGCGCCGCCGAACAGGCCGACCTTGCCGCCCTTGGCGAACGGACACATCAGGTCGATGACCTTGATGCCGGTTTCCAGCAGCTCGGTGGACGAAGACTGGTCCTCGTACGACGGCGCCGCACGGTGGATTTCCCAGTGCGCGGTGGCGTCGACCGGGCCGGCCTCGTCGATCGGGCGGCCCAGCACGTCCATGATGCGGCCCAGCGTGCCGGCGCCGACCGGCACCACGATGCCGGTGCCGGTGTTGGTGGCGACGAGGTTGCGCTTCAGGCCATCGGTCGAGCCGAGCGCAATGGCGCGCACGATGCCGTCGCCGAGCTGCTGCTGGACTTCCAGCGTGATCTCGGTGCCGTCGACCTTCAGTGCGTCGTACACCTTCGGCACTTCGTTGCGCGGGAATTCCACGTCGACGACGGCGCCGATGATCTGAACGATCTTGCCCTGACTCATGTTGTCGCTCCGGTTAACTTTGTTCTGTTTGGAAGGCTCGCGCCGTCCGGATAGGTTTCGTGATTGGTGATTCGCAGTTCGTGATTCGGAAAGGCGCGGCTCGCTGCTCCTCGAATCACGAATCACGAATCACGAATTACGCCGTCGTCATACGGCGGCGGCGCCGC
This sequence comes from Luteimonas yindakuii, assembly GCF_004803715.2. NCBI lineage: Bacteria > Pseudomonadati > Pseudomonadota > Gammaproteobacteria > Lysobacterales > Lysobacteraceae > Luteimonas > Luteimonas yindakuii. The sequence goes on from NZ_CP039383.2 coordinate 2,730,532, forward strand.
CCACGATCTCGGAGATTTCCTGGGTGATCGCAGCCTGGCGTGCCTTGTTGTAGACCAGGTTCAGCGTCTCGATCAGCTTGTTCGCGTTGTCGCTCGCGGCCTTCATCGCCACCATGCGCGCGGCATGCTCGGACGCCACGTTCTCCATCACCGCCTGGTACACCAGCGATTCGATGTAGCGCATCAGCACGTGCTCGAGCACCGACTCGGCGTCCGGCTCGTAGATGTAGTCCCAGTCGTGCTTGACGATGGTCTCGTCCGACGCCGGCAGCGGCAGCAGCTGGTCGAACGCCGCGCGCTGGGTCATCGTGTTGACGAAGTCGTTGTAGGCCAGGAACACGCGGTCCAGCGAACCCTCGGTGTAGCCATCGAGCATGACCTTGATCACGCCGATCAGCTGCTCGACTTCCGGGTTGTCACCCAGGTGGGTGACGCTGGCCAGCATGCGCACCTTGAGGCGGCGGAAGAACACCGTCGCCTTCTGGCCGATGGTGACCACGTCGACCTCGACGCCCTTCTCCTGCCACTGGCGCATTTCCACCAGCAGCTTGCGGAACAGGTTGTTGTTGAGGCCGCCGGCCAGGCCGCGGTCGGACGAGACGATGATGTAGCCCACCCGCTTCGGCGCCGGGCGCTCGATGAGGTAGGGGTGCTGGAACTCCGAATTCGCCTGCGCCAGGTGGCCGATCAACTGCTTCATCGCCCGTGCGTACGGGCGCGATGCCTTCATCCGGTCCTGCGCCTTGCGGATCTTGGAGGCCGAGACCATTTCCAGCGCACGCGTCACCTTGCGGGTGTTCTGCACGCTCTTGATCTTGGTCTTGATTTCTCTGCCGCCAGCCATTGCTCGCTCCGCTGCGGTGATCCGGTCGGGGAAGCCCGGTTGCCCGGAACGCTTCCCCTCGCCTCACCTGTGTCGAATCACCAAACCATCAGACAAGCCAACCGGTTCAGAACGAACCGGTCTGCTTGAAGTCCGCGATGCCCTTCTTGAACGCCGCTTCGATCTCGTCGTTCCACGCACCCGAGCCGTTGATCTTCTCGATCAGCGCGCCCTCGGTGTTGTCGAAGTGGGCGTGCAGGCCCGCCTCGAACGCGAGGATCCTGTTGACCGGCACGTCGTCGAGGAAGCCTTCGTTGACGGCGTAGATCGACAGCGCCTGGTGCGCGATCGACATCGGCAGGTACTGCTTCTGCTTCATCAGCTCGGTGACGCGCTGGCCGCGCTCGAGCTGCCTGCGGGTGGCGTCATCGAGGTCGGAGGCGAACTGCGCGAACGCCGCCAGCTCGCGGTACTGCGCCAGCGCGATGCGGATGCCGCCCGACAGCTTCTTGATGATCTTGGTCTGTGCCGCACCACCGACGCGCGACACCGAGATGCCGGCGTTCACGGCCGGGCGGATGCCGGCGTTGAAGAGGTCGGTCTCGAGGAAGATCTGGCCGTCGGTGATCGAGATCACGTTGGTCGGCACGAACGCCGAGACGTCGCCGGCCTGGGTCTCGATGATCGGCAGCGCGGTGAGCGAGCCGGTCTGGCCCTTCACTTCGCCGTTGGTGAACTTCTCGACGTAGTCCTCGGACACGCGCGCGGCGCGCTCGAGCAGGCGGCTGTGCAGGTAGAACACGTCACCCGGATAGGCTTCGCGGCCCGGCGGGCGGCGCAGCAGCAGCGAGATCTGGCGGTAGGCCACGGCCTGCTTGGACAGGTCGTCGTACACGATCAGCGCGTCCTGGCCGCGGTCCATGAAGTACTCGCCCATGGTGCAGCCGGAGTAGGCGCTGATGTACTGCATCGCCGCCGACTCGGACGCGGTGGCGGCGACCACGATCGTGTGCGCCAGCGCGCCGTTCTCTTCCAGCTTGCGCACGATGTTGGCGACCGTCGAGGCCTTCTGGCCGATCGCCACGTACACGCACTTGATGCCCGTGCCCTTCTGGTTGATCACCGCGTCGATGGCCATCGCGGTCTTGCCGGTCTGGCGGTCGCCGATGATCAGCTCGCGCTGGCCGCGGCCGATCGGGATCATGGCGTCGACGGACTTGTAGCCGGTCTGCACAGGCTGGTCGACCGACTTGCGCCAGATCACGCCCGGGGCGACGCGCTCGACCGGCGCGCTCAGCGACGCGGTGATCGGGCCCTTGCCGTCGATCGGCTCGCCGAGTGCGTTGACCACGCGGCCCAGCAGCTCCGGACCGACCGGCACTTCGAGGATGCGGCCGGTGGTCTTGGCCACGTCGCCCTCGCGCAGGTGCTCGTAGTCACCCAGCACCACGGCGCCGACCGAGTCGCGCTCGAGGTTGAGGGCGAGCGCGAACGTGTCGTTCGGCAGCTCGATCATTTCGCCCTGCATCACGTCGGCCAGGCCGTAGATGCGCACGATGCCGTCGGACACGGAGGTGACCGTGCCTTCGTTGCGCGCCTCGGCGGCCAGCTTGACCTTCTCGATGCGGCTCTTGATCAGTTCGCTGATTTCAGAGGGGTTGAGCTGGGTGCTTGCCATTTCCGGTTCCTCGGCGCGCCGGATTCGACGACGCGCGGTAGATGAAACTGTGGTGGGCGCGGCCGCGTGTAGGCGTCCGCTCCTGTTTACTGGCTCAGCGCCGACTGCAGGCGTGCGAGCTTGCCGCGCAGGGAGCCGTCGATGACGACATCGCCGGCGCTGATCACCGCGCCACCGATCAATGCGTCGTCGACCGCGACCTCCAGCTGCACCTCGCGCCCGAAACGACGCGCAAGCGCCGTGCGGATCGCGTCGAGCTCGGCCACCGGCAACTCCGTCGCCGACGTCACCGTCGCGCGCACCACCTGTTCGGCGTCCGCGCGCAGGTCCTCGTAGAGGCCGGCGATCTCGGGCAGCAGCGCAAGGCGGCTGTTGCGGGCGAGCAGTGCGAGGAAATCGCGGAAGCCTTCCTGCGCACCCTCGGGTGCCAGCAGTGCCACCGCGTCCTCACGGGCCAGCCCGGGATGGCCGAGCAGCGGCTGCGCCTGCGGATCCACCGCCACGCGCGCGGCGAACGCGAGCGCGTCCGACCAGGCCGCGAGCGCACCGGCGTCGCGGGCGAGGCCGAATGCGGCGCGCGCATAGGGACGTGCGAGGGTGATCTCCTGGCTCACGCTCAGATCTCCGCGGCCAGTTCGTCGAGCAGGGCCTTGTGGGCGTTGGCGTCGATCTCGCGGCGCAGGAGCTTCTCGGCGCCGGTGACCGCCAGCATCGACACATGGCGACGCAGGTCCTCGCGGGCACGGTTGGCCGATGCCTCGATCTCCGCGTCGACCATCGCCTTGTGGCGCGCGGCCTCGGCCTGCGCCTCGGTGCGTGCCTGCTCCACGATCTGGTTGGCGCGCTGGTGGGCCTGGTCGATGATCTCGTTGGCCTTGGTGCGCGCCGTCTTGAGCTCGTCGTTGACCTGTTCCTGCGCCTGCGCCAGCGCACGCTGGCTGTTGTCGGCGGCGGCGAGGCCTTCGGCGATCTTCTGCTGGCGCTCCTCGATGGCCTTGAGCAACGGCGGCCAGACGAAGGTCGCGATCAGCCAGATCAGGCCGGCAAAGGCCAGTGCCTGGGCGATCAGGGTCAGATTGATGTTCATGGGTGTGCCACTGCCTGTCGTGATGGTCCGGGCATGCCGGGCATGCCAGCTGTCATCCGGGAAGCGGGCGGCCGATCACGGCTGCCCGCTTCCGCGCGGCTGGATCAGCCGCCCAGCTGGGCGGCGACCGGGCCGATGAACGGCGAGGCGAACGCGAACAGCAGGCCGACGGCGACCGAGATGATGAACGCGGCGTCGATCAGGCCGGCGGTGATGAACATGCGGACCTGCAGGACCGGGATCAGCTCCGGCTGGCGCGCGGCCGACTCGAGGAACTTGCCGGCCATGATGGCCAGACCCAGACCTGCGCCCAGCGCGGCCAGGCCGATCATGATGCCGATGGCCAGAGCGGTCGAAGCCTGGATCTGGGCGAACGAGGTCAGAGCGATTTCCATGGTTTTCTCCGGAACGGATGTTGCGAGGGTTGGATGTTGAGGGTGTAGCGGGAAACGGGACGCGTGCCTGCCGTCAGTGGGCGTCCTCGGCGAGGCTGAGGTAGACGATCGACAGCATCATGAAGATGAAGGCCTGCAGCGGGATCACCAGGATGTGGAAGATCATCCAGCCGAGGCCGAACACCGTGCCGCCGAGCAGACCCAGCAGGCCTGCACCGCCGAGGACCCAGATCAGCAGGAACACGATCTCGCCACCGAACATGTTGCCGAACAGTCGCATCGCCAGCGAAATGGGCTTGGACACCCACTCGACGATGTTGAGGATGAGGTTGAACGGCATCATCCACTTGCCGAACGGCGCGGTCAGGAATTCCTTGGTGAAGCCGCCCAGGCCCTTCGAGCGCAGGGCGAAGAACAGCATCAGGAAGAACACGCTGATCGACAGGCCGAGCGTCGCGTTGACGTCGGCGGTCGGCACCGGCTTCCAGTAGTTCACGCCCAGCCAGCCCAGCGGCACGGCGAAGAAATCCGCCGGGATGAACTTCAGCATGTTCATCAGCAGGATCCAGAAGAACAGGGTGATCGCGATCGGCGTCACCAGCTTGCTGGACCCGTGGTAGGTATCGCGCGCCTGGCGGTCGACGAACTCGAGCAGGATCTCGACGAACGCCTGCCACTTGCCCGGCACGCCCGCGGTGGCCTTGCGGGTGGCGATCCAGAACAGGAAGGTGACGATCAGGCCCATCGTGACCGAGGTCAGGATGGTGTCGAGGTTGATCGACCAGAAGCCATCGGTCGCGGTCGACCCACGCACGCCGCCATCCTCGCTGTAGACGAGGTTCTGGAGATGGTGCTGGATGTAGCTGGTGGGGGTTTCCGCCTCGCCGGCCATGTGCCTGTCCGCCTCTGACTGTCTGTACGTGTTCGAATCAACGACTGGCCATGGCCAGCATCTGTGTCACCAGTGCCACGATCACGCCGACGCCGACCGCGACGGGGGGCAGACCGCCCACACCCACCGCCAGCACCAGCACCGCCAGCACGACCGCCCACTTCGCCAGCGCGCCGACCAGGACGCGCGCGAGCGCGCCACCTGCCGGTGCAGCTCCGCCACCCAGCGCGATCGCACTGTGCAGCCAGCCACCCACCGCGACCGAACCGCCCCCCGCCAGCGCTGCCAGCGCCCAATGCCAATCCTTGACCAGGAAAGCCAGCGCGGTCAGCGCCACCGCGACCGCCTGCCAGGCGAGTGCGCGCTGCGCCAGCCGCCGACCCGCAGCGAAGGAAGTCAACACATGGGGGTCCTGTGACGATGGACGATCCCGGGCCGATGAAACCGCCCGGCGAAGCCGCAGAAGTATAACAGTCGCCGGCTTTGCGGGACAACCGGCGGAGGTCCCGCAGCAGCGGGCGCGTACGCCGGGCGGCGGGCGTCCGGGCACCCCGCGCCGGGCCACGCGCATTCACAAAATTCTTTCCGGTTTCCGGGAACTCCGTGTCGAACATGCAGTCCGACCTCCTGCGCGGTCTGCCTCTTCCTCGTCGATCCAGCAGACCCCATCGAAGCCCCGGCCCGTCCGGGGCTTCTCCTTTTCCGGCACCGGCGCCTCGTCACGGCATCGAACGTCGCTGCCGCATGCGCGCTGCCGCGTCGGCCGCCCGGGCCCCTCATCCGTTGCTCCGAAGCCTCCATACGCCACCGTCTTCACGGAAGGAAGACCCGCAGGGCGGGGACACTGCGCCCCCCGCGTCGCCGC